>CAIWHR010000223.1 GCA_903912485.1 uncultured beta proteobacterium | reverse complement strand
TCTGCATCGACGACAACTCGAGCGCGTCCGACCGGGCGCGGATGCAGGAGCTCTACCCTTTCTTCGAGTTCATCTTCAAGAGCGAGGCCGACAAGGGGCACGCCAGGAGCATGAACCGCCTGCTGGACGAGGTGGCCACGCCGTACTGGGTGCACCTCGAAGACGACTTTCACTTCTTCGTCGCGACCGACTACGTCACGCGCGCGCTGGCGATCCTCGACGTCGAGCCCGAAGTCGGCCAGGTCCTCTTCAACCGCAACTATGCCGAAACACTGGAGGACCGGCAGATCGTCGGAGGTGTCCTGCGCCGCCATCCTGATTCCGGCCTGCGCTACCTCGTCCACGAATACGTTCCTGACCCGGTGGCGCGGGACGCATTCTTCACGCGATTCCCGGCCGGGCGCCGGTCGAACTGCTGGTGGCCGCACTTCTCGTTCCGGCCGTCGCTGCTGCGCAGTGCTGCCATCAAGGCCGTCGGCCGCTTCGACGAGCAGGCCGGTCACTTCGAGCAGGAGTTCGCTGATCGTTACGTGGCCGCGGGCTGGAAGAGCGCGTTCTTCGATGCGGTCGGTTGCCTGCACATCGGGCGCCTGACGACGGAACGCGACGCCGGCAAGCCCAACGCCTACGAGCTCAACCAGGTCCGGCAGTTCTGACGTTTCTTCCCTTCCGTGATCCGAGCGGACACCCTGATCATGAAACCGGACGTGTTCCACGTCAGCCGATCGGCAGCGTCCAGATCGAACGGCGGCGGCGGCCGCTGCCGGAAAATGGCGGGACAGTGGCAGTACAACGCGGAGCAATCAACGTGAAGTCTCTACGACAGTGCGTCCCGAATCTACTGGTTTCCGTCACAACGATTCCGCGGAGATTTCACGAATCATTGCCCGCGGTTATCGAGTCCATTCAGCGACAGAGCCTGCGTTGCAAGATAATCATCAACATCGCCGGCCATTACATCAAATGGCCGAACGAGAAGATCGCGGTCCCGGAACATTGGGCGCAGGACCCCGACATTCACGTGCACACCGCTACTCGTGATTTTGGTCCGGCGACCAAGCTGCTGGGGGCGATTGAATTCCTGGCGCAGAACCGGACCGTCAAGGACATCGACCCGGAGAAGATCACGCACGTCCTCACCATCGACGATGACATCGTTTATTCCGACCCGCAATTCCTGCAGCGCTTCCTCGACGCGTCCCTTCGCTATCCCAAGTACGCAGTTCCCGTGAAGAGCATCACCTTGAGTCACCCGCCCTACCATCACATGAACGGGCTGATTTATGACCAGGAGGGGTTTGTCGACGCCCCGCGCGGGTTTCACGGGGTGCTCTATCCGGTCAGGGAGTTCGCGCCGGACCGGTTCTACATGTCCCCCGAGTTCCTGGAAACCTTGCCCAGCGAAGTGTTCAACGATGACGACGCCTATTTCGGAATGATATTGGGCATCATGAACATCCCGGTATTCGTCGTAAGTAACCAGATGAACGCGAGTGACGTCGGCGCGAGCGCAAGCGCCGTCCAGGAAGGCGTCGCCAAGAATCGAGTGACGACGGAAATGGAGCTTTACCAATTTGCAGTGCGGCGCGGCTACCTGCCGAACAGGCATCGTGCATCAGGCAATGCGACCCCATCGAACGACGCAGGCAACCCCGCGCCTCGAGGCCCCGGCGGTCCGGTCGGCCCATTGTCCGACGTGCGAGTGCCTGATCGAGGCGGTGCAACCGACGCGAACCCGGGAGAGGCGTTCTGGCGCTGGTTCGACTCGGTCGCGGCGCCTCGCCTCGGCCGGCGCGAGACCTCGTTTCGCAAGATCTTCCGCTATCTCGACGAGATCACGGCCGGCCGGCCTGTGACGATCGTCGAGACGGGATGCGTGCGCGTTGCCGACAACTGGGACGGTGACGGCCAGAGTACCCTGCTGTTCGACCGTTATCTCGCCGCGTCGGCGAAGGGTAGCCGGGGTTATTCGGTCGATATCGACGCGAGGGCCACCGCCTGCTGCCGGACGCTGGTCGGGGATCGTTTCGATATCCGCACCGGCGACAGCGTCCTGGTGCTGCGTACGATCGCCGAAGAACTCGAGCGCGAAGGCAGGCGCATCGATCTCCTCTACCTCGATTCGTATGACGTCGACTGGGGGAATGTCGTGCCGAGCGCAGTGCACCACCTCAAGGAACTGGTTTCGATCGTCGACTGCCTCAGCGCTGCCACGCTGGTCGTCGTCGACGATGCGCCCCGCGAATGCATGCTTTATCCGGACGACTCGAACTGGTTCCAGTTCATCACTCACCCTCAGGTGAGCGGCAAGGGCAAGTTCGTTGCCGAGTACGCCCGCCAAGTTGGCGCCACAGAGCGCTTCGCGCATTACCAGGCGGGTTGGACGGGGCTGCGTTGAGCAACAACCTGCCCCTGCGCCGGCTCGAAGGCCATCCCGCGCAGTGGCAGCCTTCGGAGTCGAGCTTCAGCGCTCTGGTTGCGGGGCGCCGGCGCGGAATGAGCGTCGGCGCAAGGTTCCCGTGAGCCGATATCCGGTTTGGAAGCTTCTTGTGATCGTCGCCGCGCTGCTGTTCGGTGCGGTGTACACACTGCCCAACCTCTACCCCGACGATCCGGTCGTGCAGGTCTCGCCGCGCCAGGCCGATGCGCCGCAGCCCGCGCTGCTCGGGCAGGTCGAACGGGTGTTGCAGGCGGCGGGGCTGGCGTCCACGGGCGCCACACTCGATGCGTCCGGGGCGAGGTTGCGCTTCGCCGACACCGACGCGCAGCAGCGCGCGCGAGAAGTGCTGCAGGACGCGCTCGGTGCGAGCCACGTGGTTGCGCTGGGTTTCGTCTCGGCGGCGCCGCCGCAGTTCGCGGCGATCGGGGCGCTGCCGCTCTACCTCGGGCTCGACCTGCGCGGCGGCGTGCACTTCCTGCTCGAGGTCAACGCCCAGGCAGCGGTCGACCGCCGGATCGACCGCCACGTCGCCGCCGTGCGCGCGCTGCTGCGCGAGCGCGGCGTTCACTACAGCGGTGCCGCGCGGGCCGGTGCGGCAATCGTCGTCCGGCTGCCGGGGACGGCAGAGCGCCTGCGCGCGAGGAACGAGATCGGGATCGCCTTTGCCGATCTGGCGGCGCACGAGTCGGAGTCGGAGGCCGGAGAACTCCGCCTGACCTTGCGTCCGGAGGCCGAGCGCCGGATCCGCCAGTCGGCGGTCGAGCAGAACGCCCAGATCCTGCGCAACCGCGTCAATGCCCTGGGAGTGGCCGAGCCCGTGGTCACCCAGCAGGGGGACGACCGCATCGCGGTGCAGCTTCCGGGACTGCAGGACGTCGCGCGCGCGAAGGAACTGATCGGACGCACCGCGATGCTGGAGATTCGCCTGGTCCACGAGGAGAACGGCGCGCAGGACCCGGTGCAGGCCGGAAAGACGGCGTTCGACACCGAGGTCTTGCCGCTGCGAGGCGGGGGTTCGATACGCGTTCGTCGCAGCGCAGCCTTGGCGGGTGACCGCGTGATCGACGCCCAGCCGGGCTTCGACCCCAACGACAATTCGCCGAACATCACCATTGTCCTCGATCCGGCCGGCGCAAGGATCTTTCGCGACCTGTCGCGCGAGAACGTCGGCACGCGCATGGCGGTGGTGCTGGCCGAGCGCGACCGCACCGAGGTGATCATGGCGCCGAAGATCCTCGGCGAGATCGCCGGCGGCCGGATCGTCGTCATCGGGAATATGAGCACGCGCGAGACGAGCGACCTGTCGCTGCTCGTTCGCTCCGGCTCGCTGGCGGCGCCGATGGCGATCATCGAGGAGCGGGCGATAGGGCCTTCGCTGGGCCAGGAGAACGTCGACCGCGGCTTCCGCTCGGTCGGCGGCGGCCTGGTCGCCGTTGCCGTCTTCATGACGGTCTACTACCGGCTGATGGGTGCGATCGCCGTCGCGGCGCTCGCCTTGAATCTGCTCCTGCTGGTCGCGCTGCTCTCGGTAATGCAGGCGACCCTGACGCTGCCCGGTATCGCCGCGATCGCGCTGACGCTGGGCATGGCCATCGACGCCAACGTGCTGATCAACGAGCGCATCCGAGAGGAACTGCGCTGGGGCGCGCCGGCGGCGGTGGCGCTGCGGGCCGGCTACGATCGGGCCTGGGGGACGATCCTCGACTCGAACGTGACGACGCTGATCGCGGGGTTGGCGCTGTTCGCGTTCGGGTCCGGCGCGGTGCGCGGTTTCGCCGTCGTCCACTGCCTGGGCATTCTCACGTCGCTGTTCTCGGCGGTGCTCCTGTCGCGCGGCATCGTCGACCTCGTCTACGGCCGTGGACGCGACCTGCAGCGGTTGTCGATCGGGTAGCTCCGGATTCCTGATCGACGGTCGGACGGGCCGATGCCGGGATTCCGGCCTCGGAGCAATTTTCGATCAGGGTCTGTTCAGGATTCGCGCGTAGCGTTACACCATTCGCGCCAACGCGGCTGGCTGTCGCACCGTGTTGATGGCCGCCGTCAGGCCGCTGAACGAGCCCTGCATCGGAAAGGAGCGTCGGCATGAACCCACTGAACACCGCGATCGACGCACGTCAGTCGTTCGGGCGGCACGTGACGATATCGACTGGCCTTGCCGACTCGGTGCGCAGTGACCCGAGCATGAGCGCCCGCACCAGCGTCAAGCACCTGTTGTACGTCGACGACGAGGAATCGATCGTCTTCCTGATGACGTGCATTCTCAAGCGTCGGGGCTTCCGGGTCAGCGGTTACACCGATCCGGTTGAGGCCCTTGCGGCGGCCCGAGCCGACCCGGGTCAGTTCGACCTAGCCGTCACCGACTTCAAGATGCCCCGGCTTTCCGGGCTTGACGTTGCACGCGCGCTGAAAGAGATCCGGCCGGACCTGCCGGTCGTGATGGCGTCCGGATCCATAACCGATCAGGTTCGTGTCGATGCCCTGGCAGCGGGCGTACGCGCCATGCTCGACAAACCGTTCACGATCGACCAACTGTGCGAAGCCGTCGCGGCGCCCGCGTAGCGCGGGCCGAGCTCCATCATCCGCGCGCGCCGTCCCGATTTTTTCGACAGCGATCAGCGTCGTGCCGGAGCCGCCGAAGCAGTCCAGAACCAGATCGCCGGAACGGCTCGAGTTGCCGATCGCGCGTTCGACCAACTCGTCGGGGTGGACCGCAGGTCTTACGGCACGGTGATATCCGCTGCGTCGCGCACCGTCGTCGGATACTGTTGCGCCGGAGACGGTGCGATGTAGTTGGCAAGGTCGAAGTTGCGCCCGTAGCCGGTCAGCAGCGCGCGGCCGTCGTTGGTGACGCTGACCACCGTGTAGCCATAGTACGGGGTCGCGCCGCTCTCTGCCCACTTCTTGTCTACGGGGCTGCCGCCGTTGCCGGCGACGACTTGCCACGCCTTGATGACGCCGGGTGCGGTCGGCGAAGCTGGCTGCGAACGGTTGTACAGGTGCGCGTGGGAGACGAGGTACGAGGTGGCGCTGGCACCGTTGATTTCGTCCCAGAAGACGTTGCGAACGCTCGGGTTCGAGTCGAGCGAGCAGTCCGGGGTCGCGTCGGACGGAGTGAACGCCGGCTTGTGCCCAAGCGCGAAGATGTGCCGTATCGACCGATCCTGTCGCGCCGCGCCGAGGTCGTCGGCGATCCAGTGCACCGGCACCGTCGCCGCCGCGCCGACCGGATCGGTATTGAGGACGACGAAGTGCGTGTCACGGAAGTTGAACGAATAGGTCAGACGGCTCTGATCGGTCTGCAACTGGTCGGGCCCGCCGGCCCTGGGCCCGTTGTCGCCAGCGATGAAAGGGGCCATGACGTCGAGCCACACCGCCTCGGCGCCAGGATTGGACACCCCGCACTGATTGCTCCCTTCAGGAACCTGTGACTCGTGGTTGCCCGGCAGCGCCACCAGGCGGATGGCAGGGTTCTGGCCGGCCGGCGAGGCACGGTAGACCTGCACCCACGCTTCGAGCTGGCGGCGCAGCGTCGCCAGATCGGCGGTCATTCCGAGTACCAGATCGCCGGTGAAGAAGATGAAGTCGGGCGGCGGTTGCATCGCCGCAATCTCCGCGAGCGTGCGCTGCAACTGCGGCAGGTTCGCAGTGCTCGGGTCGTCAAGACTGGGTACGTCGACACGATTGCAGCCAAGGACCGCGAAAGAATAGGCGACGCCGCTGTTCTCATTGTCGTGGCGACAGGCGGCGAGCCAGAGCGCCGCAAGCGCGACGACGCCGAGGGGAAACCAGGACAGTCGCCATGGCGCACCGCGACGATTTCCGTCGGTCTTCGACAAGAGCTTCATTCGTCTACCCCCCGATTCTGGTCGATGCAGCGGAATGCCGATTGTCGCCCAGCGAACCCGCTTTCACCACGTTGCCAAGCCAGCCCAGATAGGCTTCCGCGCCGTCAGTGATCCGGATACAACTCCAGGTCAGGCCGGGACGAAGTCCAGGTGCACTTCGGGTCCAATTTCCGACATGAGACGGGCCACCCGAAGGTGATCCGCGACTCTCGCAAACGGCGGGTGTCCCGAATGGAGCGATCACCCCTGCCGACTATCTGTTGAGACGGAACTCGTTGCTGCCAACGTCGAATACTTCGGTCGAATCTGGTCCACGGATCACGTGATAGGTGAAGCGCGCCGTGCCACCGAGACTCTCGTACTGGATTCTCTTCGCCGCCTCCACACCGGGTACGTCCTGCAACTCGGTCGGAACCCGGGGCAGGTACGCTGGAACAAGCAATTCGATTGTTCCCGGAAAGCTGCCTGTCTCAGCCTTGTAGCGCAGCAGAACGGGCCGCAGCTCTGCCAGCTTCGAACGCCTGATCCTGGTAAGGTCGGCCAAGTCGTCGTTCGACCATCTGACGTACTGCCCGGCGCCGATCACCAGCAAGGCAATCGCCATCACACTCCCGATAGCCTTCTTCATCAGAGCATTCCATGTCCGGAGTCGGTATTGTTGCCGCTCATGAAGATGCCCGGAACCGTCGGCGACCACGGTTCAACTCCTCATCCGCTTGGCGTCTCCCGCGGCGAGACTTCATCCAGCTCATCAGCGCGGTCAAGGCCACGGGGGATAGGGCAATCACCGCCCAAACCAGAGCCAGGATAAGAAACCCCTGCAAGGACGCGACGGGCGGCCCCTGATACAGGGCCTCGGGGTCTGGACCCATCTTTGCATAGTCAAGCTCCCGGCGATACCAACCGATGTAGATCATCGACACCAGGAACGACAATGCCGTCTGTGACCACGCAAAGTAGCCCCAATGGCGACGGCGCATCAGCCCGACAATCGAAATGGCGCAACCGAATGCCATGAGGCTCAGCAAGGCAATCCAGAACCAGGCGTTCGTCGGGGCAAAGGCCGGACGGCGAAACTCGGTAGCAAGCAGCATGAACGCCGGTGCCGATACGACGCCGGTCAGTATCAACCCGACGAGCATGTTCAGCATGTGTCCCTCGCGTGCCATGGTCACCGACCTTTGCCGGGGTCCCTCGCAACGGGTGGTACAGTCCTCACGACGGTGCTGTTCCGAGCCCCGAACGAGGCAGGGCGCCATGATCCACCTGGTTCATGGCGAGAACGGATCATATTCGAGAATCCTGCCGCGCGCCGATCCCGCGGCACGATGACGGCACGCCAGCCATGTTGATGGAATACCTCCGTCCCTGGAAGCTTGCCACCTTCGCCATCGGTCTGGGGCTGCTCCTGATCGGTGCCGACTATGAAGCGGCCCCTGATTGGGACTATCCCATCAGCTTCGTCATGGCCACGATGGCCTATTTGACTGCACCGTGGTCGGTGCAGGTGATCCGGGACCGGCGATGGCGCTGGATTCCGCTGGCACTGCTCTGGTATTACCTTACCGTGGACGGCAGTTACTGGCTGTACTGGCAGTGCGTCAAGCCGGGCGCGCTGATCATGCGGGATGCCAACTTCCATGCCTCGACCTGTCTGTACTGGCTTTGCGGCTTCATCTGGCTTCATCGTGGACCGCTACGGACAGCGCTCAGCGCTTCGAGCAATGATCGGCCCCGATCACGACGGCCCATTTCGATCCTGCAAATTGCCGGCCGGCTGACTACTACGCTCGTCATGTTCCTGATTGCCTACTACACCTACTCGTCGGTCACCGGCGAAACGCGGATGCGCAAGGTCTGCCAGCAACTTCGGCCGGGCATGAGTGCGACCGAACTGGATGACTTCGCCGAACGGCACGGCCTCGGTCCGCGCGGGATAAGAGCCCAAACGGGCGTGCGGTACCTGGCCGAAAGCAGGTCGGTTGGCCGACATGCTTGCCGGGTCGAAGTGGAAGACGGCAGGGTGATGACGGCAACCTACAACTTTGCCGACTGACGGATGGTAACGACCGAATCAGGCATGCTCATACTAACGTTTCAGGTGTTACAGTCCACTGGAGCATGCGTACCCACCTGCAGTGCGCACCCGGTCGCGTCATACGCATCGCCGAACCTGGGCGGGCTCATGAATGGCACGCGATAGACCGGCAGGAAAGTGACGCCGAACAAGAGGCCGCAGAGCACAGCAACGCGAATCGTCCGCGCGCGCTCGGGCATCGCACCCAGCCTCTTCGAGACCGCCCGGGACAGAAAATGGAACACGGGGCAATGGACAACCATGTGCACGAAGCTCACAAGTCCGAATGGCCAGTTGTCAAGACCCATTGCTGCTATCGAGACGAGCCGCCCTTCCTTGTGCTCGGTGGCTCGCCGCGGGAAGTTTCGCTGATCGACACAACCTCGTGGAGAACACGGACATGAAGCTCAGACAACGCTCTCAGGTACTGGCTTGTGCCGCCTTCCTGGCGATGGCCTCACAACAGGCCGACTCGTGCACGTCGCTGGTCCTGAACGGCAACGATGGCGGCCGAATCTACGGCCGCACCATGGAGTTCGGCATTCCTCTGCAATCGCAGGTGCTGCAGATGCCGCGCGGCTATGCCAGCCAAGGAATTGGTCCGGACGGCACGGCCGGCAAAGGCAAGAGCTGGACCTCGAAGTACGCGGCGATCGGCGCGAATGTCTTCGGCCTGCCGTTCTACGTCGACGGCATGAACGAGGCGGGCCTTGCCGGCGGCCTGCTGAATGCCCCGAATACCGCCCGCTATCAGGACGTGCCGGCTGGACAGGATTCGAACAGCATTGCGCCCCAGCAGCTGCTGACCTATGTACTCGGTAATTTCGCGACCGTGGACGAAGTGCGGCGAGCCCTTCCGAACATGTATGTGAGCAATGCGCCGATGAAGGAATGGGGGGGCACACCCAAGGCACGGATGACGTTGCACGACGCTCAGGGCGGCAGCATCGTCGTCGAGTATCTCGACGGGCGCCTGGTCATGACGGACAACGTGATCGGTGTCATGACAAACGATCCGCCTTTTGCCTGGCACCTTGCCAACATCGGCAACTATGCGAACCTTGGCGGTCTGGACAAGAAGCCGCTGGAAGTAAAGGGCAAGGTCTTTCCGCCGGCCAGCTCAGGAAATGGATTGCACGGGATGCCCGGCAGCATGTTGAGTTCGGATCGTTTCGTCAGGGCTGCACTCTTTGTACTCAATACGCCGGCCAACGCGACGACTGACGTGCAGCGCAGCCGAGCCTGGCACATCCTCAACAATTTCGATATACCGTTTGGCTCAATATACCTTGATGCGTCGAGTGGCTACGGCGGGGGAGCGAACGCCTATGAGTTCACCGAGTGGACCGTGGTCGCCGATCTCAGGAACGGGACATACAGCATCCGTTCATTCGAGAATCCGGGCGTGCTGACGTTCGACTTCAAGAGCTTCGACCTGAACGGCAAGGCTGCGACCGGCACGCCGCTGCTCAGATGATCTGCTGATGGTTACGAGGCCGGCCCGTTATTCCGGCCGATGAATCCGGAAGCGACTCCTTACGCTGCGAGCGCGATCAGTGGCAGCCGGCTCCAGTCGGCAAGCGTCGGAACGGCGAGCGACGGTGGAATGGTCGCGATCACCACCTGCCCATCCCCTTGCCGCTGCGCATTGTTGCCGTCCTCGATCGATGGCGAGAACGCGGACGCATTCACGAAGCCGGACCCGCCGCCTCCGGTGCCGCTCGCGCGCGTCAAGGCAGTTGTCGCGTGGTTCATGCAGCCAACGGCAGTTTCAGACCGGCTGAACTCGGGCAACTTCGCGTCGGCGCCCACACCGAACGATGGTGGACAGCACGAACAGGCAGGGCAGGAACAGGAATACGGTCGCGCCGTAGGGCACGACGCTGCTCAGGGCGAAGAGGAACCGGTCACGTTCGCCCGGAATCCGCGGTCACCTTCAGCCGGAAACGCCGGTCATCTTCGTCGGAATACGCAGGTCGCGGCGAAATGAGCGGGAATCGGTCGACGTGCCGCCGTCTTCGTCGACATCGGCCATTGCCTTGGGAGCTGTCCATTTGACGAAGATCTCGCGGAACCTGACAATTCCGGGAGCGTGTTTCACCCCCGAGCGGGAGCCTTTGAGTTTGACCAGACTGAAGCGCTCGGACTGAGTCCTGGCGAAACTGCAGTGCGTGGGTCGCAACCCACGCCCGCCTGGACAGAACCCTGTTCGAGCGAATCGGCACGCGTTTGCCCAAGAGAGGAAATGGCCTTGTCTGCCGGATTCGAAGCTCAGGCTCCCTCGTCACAGTTGCGTGCCTGGACGCTGCTGTATCTGGCCTTGCTGACCGTCCTGGTGGCATTCTGCGACCCCAACGAAGGCCTGATCGCGGTCCCGCTGGGCTTTTTCCTCAAGAACCGCCTCGAACTTGATGCGCACGAACTCGCGGTGTTTCGCCTGGCCGCCGCGATCCCGTTGTATTTTTCCTTCGCGTTCGGCTTTGCCCGCGATTACTGGAATCCGTTGGGATTGAAGGATCGGGGATACCTGATCATCTTCAGCGTCCTTAGCGCGTTGCTATACCTGTACTTCGCGTTTGCGCCACTCTCGTACCTGACCCTCCTCGTCGCCGTCTTTCTGCTCACATCGGCGTATCTGTTCATCGACAGCGCCAGATCAGGTTTGAGTTCAACGCTTGCGCGCCAGTTCGAGATGTCCGGCCAGGTCAGCGCGCTCTGGGGAGGGCTCACGGCGCTGCCCACGGTCGCGGCGCTCATGATCGGAGGGCGGTTGAGTGACGCGCTCGAACACAGGCTCGCCACCGACGCGCTGAGAAACCTCTTTCTGCTGGCTGCAGCGGTGTTTGCGGTTCTATCGCTTTACGCAGCCTGGAAGCCGCGAAGCGTGTTCGCGCCGATCGACGCGTCGGAGCAGCCACGGGCGCGGGTTGTTGACGAACTGCGACGGTTCTTCACGCACCGGCCCATCTACTCGGCGCTCGGGATCTGGCTGCTCTTCAAGTTCGCCCCGGGCGGCTCGACCCCGCTTCAGTACTACCTGCAGGACACGCTGCACGCTCCCGATCACGTCTGGGGCGAATGGAACGCGATCTTCTACGCGTCTCGTATCCCGGCCTACGTGCTCTATGCCGTTGTGTGCCGATACCTGCCCTTGAAGACCCTGCTCTGGGTCGGGACCCTGATCACGATCCCGCAATTCCTGCCACTGCTCTTTGTCGACTCGGTGCGGACCGCGATGCTCGTGGCCGCCCCGATCGGCATGATGGGGGCGATCGCCAATGCCGCATATCTCGATCTGATCATTCGCGCCTGCCCGGCAGGCCTGCAGGGTTCGATGCTGATGCTCGCGGGGGCGCTCTACTATGTGGCAGACCGCTTTGGCGACGTCATCGGAATCGCGCTCTACGCCCGCGGCGGGTTTCCCGCGTGCGTCGCCCTGATCGTGCTCGCGTACGCCCTCATCATCCCGATGCTGCGCCTCATCCCGAACGATCTCGTCCTGTACGCCGACCGACGATGATGCATCGCAATCGGTGCTTGAACGGATGCGCCGGACGGTCAGACCGCGCCACGTTCGAACACGCGCTTCCTCGCCGACGGCCTGCGCACGAGCTCAGCGGTACGGATACCCGTTGCCGATCCAGCTTCCCTGGTTCACATGCACGCCGGGCTGGGCGATCAGCTGAACGTTGCTCGAGCGCTCGAACACCATCACGAAATCCGAGCCTCCGAACTGGAAGTAACCCAGTTCCTCTCCCTTGTGCAGCGTCACACCGACCTCGGCGGTGATCACGACCGATGAAACCTGGGCCATGCCGATCGGAAGACAGGCCACGAGGCCGATTGGGGATTCGAGTACCACGAGGCCTCGGGTCTGGACGAACTGGTAGCCCGTGCCGTTGCGGGCGGCCAGAACATGAACCTTGCGCCCCGAAACGGTCGAGTCTTCTACCCCGACGTCCAGATACGCTTCGCCTCGGATGATCTTGGCTTCGAGCACCTTGCCCTGGACCGGGGCGTGCCAGCGATGGTAGTCGTAGGTCGTCAGCGAACTGTGCGCGAAGATTCCGCCACGGAAGCGATCGGCATAGTCGCTGTCGGCGAGCAGCTCGTGGATCGACCACTCGAGCCCTTTGGCGTCGACGAGCCCGTCACGGTGCTGCTCGACCAGAATCCGGGACCTCGAACTGATGCGCCAAGCACCCACGAACGCGCAGTCCGCGGGCGAGACGATCACGCCGTGATCGGTCATGGCGGCGATCGGGCGCATCCCGGGTTTGACGTGCCGCGCAAAGAACTGGTTGAACGTTCGGTACGCGCGCCAGTCCTCGTCTCCCGCGTGGCTCGACGGGGGGGGCATGTATTCGTCCCAGTTGAATTTGGGGTCGTCCTTGAAGGTCTTCACGTGCCGCGCCGACTCCAAGGTGTCCAGGTAGTCACCCCACTGCGCTGCGAACTTCACGATCCACTGCGACAGCGGCGTGAGTCCTGCCGCTCGCGCGCCCGGCTCGATCGGGCTCTGCAGATCGCGCACGGGCGGCTGGTCGAGAAAGAAGTAGAACTTGATGAAGTGCCCGTAGAGCGTGCTCTTGATGGCCGCGGGCATCGACGCGCTCGGCGCCCAGGAGACCAGATCATTGATGAGCACGAGGTAGTCGTCGAGCGTACGCACGTGCGCGACAGAGGCGACCTTCAGCGAGGCCGCGTGCGCAATTGCCGCCTCGAACTTCTGCTGCCAGCCGTGCCGCTCGATGAGTGCGATGAGTTCGCGCACGATCGGGTGCATTTCGCTGCGGGACTGGCGGGCGGTTGAACCGGTCGTGGTCTTTGCTTGCATGGCGGCTCGCTTCGTTGGGAATTCGGTGAAACGGGTGCCTCGTTGAACGGCCACTTGCTCCGACGAAGTTCAGCTCGGACACGATTCGTGAAAGCGAGGCGAGTCAGGTGGCGGCTGCGTGGGACAGTTTATGCTCAGAGATCGGCGGAGACCAGATCCAGTCTCGGGCTCGCGCAGTTGAAACGCTTGGCCTTGCATGGCCTGCGCGCGTCCCCGGGGCGTCGCGCGCTGCGAGTCCGCCGCGGACATCCGCGCCGCGGTGCGGGCGGCGGTCCGCCCCGCGAACGAAGGCGAAGGCAACGTTATCACGACCCGACTGCAGCGCTGTTCCGCGCGCGCCACGACGCGGGCGAGACGTCCGCTCCCAACGCGACCGTCGCCTCGCGGCGACCTCCACATGCCACCCTCTAGCATCAAGGCGTGCTACGCTCTTCAGGTTGAGCCACGCGGGTCTGGGGTCCGGTCTTTCGGTCGACGTAGCGGGACCCGACAAGACACTGCCAATCGACCGATCCGAAGTGTGACCGAGCGGAATGCCGCCTTCGTCCGTTTCGGCCAGCGAAGGAGAGCCACACCAATGACAACGCCGATCGTTCGCCGCGAATCCCATCCGACGTCCCCGATCCAGTGGCTTCGCGACGCAGCGAGGTGGCTCGTCGCGCCGGTGCTTGCGATGCTGCTGGCATCGGCGGTCGGCGCCCAGACCACCGCCACTTTCACGCTGCAGGACAAGACCAACCTGACCGGGGGGACGTACCAGATCTACGTGACCGGCTTCTCGACGCCGGGGCCGTACGTCCTGCAGCCGGACGGGTCGTGGGGAGCGCCCGCCGCGCCGGTGCCCCCGGCGCTGACGGCGGCGCTGCCGTGCTATCGGTACCCGCAGGACATCTCGCAGGTCCAGATCAGCAATGCGCAGACGGCGATCAGCGCGCGTGTCTATTACTTCGTCGTCACCGACCAGACCCGGTTCCCCAGCTGCGCCCCGGTCTTTCGCAACCTCGGAACCTGCCCCGGCGTGACGATGACCGCGACCACGATCACGATGGCGAGCGGTTCGGCGATTCCGCCGGGCGGATGCACGATCGTCGCGCCGGTCGCGTCGGCGACGTCGGGCACGGTCGTCAACACGACGAGCTCGCTGCAGACCAGCGGAGGCATCGCATCGCCGGCGAGTGCGCCGTTGACGGTGGGTTCGGGGTCGGGGCCGACGCTGGTCAAGTCCTTCGCGTCGTCGACCATCTCCTCGGGCGGCAACACCACGCTGACCCTCACGCTGGGCAACCCGGGCGCGACGGGCTTGACGCTGACTTCGGATTTCACCGACCCGATGCCGACCGGAGTCACGACGACCGGCAACAGCTCCGGAACCTGCCCCGGCGTAACGGTGACCGCGAACACGATCACGATGGCTAACGGTTCGACGATTCCGCCGGGGTTTTGCAACATCGTCGTGCCAATCACGTCGTCGACGTCGGGCACGGTCGTCAACACGACGAGCGCGCTGCAGACCGGCGGCGGCAACGCACCGGCGGCCAGCGCGCCGTTGACGGTGGGCTCGGGGTCGGGGCCGACGCTGATCAAGGCCTTCGCGGTGTCGACCATCGCCTCGGGCAACAGCACCACGCTGACCCTCACGCTGGGCAACCCGGGCGCGACACCGCTGACGCTGACTGCGCCCTTCACCGACACGATGCCCACCGGGGTCTCGATCGCCCAGCCCGGCCTGTTCAATCTGCCGAACGCCTTCACCTACACGTCGGCCGCGGCGCTGAATCTGTCGGCGCCGTCGGTGGCGGCCGTCACCGGAAAGAGCTTTCCCGCGTGGACCTTCTCCGAAATCGGCGCCAGTTCCTCGGTCGGCACCATCGACCTGTCGCAGGTCGACTTCTTCGCGTTTCCGATGAATACGACCGCAACGGTGACGTCGAACACGCCGCCCAACCCGGCAGTGATCGGCAATCCGGTCGGCGCGACGGACAATCCGGGCGACGCCGTCAATCACGTCAGCATTCGCGACAGTTACTCGGCGTTCGTCAACGCGCTCGCCGAAGCCGGGAACGGCAACAAGTCCTGCAGCACGGACTCGACGCCCATTGAGTGCGCCTATCTCGATCTGCTGCAGGACATCACGACGGCCGGCAGCGCCGTGCCGCAGTACGTCGTCCAGAATCCCGGCGGCTTTCTCGGACAGAACTCGGCGGCCACGCAGGCCAGCCGACTCAACACGGCGTTCGACGTTGTCATCGGCAAACTGTGGGCTGCCACCGGCGCGCCAACGCTGACCATCGACACTGGCGGCGCTCTGGGGGGCACCGCGGCCCCTCCCGTGCCGGCAGTCCCGCAGGACGTGTTCACGAGTTCCATCGTTACCCTGACCTACCCGGGTTCGAGCCCGTCGTACTCGATCAAGGCGATGAAGTTCACGGGCGCGGCGACGGGATATGTTGCCTACGTCTTCAGCCCGAAGGAGTTCGAGACGGGCTGCAACGCACTCCCCAGTCCGATCCCCGCTGGAGACTGTTCGGCCCCGGCGTCGGCCGGCTATCAGGTGTTCGCGGGGGCAGGCGCGCTCGGAACACCGTCGACGACCGTCTACACCAATTTCGGGAGCTCCTTGCCGGCGGCGACGACGGCGTACGGCAGCATCGGATACGTCAACGTCGTCGGCCGCCTGGCGTTCCTGGTTTCCGCCGCAATGAATCGCGGCGTCGCGATGGTGAACTGCAGCCAGACCTACACCTGGCAATGCTGGCAGAACGAGACCTACTGGTATCCCACCCGGTCGACGGCGTCCGACCCGGCGTCGATCTTCCCGGACATCACGCAGAACCTGTTCTCGCAGTGGATGCACACGGCGACCATTGGCGGCACGCCGATGTTCATTCGGCCACCGAACGCGGTGAAGTCGGCGAGCAGCACGCCGGGCGGGGGGACCCCGATGGGCATGGCCTACGGCTTCGGCTCCGACGAGAACCCGACGCCGCCGGCGACGTCGCCGGCACAGCCGGAAGTGCCGTCAAAGATGGACCAGACCGTGGTCTTCGGCGGTGGCGGCCCTTACACCATCACCTTCGGGCCGTGGGTCACCCAGTCGGCAAACCCCACGCTTTCGGTCGCCAAGGCCGGGGCTGGCACGGGTACGGTGACCAGTTCGCCCGCGGGCATCAACTGCGGTGCCGACTGCAGCCAGGCGTTTCCGGCGGGGACCTCCGTCATCCTTACGGCGAACCCGGCCGACGGCTCGACCTTCGGCGGCTGGTCGGGAGGAAGTTGCTCGGGCACCGGCACGACCTGCGCATTCACGTTGAACGCCACGACGAACGTCGATGCGGAATTCGACGCGTACACGCCAGGACCGTCGTTCGCGCTCGAGGTCTACGTCAGCGGCGCGGGCAGCGTGCGCAGCGGTCCGCCGACGCCGCCCCCGGCGATCGACTGCGGAACGACCTGCACGACGCCGTTTCCGGCAAGCACCGTCGTCACGCTGACCGCCTACCCTGGACCGGGGGCGACGTTCCGCACCTGGTCCGGCGCGTGCACAGGTTCGAGCACCACCTGCCAGGTCACGATGTCGCAGGCACGCGAAGTCACCGCCACGTTCGTGGCGATCAACCAGTACGCGCTCACGGTGACCGGCTGGACCGGCGGCGGCATCGCGACCACGATCCCTGCGGGCATCGACTGCGGCAGTACCTGCACCGCCGGATTCACCGCCGGCACCGCGGCGAGCGTGATCGCCCAGCCGCATCCGGGCTACATGTTCGTCGGCTGGACCGGCGCCTGCACCGGATCGAGTACCTGCGACCTGATGATGAGCGCCGACCGGGCCGTGCAGGCGACTTTCGCCGCAGTCACGCCGGGGCAGTATGCGCTGACGATCCACGACTTCGGCGAGGGCACGGTCACCAGTTTCCCGGCGGGGATCAGTTGCGCCCCGAACTGCTCGGCGGTCTTTGCGGCGGGCACCGAGGTGACCCTCACCGCGGTTGCCGGGAACGGCCATTCGTTCGGCAGCTGGGGCGGCGCGTGTTCGGGTGTCGGGCCCTGTGTCGTGACGATGAACGACCTCGAATTCGTCTCCGTGACTTTCGAGCCGAATCCGGCGAAGGTTCCCACGCTGTCCGAGTGGATGCTGCTGCTGCTGGGCCTGCTGCTCGCAGTGCTCGCGGGTCGGCCCCTGCTGCGCCCGACGCGGATGCCGAGCTAGTGTCTAATTGCGTAAATTGACGATAGTGTTGCGAAGCTGCGCACCACGGACGTCGCGCTTACGCCACACGAAGGGCGCGGCATTCTGGTTGTACGCGGCAGTGAAGTCATGAATTGCCTTAATGAGTTGCTCGATGC
>CAIWHR010000222.1 GCA_903912485.1 uncultured beta proteobacterium | reverse complement strand
GGCGGCGAAGCCCGGGCTACGCGCTGCGCCGGCGATGGTGCACGCTCCCGGGAACGCGTAGCCCGGGCTCCGCGGGCACGTGCCCCCGACGCGAGCCTCCGGCGTTGGCCCGCGGAGCCCGGGGCGGCGCCCCGACGGCCGCGGCTGCCCCGGGCTTCGCCTTTCGGCGGTGGGGGCTGCCGGCCGACGTTCGCGGCGGCGAAGCCCGGGCTACACGCGCGGCGGTGGCTGCCGGTCGACGTTCGCGGCGGCGAAGCCCGGGCTACGCTGCTTGCATCGGGCCGGCTCTCCGGGGAGCGCGACGTGCGGCGGCGCGGTTACGCCGGGCTGCGCCCGCCGTGCCAGCCTTTCGGGATCGACTCGAGCAGCCGCTGCGTGTACTGCTCGCGCGGGTTGCGGTAGATCTCGTCGGAATTCGCGATCTCGACGATCCGGCCCTCGCTCATCACCATGATCTCGTCGGAGATGTACTTGACCACCGCGAGGTCGTGCGAGATGAAGATGTAGGACAGCTCGAACTCGTCCTGCAGGTCCTGCAGCAGGTTCAGCACCTGCGCCTGCACCGAGACGTCGAGCGCCGACACCGACTCGTCGCAGATCAGGATGTCGGGCTTCATCGTCAGGCAGCGGGCGATCGCGATCCGCTGCCGCTGGCCGCCCGAGAATTCGTGCGGATACTTGTAGAACGAGGCTTCCGGCAGCCCGACCTTGTCGAGCAGCTCGAACGCGAGATCGGTGCGCTCCGCCTCGCTGGCGCCGATGCCGTGGATCTGCATCGGCTCGGTGAGGATGTGGCCGACGATGAAGCGCGGGTTGAGCGAAGCGTACGGATTCTGGAAGATGATCTGGATCCGCCGCTTGTACGCCATGAACTCCTTCGCCGACATCGCCAGCAGGTCGCGGCCCTCGAAGATCGCCTCGCCGGCCGATGCCTGGTGCAGCCGCATCAGCGTGAGGCCGACGGTCGTCTTGCCCGAGCCCGATTCGCCGACGAGACCCAGCGTCTTGCCCTTCGGGAGCCTGAACGAGACGTCCTTGACCGCCTCGAACTTGCGCTTGCCGAACAGCCCTTCGCGCGAATAGAAATCCTTGCCGAGGTTGTTGACCTCGAGCACGATCGCGTCGCCGGGATTCACGCCGCGCACGCGCTCCTCGGTGTGCCTCGGTCCGTGCGCGTTGCCGCTCATGAAATCGTCGATCACCGGCAGCCTGAACGGCCGGCGGTCGAGGTTGGGCCGGCACAGCAGCAGCGCCGTGGTGTAGCTGTCCTGCGGGCTCTCGAACACGCGCGCGGCCGTGCCCTGCTCGCGGATCTCGCCGTCGCGCATCACGATCACGTAGTCGGCGATCTCGCCGACGACCGCGAGGTCGTGCGTGATGAACAGCACCGACATCCCGCGCTTCTTCTGCAGCGCGCCGATGAGCTCGAGGATCTGCTTCTGGATGGTGACGTCGAGCGCGGTCGTCGGCTCGTCGGCGATCAGCAGCTTCGGCTCGCAGGCGATCGCCATCGCGATCATCACCCGCTGCTGCTGGCCGCCCGACAGCTGCGACGGGAACGCATTGATCTTGAACTCGGGGTCGGGAATGCCGACCTCGTCGAGCAGCGCGATCGCCCGCTTGCGCGCCGCCGCCGGCTTGAGCCCCATGTGCAGCTGCAGCACCTCGATCAGCTGGAAGCCGACGGTGAACACCGGGTTGAGCGACGTCATCGGCTCCTGGAAGATCATCGAGATCTTCGCGCCGCGCATCTCGCGCAATTCCTGCGGCGACAGGCGCAGCACGTTCCTGCCGTCGAAGAGGATCTCGCTCTTCCCGCCGACGATCGAGTTCTCGGGCGGCAGGAGGCCAAGGATCGCCAGCGCGGTCACCGACTTGCCGCTGCCGGATTCGCCGACCAGCGCCACCGTGGCGTTCTGCGGGATGTCGAAGCTCACCCGCTTGACCGCGTCGAACGTGACGTGGCGGTCGATGCGGAACGAAACGTCGAGGTCGCGGACGCTGACCAGCGGCTCCATCGCCTTGTCTCCCGTCGTCGCCATCACATCCCCGCCCTGCCCTTGAGCTTCGGGTCGAGCGCGTCGCGCAGCGCGTCGGTGAACAGGCTGAACGCCGTCACGAGGAGCGCCATCGCCGTGCCCGCGGCGGCGAGCTGCCACCACTTGCCGAGGATCAGTTCGTTCTGCGCCTCGTTCAGCATCGAACCCCAGGACACGACGTCGACCGGCACGCCGAAGCCCAGGAACGACAGGATCACCTCGGCCTTGATGAACCCGACCGCGTAGATCGACAGCTGCACCAGCACGACGTGGCTGACGTTGGGGAAGATGTGGACGAACATCCGCCGCGCGTGCGAGGCGCCGATGGCGTCCGCCGCCTGCACGTATTCGCGCGCCTTGTGCTTCAGGTACTCGCCGCGGATCAGCCGGAAGGTGCCGGTCCAGCCGGTAAGGCCGAGGATCAGCACGATGGTCAGGATGCCCTTCTGCTGCAGCACCGCCGCCACCGCGAGGATCAGCAGCAGGTACGGGATCGAGCTGAACACGGCGTAGAACCAGTTGAACAGGTCGTCGACCCAGTTGCCGTAATAGCCGGCCAGCGCGCCGAACAGCGTGCCGAGGAAGACGGCGACCGCGGCGGCGGCGAGGCCGACGAAGATCGACGTCTGCGAGCCCTTGATCGTCTTCTTCAGCACGTCGCGGCCCCACTTGTCGCCGCCCAGCAGCAGCGTCGGCGCACGCGCCTCCACCGCCGCGGCGGGCGCGCCACCGCTGGCCGCGGCCTTGGCGGCGCCGGCCTTGATGTCGGCCATGACGTCGGCCAGCGGGTCGACCGATTTGCCGGCGTCGGCAGCGTCGGCTTCGGCCGCAGCGGCAGGCTTCGCCTCGCCCCTGAGTTCGGCGAGGACGTCGGCCAGCGGGTCGACGACGCTCGACTGGTAGCTCGACGCCGGCCCCCCTGCCGCCGTGGCGCCGGGCGCGACGCCGGCCGCCGCCGGCGTGCCGCCCTCGATGTCGGCGCCGATGAACGACGGCGGCGCGTAGTTGACGCCCAGTTCCTTCGACCAGTCGCCGGCGACCAGCCCGACGCCCGAAAGGATCATCATCACGATGAACGCCGCCACGATCGCCAGCGACACCATGCCGACGTGATCGGACTTGAGCCGCTTCCACCCCAGCGCCCACAGGCCCGGCGAAACGGTGTGGGGAACCGCGTGCGCGCCGGCGGCGGGCGTTCCCGGCGCTGCCGTCGTCGTCGTCATTTGAACTGCACCCGCGGATCGACCGCCTTGTACATCAGGTCCGCCAGCAGGTTGGTCGCCATCGTCGCGAACGCCACGTAGACGGTGATCGCCTTGATCACCGGGAAGTCCGAACGCTCGACGGCGAGGATCACCTCGCGCCCGATGCCGGGAATCGAGAAGAAGCGCTCGATCAGGAACGAGCCCAGCAACAGCCCCGGCAGCGAGCTCATCAGGTTGGTGATGATCGGGATCGACGCGTTGCGCAGGACGTGGACCCACATGATGCGGTTCTCGGACAGGCCCTTCGCGCGCGCCGTGCGCACGTAGTCCTGGTTGATTTCGTCGAGGAAGAACGTCCGGTACAGCCGCAGGCTGGGCGCGATGCTGACGGTGAGCCCGATCAGGATCGGCAGCGCCGAATAGACGAACAGGTTCTCGACGAAGCCGTTGCCCCAGCCCTGGACGGGGAACCAGCCGAGCTTGTACGCGAAGAAGTACTGGAAGACGATGATGTAGACGAGGATCGAGATCGAGAGCCCGACCGTGCAGACGATCATGACGACGCGGTCGGTCAGCGAGCCGCGCACGTAGGCGACCGCCAGCGAAAGCGCGATCGCGAACAGCGTCTCGAGGATCAGGAGCGGCACCAGCACCGTCAGCGACGGGCCGAGGCGCGTCGCCAGGATGTGGCCGACCTTCTCGTTGGTGCTCCACGAAGCGCCGAAGTCGGCGGTCAGCACCTGCTTGATGAAGATCCACAACTGGACCCACATCGGCTGGTCGACGCCCAGCTGGCGCCGGATGTTGTCGATCTGCTCCTGGTTCGAGATCTTGCCCGCGAGCACGTACGCGGGGTCGCCGCCGACCCAGTTGAACAGGACGAACACCAGCAGGATGACGCCGAGCATCGTCGGGATCATCTGCCACAGCCGCCGGATGATGTACGCGGTCATCGCCGTCCTCCGTCCGGTGCGGCGCTCACTTCTTCGGCCCGACGTCGATGTACTGCCACTCGGCGTGCAGGATGGGATGCTTCTTGAACCCCAGCACCCACGGCTGCGCCAGCATGTTGCGGTAGCGGCTGATGTCGAGGCGCCACGGCGCGTAAGCCTCGATGAGCTTCGCCATCTCGACGTAGAGCTTGTTGCGCGCCGGCGAGTCCGGCATCCGCAGCGACTGCTCGTACAGCCGGTCGTACTCGGGGATGCTGGCGCAGGCGTTATTGCTCTGGTGGATGTTCTTGCTGTAGAGCAGCTGCATGAAGTTGTCGGCGTCGGGGTAGTCGGCGATCCACGCCGCGGTGCGCATCTGCAGCTTGCACTCCTTCTCGGCCTTGACCAGCTCCGGGAAGCGGTCCTTCTGCACCTCCATCCGGATGGCGATCGAGTCGAACGCCTTCTTCCACATCTCGTCCTGCAGCCGCCCGAGCGAATCGGGGCGCGACGCGTAGCGGATCAGGAGCGGCTTGCCGTCGGGCAGCGTACGGAAGCCGTCGGCGCCCTTCCTGTACCCGAACTTGTCGAGCAGCGCGTTGGCGCCGGCCGGGTCGTACCTGACGCTCGACCGGTACGCGGGCTCGTGGCCGACGACGCCGGGCGGAATCGGGTACTGCGCCTCGACCGCCTGGCCGTTGCGCACGACCTTGATCTCCTCGCCGACGTTGTAGGACATCGCCATCGCCCGGCGCAGCGCGATCTTGTCCTTGGAGAGGCCGCCGACGACCGGGTCCTGCAGGTTCCAGAAGTGGTAGGTGATCTCGGGGTCGACGAAGCGCGACAGCTTGACGCCCTTGGCCGCGAATTCGGGCCGCAGCTTGCCGCCGTCGAGCACGTTGGGCGCGAGCGGACCCTCCATGTTCTCGAGGTCGATCTCGCCGCCCTGGAACGCGAGCAGGCGCGCCTGATCCTCCTCCATGATGCTGATCTCGATGCGGCCGACCTGCGGCATCTTCCTGCCCTTCATCTCCCTGACGATGCGCGCGTCGTCGGGATCGCTGCCGGCCTTGAAGTCCCAGACGAAGCCGCGGTAGTCGGGGTTCGCCTCGAGCGAGATCTTCGACGAGTGCACCCACTTGGCGAGCTTGTACGCACCGGTGCCGACCGGGTTCGACTGGACGCGGCCGGACTCGTCGGCGTAGGCCTCGACCACCTCGCGCGCGACCGCCGACGTCGGCTCGTGCGCGAGCACGTAGGCCAGGCCGTAGTCGGTGGCTTTCAGCCGGATGCGCAGCGTGTGGCGGTCGACGATCTCGAGTCCCGCGATCTTCGCGTCGTAGTCGAACCTGCCGCTCTTCTTCGCCGCCTCGGCCGCCTCGTCGAGGCCGACGATCTTGCCCTCGACCAGGAACGCGTAGGGCGAGCGGACGCGGGGGTCGACCAGCCGCTTCAGCGAGTAGGCGAAATCGTTCGCGACCAGTTCGCGCTTCTGGCCCTTGAACGCGGGGTCGGGCGTGAAATACACGCCTTTCCTGACCTTGAACGTGTAGGTCTTGCCGTCGTCGGTGACCTGCGGCAGCGCCTCGGCCGCCATCGGCGCCAGCTTCGACGGCCGCGCGAGGTAGTCGTAGGTGAGCAGCGTCTCGAAGATCGCCTGCACCACGGTGCCTGAGTAGAGGTCGCTGATGCCCTGCGGGTCGAAGCCCGTCTCGGCGGCCGGGAACGCGTGGTGGATCACCTTGTTCATGTCGGCCGCGGCGGCGGGCAGCGCCAGCGCGGCGGCGGCCAGCGCGGCGAGCGCAAGGCGGGCGGGAAGATTGCGCAATTCGGTCATCCGGATTCTCGCGATGCGTTGGGGGGACGGGCCTGACGAGCTGGTCGGTGCCGGCGGCGCCGGTCAGCGGCGCGGCTCGAGGTCCATGTACTGCCATTCGGCATGGAGGATCGGGTGCTTCTTGAAGCCCAGGACCCAGGGGCGTATCAGCTGGTTGCGCTCGCGCGACACGTGCAGGCTCCACGCGCCGTCGACTTCCATCTGCCGCGTCATTTCGAGGAACAGGAAGTTGCGCTCCGGCGAGTTGGGCAGCCTGGTCGACTTTTCGTAGAACGCGTCGAACGCCTTCGACTCGTAGCAGCCGTTGTTGCTCTGGCCGGTGTTCGGGCCGTAGAGCAGCTGCATGAAATTGTCGCCGTCGGGGTAGTCGGCGGTCCACGCCGACCCCCACATCATCAGCTGGCAGGCCTTGGCCGCCTTGAGGTTGTCGGCGAACTTGCCGATGTCGAACTCCATCCGGACGCCGATCGCGTCCATCGACTTCCTCCACAGCTCGCTGAACTCGCGCTCGACGGCCGACGTGCCGCTCGCCTGCCTGACCACCAGCGGCTTGCCGTCGGGCAGCGTGCGATAGCCGCCCTTGCCGCGCTTGTAATTGAAGTGATCGAGCAGCTTGTTCGCGAGCTCGGGATCGTAGTGGTTGATGCTGCGGTACGAAGGATCGTGGCCGACGACGCCGGAAGGGATCGGCATCTCGGCGGGGACCGCCTGGTTGCGCCGGACGACGCGGATTTCCTCTTCCAGGTTGTAGCCCATGATGATCGCCCGGCGCAGCGCGATCCTGTCCTTGCCGAAGCCGCCGACCACCGGATCGCGGAAATTGAAGTAGGTGTAGGTGACTTCCGGGTCGATCGCCCTGAACAGCGACACGCCCTGCGCGGTCCATTCGGGCTTGATCCGGTTGTCGGCGTCGAACACCTGCGGCCGGAAGGTTGCCGGCAGCCCGGCGAGGTCGAGTTCCTTCTGGACGAACGCCAGCCAGCTCGACTGCGCCTCCTCGATGATGCTGATCTCGACGCGGCCGATCTGCGGCATCCGCTTGCCCTTCATCGCCTTGACCAGCGCGTCGTCCCAGGCCGGATCGGCGGCGACGAAGTCCCAGGTGAAGCCGCGGTAGTCCGGGTTGGCTTCCATGACGATCTTCGCCGCCGGCAGCCACTGCTTCAGCAGGTAGGGCCCGGTGCCCACCGGATGCGCACGCGAGTCGTTGCCGTAGGCCTCGATCACCTCGCGCGCGACGGCGCCGAACGGCACGTGGGCGACGATGTAGGGAAAGTTGTAGTCGCTCGCCTTCAGCCGGAACTCCAGCGTGTGCGCGTCGACGACGCGCATGCCCGGGACCTTGGCGTCGTAGTCGAACTTGCCGGACTTCTTCGCGGCGTCGGCGAGCTCGTCCAGGCCCTCGATCTTGCCTTCCAGCAGAAACGCCCACGGCGACCGGTTCTTCGGGTCCATGAACCTCTTGTAGCTGTAGGCGAAGTCCTCGGCGGTGAGCTCGCGCTGCCTGCCCTTGAACGCGGGATCCGGCGTGAAGTGGATGCCCTTGCGCAGCCGGAACACGTAGACGCGGCCGTCTTCCTTCACCTCGGGCATCGCCTCGGCGACCATCGGCACGACCTTGGCGGGGCGCGCGAGGTAGTCGTACGTCAGCAGGCGCTCGAACACCGCCTCGTTGATGGTGTTCGAGTAGAGGTCCGAGACGCTGACCGGGTCGAATCCGGTCTCGGCGGTGGGAAACGCGATCCGCAGGACCTTGGCCAGGTCGGCGGCGGCGAGCGCGGGCAGCGACGCGAGGAGGACGAGCGCACCGAGGCCCAGCGCGGCCACGCGCCGGACACGCCGGATCGGCAAGCTCCCAACGACCATTCGCCCTCTCCCCGTCCAAAAAGCCGGTTACTGTACCATCTTCCTCCTCGCCCACGCCACGCCGGAGGCCCCGCCGATGTGTGGTCCCTGGCCATTGTATTTGCCCACATGCTCAAAGGTGCTGCGAGGCGGGGTGATGTGGCGTCGTGTGTGACATCCTGTTTTCGCCACGCACGCCTCTGCTTCGGCTCAGTCCAGC
>CAIWHR010000221.1 GCA_903912485.1 uncultured beta proteobacterium | reverse complement strand
GGCGGCGAAGCCTCGCGTCCGCCCGCCGCGATCGCCGATCCCGCCGCGCTGCTCGAAGCGGCCCGCCGCGAGCTCGATGCCGCGCGCCGCGAGCTCGACGCCACCCGGCAGGAGCTCGACGCTGCGCAGCGCGAGCTCGAGTCGTTCAGCCACTCGGTGTCGCACGACCTGCGCGCGCCGCTGCGCGGCATCAGCGGCTTCACCGACCTCCTGATGCAGCGCCAGGATGCGGGCCTCGACGCGGAAGCGCGCGGCTATCTCGCGCGCGTCAACGCGGCGAGCGCGCGGATGACGACGATGATCAACGAGCTCGTCGACCTGTCGCGCACCTCGCGCGCGCCGCTGAAGCGATCCGGCGTCGACCTCTCCGAGCTCGCCGCCGACGCCGTCGCCCGCCTGCGCGAGTCGGAGCCGCCGCGCGAGGTGGCCGTCGACATCGCACCGGGACTCGTCGTGCAGGCCGACCCGGCGCTGGCGCGCAAGCTGCTCGGCAGGCTGCTCGACAACGCCTGGAAGTTCACCGCCGGCCGCGAGGCGGCGAGCATCGCCTTCGGCCGCGCCGACGTCGACGGCGGCAGCGCTTTTTTCGTGCGCGACAACGGCGCCGGGTTCGACATGGCCTACGCCGACAAGCTGTTCGCGCCGTTCCAGCGGATGCACAGCGAGAGGGAGTTCCCGGGGGTGGGGATCGGGCTGGCGGTCGCCCAGCGCATCTGCCGCCGCCATCGGGGGCGGATCTGGGCGCAGAGCGAGGCGGGCGTCGGCACCACGCTCTGGTTCACGCTCGGCGGCTGACGTGGCGGGCCGCAGCTGCGCCGCGACGCGCCCGTGACGGAAACCGGGCACGGGAGCGAGCGCGCCTTTGGCGGTGAGCTTGGGGAGTACGTTGAATGAACAGAAGGCGACTGCTCCACGCTGCAGCAACGGGAGCGGACCCAGGGGAGCAAGGGCGAAGGGCGGTTGGTAGGAGGCAAGGCCGTGGGCAGTCGGTACAGCGTTTCGGTGCAATAGCGTTCGTGCCCCGCGCCCACCGGGTCAGCAAACGCGTCGGTCAGGCGGCAGTCCATCGCGGCCGGTCCGGTGATGGCACATAGCCCAGCCATGTCACCTGCACCGGCGCCGGCTTGCGCGCGAAGACCAGCCGGCCCCGCCGATTGAGCGCCATACCCAGCGCCTTCCAGCTGAAGCCATGCTGCGGATAACGCGATGTCAAGGCACGGGCGCCAGATTCCATGTCGCCATGGCGTCCATCCCTGACCATCGACGAGACGGCGTCGATGGTCGCGGGCGCAGGCTCTCCGGGCGCCGGGTCGTCCGATGGCCATGTCATTGCGGATGGCGACCAGCGCAGCCGCCTGGGGTGGCGCCCGCGAATGGTTCGAATGCCACCTCTGCCACGATATTCAAGCTTATCGGGACACCCTTGAAGGTCGTGCCGCTGGTGTCTTGAAAAAGACCGAACGATTGCACCCTACGGGGGTTAACGAACCCGGCTCGCTTCAGGAACGTGGTCAGGATATCCGCGTCGAAGCCCACCAAATGAATATCGTATCGATCGACGTGACCTCCGAAGATCATCTTCATGACGTCAAAGCGCTCACTGAGCGTCAATTCCGCCTTCTGCAAGAACAGTAGGGCCAATATCTGCAGATCCGGGACGCTCACATAGAGTTCCCCTCCCGGCGCCAGCACCCGATGCCACTCGCGCAGCGCCGCATCGAGCGCACCCGTGTAGTCGAAATGCTCGAGGACGTGTGAAGCGTAGACCGCCCCGAACGTGCCGGCTTCAAACCGACTTAGGTCGGCCGCGTCGCCGACGTGGTCCACGCAGGGCCCCACTTTGGCGTTAAATACCTCCCAGCCGTCCGCCCGTACCTCGCCGCCGATGTGCAGCCTGCGCGGGTTCATCGGTGTGCGCCATTGGGTTGATCCGCCGATGGTGGCCGGCACTCGCCGGCCGGGTCGGATCTCGATACATGGGCGCGCCACATGCCCCGGTAGGCATCTTCCAGGTCGAGAGTGAATCGCCTGGCCGCAAGAAGCGGTGAGTTGACCAACCGGTCGCGCATCCCGGCGCGCATATTGGCGAGGTGGTCCAGGTTGCCCGCGAGACGCACGGCTATCGCAACGTACTCCGCCGGCGTATGGGCGACCAGTTCGGTCAGGCCTGCATTCGTGAGCATGCTGATTCCCTGGCGCGAAATGAACCTGTCTCCGGCCAGAGTCAGCACCGGCACCCCCATCCACAGCGACTCGAACGAGGTGGTGGTCCCGTTGTAAGGAAAGGGATCAAGTGAAATATCCACGCTGCCGTAGCGATCGAGATGCGCGGCATGCGTATCGTCGCCGGACGCGAGCACCAGCCGCTCCTCGCCCACGCCGAGCTGTGCGAAATCGTCGATCAACTGCTGTCGGGTTGCGGCCTCCGCCAGCGAAACGCTCTTGAGCATGAGCCGCGAACCCGGCACGGCCAGCAGAACAAGCGACCATAGCGCGCGAACACCGGGAGTGAGTTTGATCAGATTGTTGAACGACCCGAAGGTGACATTGCCTTGCCTGCTCGCTGGAAGGACGGCGACGTCGGGGCTGTTCGACGGGGGTTGGTAGCAGGCAAAGGCATGTGGAAGCCTCCAGAGCGCCTCGGTGTAGCAAGGCTCGCTGAAGCCGACGGGATCGGCATGGGCATCGGTGATGCGGTAGTCGATCGCGGAAAGACCGGTGGTGCATGCATAACCCAGCCAGGCGACCTGAATCGGCGCAGGCTTTCTGGCGAAGGTGAGCAGCCTGTTCCCCGCGGTGTGCCCTGCGAGATCGACGAGGATGTCGATGCCGTCTGCCCGGATCCGGTCGGCGGCCTGCGCATCGGTCATGGACCCGAGGTCACGCCAGTGTTCCGTCAGCGACTTCAGGCGCAACGTTACTTCGTCCGAGATCGCGTGGCTGTAGTAGCAGTGGATATCGACCGCTCCCCGGTCGTGATGAGTCAATGCGGGCTCGACGAAGTAGGCCACCGGATGCTTGCGCAGATCGGGCGACACATAGCCGATTCTTAGTCGCTTGCCGGGATCACGGGAATTGGAGTGAACCGACCAGCCACCCTTGAGCGGCGCCTCGAAGCGCCGTGCATAATCCAGGTGCTCGGCGAACGATTCAGCCTGCGAATGGCCGTCGACGTACTGCATCGCCATCAGCAGGTTATCGCGCGCGGGAACGTAATCCGGATCGATCCGTAAGGCGCGCCGATAGATGGCTACGGCCTCGATCATGCGGCTCTGGGACTGAAGGGCGTTACCCAGGTTGCTCAACGCAACAACGTGATCCGGATTGATTGCCAGTGCCTGGTGACACGCCGCTTCGGACTCGATGAGCCGGCCTTGGCCCCAGAGCGCGCTGCCGAGATTGCTGAATGCATCGGCGCTGTTCGGGTCGATCGCCAGCGCTCGTCGCTGGCAAACCTCCGCCTCGCGCAATCGTCCCGCGTCGAAAAAGGTGACGCCCAGATTGCTGTACGCACTGGCCAGATCCGGTTTGAGCGCTAGGGCGCGGGAGAAGGAGACCTGCGCGTCGGACAAACGGCCTTGGTCGTAAAGAATCGCGCCAAGAACATTGTGCACGGCGGCAAGATCCGGGTTGATCCGTAGTGCCGAACGGAAGCTAGCTTCCGCTTCAGCCAACCGGCCCCGCTTGCGCAGCGCGTTGCCCAAGGTGATGTGGGCGTTGGCTCGGTCGGGGTGCGCGGGAAGCACCGGCTCTCGAGTGCGTTTCGGCGGCTTGGGCATATGGGTCGCGCGCAGCGTGCTGATGGCCTACCGCGCCAGAACCCGGAACCCGCTCTCCAGCACGCGCTCGAGCACCGGCATCAGGTGCGGCATCACCAGCAGCAGCACCAGCATGCCGACCATCAGCGTGACGGGGAAGCCGACCGCGAACAGGTTCAACTGCGGCGCCGAGCGCGTCAGCACGCCGAGCGCGAGATTGGCGAGGATCAGCGCCGCGATCACCGGCAGCGCGATCTGCAGTCCGAACGAGAACACCTGCGCGCCGGCGCCGACCAGACGGCGCCACTCCATCCAGTGCAGCCCGTCGACGCCGACCGGCAGCGACGCGAAGCTGTCGGCGAGCGCGCCGATGAGCAGCAGGTGGCCGTTGATGGTGAAGAACAGCAGCATCATCAGCAGGCCGAGGAAGCTGCCGACGATCGGCGTCTGCTCGTTCCGCTGCGGGTCGATGAACGACGCGAACGACAGCCCCATCTGCAGGCCGATCATGTCGCCGGCGAGTTCGGCCGCGGCGAACACGACCTGCAGCGAAAAGCCGAGAGCGACGCCGACCAGGAGCTGCTGGACGATCAGCAGTACGCCGGCGCCGGAGTACGGCGAGATCGCCGGCATCGCCGCCAGCGTGGGCGCGACGATCACCGTGATGAGCAGCGCCAGGCCGATCCGCACCCGGACGGGGACGCTCGCGTGCGACAGCAGCGGCGCGCTGGAGAACAGCGCCAGCATGCGGAAGAACGGGTAGAGGTACGCCGCGAGCCAGCCGTCGAGGTCGGTCGCGGAAAGCGCGAACACGGCGCCGCCTTTCAGCCGATCGTCTGCGGGATGCTGCCGTACAGGCGCTGCATGTAGTCGGTCAGCGTCGCCAGCATCCACGGCCCCGCGATCACCAGCGAGGCGAAGATCGCGAGCAGCTTGGGGATGAACGACAGCGTCATCTCGTTGATCTGCGTCGCGGCCTGGAAGATGCTCACGAGCAGGCCGACGACGAGCGCAGCGAGCAGCGGCGGCGCCGACACCAGCACGGTGATCAGGAGCGCCTGCTGCGCGATGGTGAGGACGGTCTGGCTGGTCATGGCGCGCGTTTCTCCTATCCGAAGCTCGCGACCAGCGAGCCGATGAGCAGCGTCCAGCCGTCGACGAGGACGAACAGCATCAGCTTCAGCGGCAGCGATATCAGCACCGGCGACATCATCATCATCCCCATCGACATCAGCACGCTGGCGACGACCATGTCGATGATGATGAAAGGGATGAACACCATGAAGCCGATCTGGAAAGCGGTCTTGAGTTCGCTGGTGACGAAGGCGGGCACCAGCACGCGCAACGAGATGTCGTCCTTGGACTTGGGCGCCTCCTGGCGCGACAGGCGCACGAACAGCGCGAGGTCGGGCTCGCGCGTCTGGCGCAGCATGAAAGTGCGCAGCGGGGCCTGCGCGAGGTCCAGCGCCTGCGAACCGTTGATCTTCTGCTGCGTGTACGGCAGGTACGCGTCGTCGTAGATCTTGTCGAACACCGGCGCCATCACGAACAGCGTCAGGAACAGCGCGAGGCCGACCAGCACCTGGTTCGGCGGCGAGCCCTGCGTTCCCAGCGCGTGCCGCAGCAGCGACAGCACGATCACGATCCGGGTGAAGCCCGTCATCAGCAGCAGCACCGCCGGCAGGAAGCTGAGCGCCGTCAGCACCAGCAGCGTCTGCAACGGCAGCGAATACGTCTGCCCGCCGCCTGCCGCCGGGACGGCGTTGAACAGCGTGAGGTCGGACGCGGTCACGCCGGCCTGCGCCCACGCCGGCAGCGCGAGGATCAGCAGCGCCAGCGCGATCAGCGCGCGGCCGGCGCGGTGCAGGTTCACCGTACCCGTCGCGCTCACGGGTGCACCCTTGGCGCTGCGCGCCTTCCCTCCGGGAGGGAGCAATTCGCGCTCGGGGCGGCCCGTCGCGCTCATGGTCCGGGCTTCCGGCCCTGCGCGCGGGCGAGCAGTCCGGCGAAGGTCGGCGTCTTCGGCGCCTCGGGCAGCGTGCCCCTGGGCAGCGTGGCGAGCGCACTGATCGCATTGGCCGTGACGCCGAGCACCAGCCACTGCTCGCCGACTTCGACGACGACCACGCGCTCGCGCTGGCCGACCGCCAGCGTGGCGACGCTCTTCAGCAGCGAGTTGGGGCGCCCGGCGAGGGGAGAGACGCGCCGGATCGCCCACGCCGCGCCCCAGATCAGCGCCAGCACCAGCGCCAGGCCCAGCGTCGTCTGCAGCAGGCCCTCCATCAGGCCGGGCACCGGCACGGCGTCGGCGGCGAGGGTCGTGGCGGGCGCTGCGAAGGCCAGCGCGGCAAGCACCCTCATCGATTGAGCTTCCGGATCCGTTCGGAGGGCGTGATGATGTCGGTGAGGCGGACGCCGAACTTCTCGTTGACGACGACGACCTCGCCCTGCGCGATCAGGCAGCCGTTGACGAGCACGTCCATCGGCTCGCCGGCGAGACCGTCGAGCTCGACCACCGAGCCCTGCGCCAACTGCAGGATCTGCCGGATCGGGATCTTGGTGCGGCCGAGTTCGACGGTGAGCTGGACCGGGATGTCGAGGATGAGGTCGATGTCCTGCGTCGCGCCGGGCGAGCCGGTGCCGGGGATCAGCTTCTCGAAGATCGACGCCGGCCGCGCCTCCGCGGCGTTGGCGATCGCCGCCGATGCGCCCCGGGTCGCCGTCTGCTGCTCGGCCATCGCCGCGCCCCAGTCGTCGGTCATGTCGGTGTTGAATTGGTCGGGCTGTTCAGCCATGGATATCTCCCACTGCGTTGTCGTCTTCCGGCTTCAGCACGCGCTGGATGCGCAGCGCCCGCTGCCCGTTCACCGCGCCGAAGCCGCACTCGAACAGCGGCACGTTGTGGACCTGCGCGATCACCGTGGACGGGATGTCGCAGGGCAGGATGTCGCCGACCTTGAGGTTCAGCAGCCGCTGCACGTTGACGACCATCGTCGTCAGCTGCGCGTCGAGCTCGACTTCGGCGGTCTGGACCTGCTTGGACAGCATTCGCACCCAGCGCCGGTCGGGGCCCATCTGGTCGCCCTGCATCGTGCCGTAGATCAGGTCGCGGATCGGCTCCAGCGCCGCGTAGGGAATGCAGATGTGGAACGACCCGCCGCCCGAGCCCAGTTCGATGTTGAACTTCATCGCCACGACGATCTCGGTCGGCGTCGCGATGTTGGCGAACTGCGTGTGCATTTCCGAGCGGACGTACTCGAAGGTCAGCGCGTAGATGTTCTGCCAGGCCTTCTGGTACTCCTCGAACACGACGTGCAGCATCCGCTGGATGATCCGCATCTCGGTCTGCGTGAAGTCCCGCCCCTCGATCCGCGTGTGGAAGCGGCCGTCGCCGCCGAACAGGTTGTCGACGATGAGGAAGACGAGCGCCGGCTCGAACACGAACAGCGCGTTGCCGCGCAGCGGCTTCATCTGCACGACGTTGAGGTTGGTCGGGACGACCAGGTTGCGGATGAATTCGCTGTACTTGATCACGCGCACCGGGCCGACCGAGACCTCGGGGCTGCGCCGCATGAAGTTGAACAGCCCGATCCGCAGCAGGCGGGCGAAGCGGTCGTTGATGCTCTCGAGCGTCGGCATCCGCCCGCGGACGATGCGCTCCTGCGTGGCGAGGTTGTACGGCCGCACGCCGCCCGGATCCTCCGCGGCCTGCGGTTCGTCCTCTTCGCCGCCGACGCCCTTCAGCAGCGCGTCGACTTCGTCCTGGGTGAGGAATTCGTTGCTCATGGCCCTTGCCGTGCGTTCACTGGATGACGAACGACGAGAACAGGACGCCGGTGGTGCCGTTGGCCGCCGTGCTGCCCGGGACCGCCTCGCGCGCCGCCGCGACGATCTCCGTCGTCAGCTTCTGCTTGCCTTCGCCCGAATCGATTTCGCTGGGGCGCTTGCCCGACAGCACCATCAGCACCTTGTTGCGGATCACCGGCATGTAGACCTTTATCGACTCGGCCGCCTTGTCGTCGCTCATCTGCAGCACGATCGTCGTCTGCAGGTAGCGGTCGCTGCCCTCGGAGGTGAGGTTGACGGTGAACGGCTCGAGGTTGACGAACACGGGCGGCTTCAGGTTCTTCGGGCTTTCCTTGGCCTTCGCCTTGCCCTTCTCGGCGGCGGGGGTCGCGGCGGCGGTGGCGGCCGGCTCCTCTGCCGAATCCTTCATGAAAAACCAGGCGGCGCCGCCGCCGATGGCGAGCGCCAGCACGATTGCGGTCGCGACGATGAGCACGAGCTTGGTCGTGCTCTTCTTCGGCGGCGGAGGCGGCGCGCCGCCGTCTTCGGCATCGGCGTCGCGGGCGTTGCTGCCGGGCTTGGCGGCGGGTCGCGCGGGGGAGCGGGGAGGAGGTGCGGCCATGGTCGGTTTCGCGGTGTTCGCCTGGGTTGCCAGCTTCGGTTTCGATTATCGGAGCGCGCGGGCGATGCCGGTGCGCCGATCAGAATGGGGAATCGGCCCCAATTCCGGAGGCCGGCGCGTGCCGGCCCGGTCGGTGCCGCGGCGGATCACGCGAACACGTCGACCAGCCGGTCGGCGCGCGGCGCCGCGCGCGGCATCGCCGGCTCGGCGGCGATCGGCGCAGAACGCGGCGGCGGCGGCGGCGGCGGCGCGAACGGCTGCTGCGCCTGCCGCGATTCGCCCTGCACCGAGGCCTGGCCCAGCGTGATGCCCTGCGCGGCGAGCAGGTCGCGCAACTGCGGCAGCGACTGTTCGATGGCGCTGCGCGTGCGCGGGTCGGCGGCGTTGATCACCAGCGACGGCTGGTCGGCGGCGAAGCTGATCCACACCTCGACCGGGCCGAGGTTCGCGGGGTTGAGGTGCAGCTCGGCGCGGTCGTTGTGCAGCAGGATGACGTGCGCCAGCTTGTGCGCGACCTCGGCGCTCCAGCCGGGCGCCGCGACCGGCGTGTCGACCTTCACCGGCGTCGACGGCGCCGCGTCGGCGACGCCGCCTGCGTGCGGGGGCACCACCGACGCCGCCGGCGCGTCGCC
>CAIWHR010000220.1 GCA_903912485.1 uncultured beta proteobacterium | reverse complement strand
GGCGCGCAGCGGCTCGAGTTTCTATTACAGCTTCCTGTTCCTCCCGCCCGAGCGCCGGCGCGCGATCACCGCGCTGTACGCGTTCTGCCGCGAGGTCGACGACGTCGTCGACGAAGTCGAGAACCACGACGTCGCGCGCGCCAAGCTCGCCTGGTGGCGGCAGGAGATCGCCGCGGCGTTCGCCGGCACGCCGCAGCACCCGGTGGCGCTGGCGCTGCAGCCGGTGATCGCGGCGTTCGCGCTGCCGCAGGACCACTTCCAGACGGTGATCGACGGCATGGCGATGGATCTCGAGCGCAGCCGCTACCTCGACTTCGGCGAACTCGAGGTCTACTGCCACCGCGTCGCCGGCGTCGTCGGCCTCATGTCGGCCGAGATCTTCGGCGCCACCGACGCCGCCACCCGCGATTACGCGCGCGACCTCGGCGTCGCGTTCCAGCTCACCAACATCATCCGCGACGTCGGCGAGGACGCGCAGCGCGGCCGCATCTACCTGCCGCAGGACGAGCTCGCTCGCTTCGGCGTTCCGGCGTCGGCGCTGCTGCGGCGCGAGGGCGGCGCCGGCTTTCGCGCGCTGATGGCGCACCAGGTGGCGCGCGCGCGCCAGTGGTACCGCCGCGCGCTCGACGTGCTCCCGCCGCAGGACCGGCGGGCGCAGCGGCCGGGCCTCGTCATGGCCGCGATCTACCATCGGCTGCTCGACGAGATCGAGGCCGCCGAGTTCCGGGTGCTCGACCGGCGCATCGCGCTGACGCCTCTGCGCAAGTTCTGGATCGCGTGGACGACCGCCCGCGCCGCGTCGTAGCGGCGCACGCGCCGGCGGGGACCGCGCGCATCGCGATCGTCGGCGCCGGCTGGGCCGGGCTCGCCGCCGCGGTGACGCTGGCGCGGGCCGGGCATGCCGTCACGCTGTTCGAGCAGGGGAAGACGCTCGGCGGCCGCGCCCGGCGCGTCGAGGCCGGGGGAATGGCGCTCGACAACGGCCAGCACCTCGTCATCGGCGCCTACCGGCAGACGCTGGAGCTCGTCGCGACGGTGCACGGCGCCGACCGCGCCGGCACGCTGTTTCACCGGCTGCCGCTGACGCTGGCGCCGTTCGGCGCCCGGCGCGCCGACGCCGTCGCGCTGGCCGCATGGCGCCTGCCGGCGCCGCTGCACCTCGCCGCCGGGATCCTGGCGGCGCGCGGCCTGTCGTGGCGCGAGCGCGCGGCGCTGGCGCTGGGATTTCGCGCCCTCGCCCGCGCCGGCTATCGCTGCCCCACCGGGCAGACGGTGGCCGAGTGCTTCGCCGACGCTCCCGCGCGCGTGCTGTCCGAGGTGTGGTCACCGCTGTGCATCGCGGCGCTCAACACCGCTCCCGCGCAGGCGTCGGCGCCTATGTTCGCCGCGGTGCTGCGGCAGGCGTTCGGTGGACGCGCCGCCGACAGCGACTTCCTCGTTCCGGCCTGCGACCTGTCGGCGCTCTTTCCCGACGCCGCGGCAGCCTACGTCGCCGCGCGCGGCGGCGAGATCCGGACGGGGACGTCCGTGCGCGGGGTCGAGCCCGGCGCGGCGGGCGTTGCGGTGCGCACGGCCGCCGGCGACGAGCGCTTCGCCGCG
>CAIWHR010000219.1 GCA_903912485.1 uncultured beta proteobacterium | reverse complement strand
GAGCGGTTGGCCAAGGTCATCAACGGAGTGCAGTTCCGCGACGGAATTGAAGTGCAGCAACGGGCACCAAAAACCGACCATCAAACGCCACGCAGGGCCGTCGCCTGATCAACTCGCGTACACCAGATTTGACAATAGCTCTATGCTCGGCGCATTATCGGTGGGACGGGCCGTTCCGGTCTACCACCGGGTCGAATTCCTCGAATAGGAACAGGTGTTCTTATTGTTGGTCGGTCGCCACTGGAGTGTAATGGTCGCGCCAAGGGGCCAACGGCTGAACAAGCGAACGTCTGCGCGGGTTCTGGTGCCAGATTTGTCCTGTCGATTTCGGAGGAGGTAAGCATGGAGATGAAGGTCAACCGAAGGCAGTTCTTCAAGGTCTGTGGGTCCGGCCTTGCAAGTTCCAGCCTCGCGATGCTTGGCTATTCACCACAGGAAGCGCTGGCGGAGGTCAGGGCCTTCAAGCTTTCCCGTACGACCGAGACCCGCAATACCTGCCCGTACTGCTCGGTCAGTTGCGGCGTGATCATGTACACGCTCGGGGACAAGGCCAAGAACGTCAAGGGCCGTATCATGCACATCGAAGGGGACCCCGACCATCCCGTCAATCGCGGCACGCTGTGCCCGAAGGGCGCGGGGTTGCTCGACATCGTGCACTCCCCCAACCGGGCGCTGCTACCAGAGGTCCGGGAGCCCGGCACCAAGGAGTGGAAGCCGATCTCCTGGGACGATGCGTTCAACCGGATCGCCAAGTACCTCAAGGAAGACCGGGACGCCAACATCGTGCTGCAGAACGACAAGGGCGTCACCGTCAACCGGTGGAATACCACCGGTCTCTTGGTTTCCAGCGCTTCCTCCAACGAGTCGGGCTACCTGACGGTCAAGATGGCCCGCGCAATGGGGATGGTCGCCCTCGATACCCAAGCACGGATTTGACACGCCCCGACGGTGGCCAGTCTGGCCCCTTCGTTTGGGCGCGGCGCGATGACCAACCAATGGGTTGACATCAAGAACGCCGATCTCGTCTTGATCATGGGTGGCAATGCTGCCGAAGCCCACCCGTGCGGGTTCAAATGGGTCTCCGAAGCAATGGAGAACCGTAAGGCAAAGTTGGTCGTCGTCGACCCGCGCTTCACGCGCTCAGCCGCCGTTGCCGACTACTACGCGCCGATCCGCGTGGGAACCGACATCGCCTTCCTGGGAGGCGTGATCAACTATTTGCTGGCCAACAACAAGGTCCACGCGGACTACGTCAGGGCGTACACGAATGCCTCGTTCCTCGTCGGCGAGGGCTTCCATTACGCCGACGGCCTGTTCTCCGGCTACGACGCCGCCAAGCGCAGCTACGACCGGTCGACCTGGGCCTACGAGCTGGGCAAGGACGGCTTCGTCGTCGTTGACGAGACGCTCGAGAACCCGCGCTGTGTCTATCAGCTGTTGAAATCCCACTACAGCCGTTACACGCCGGAGATGGTCGAGCGCATCTGCGGCACACCGAAGGACAAGTTCCTCAAGGTGGCGGAGTTCATCGGCTCGACCGCGACGCCCGAGCGAGTGATGACCATCTGCTACGCGCTCGGCTGGACCCATCATTCGCACGGCTCGCAGAACATTCGGACGATGGCGATGATCCAGCTGCTGTTGGGCAACATCGGCCGTCCCGGTGGCGGCGTCAACGCGCTGCGTGGTCACTCGAACGTGCAGGGTATCACCGACCAGTGTGCGTATTCCGAGGTGCTGCCCGGCTACCTGTCGGCGCCGACCGAGGCGGACGACACCCGCGACAAGTACATTGCAGCCCGGACGCCGAAGGCGCTGCGCCCGAACCAGATGAACTACGGGCAGAACTTCGCCAAGTGGCACACCAGCCAGATGAAGGCGTGGTTCGGCGACGCCGCGAAGGCCGACAACGGCTTCTGCTACGACTGGCTGCCGAAGCGGGACGGCGCCTACGACGTGCTGGCGATCTTCGAGCGCATGTTCCAGGGCAAGATCAGCGGCTTCATCGCCCAGGGCTTCAACCCGTACGCCGCGCTGCCGAACCGCAAGAAGGTGGCGATGGCGATGTCGAAGCTCAAGTACCTCGTCGTCATCGATCCGCTGAAGACGGAGACCGGCGAGTTCTGGCAGGACTACGGCGACAAGAACCCGGTCAAGCCGGAGGAAATCAAGACCGAGGTATTTCGTCTGCCTGTATCGTCGTTCGCCGAGGACACCGGCACCTTTACGAGTTCCGGGCGCGTCATCCAATGGCACTGGGCCGGCCAGGACCCGCCGGGGCAGGCGAAGACCGACCGCGAGATCGTCGCGCAGCTCTTCACTCGGGTGCGTGATCTCTACCGCAAGGATGCGGGGAAGCTTCCCGAGCCGATTCTGGGGCTCACCTGGCCCTACGCGATCGCCACGGCGCCGTCACCCGAGGAACTGCTGCGGGAGATGTCCGGGCGCGCGGTGACCGACGTTGTCGATCCGGCGGACAAGACCAAGGTGCTGGTTCCGGCCGGGCAGCAACTCGCCGGGTTCGGGCAGTTGCAGGACGACGGCTCGACGGCCTGCGGAAACTGGATCTACTCTGGGGTGTTTTCTCAGGCCGGCAACCTATCGGCACGACGCGACACATCGGACCCCGGCGGCCTCGGGAACTACCTCCAGTGGGGCTTCGCGTGGCCCGCAAACCGGCGGATTCTGTACAACCGCGCCAACACCGATCCGAAGACCGGCAAACCCTGGGACCCGAAGCGCGGGGGCATTAGCTGGAACGGCAAGGCGTGGGCCGGCATCGACGTTCCCGACATCAAGCCCGACCTTGGACCTGACTCGGGCGCGGGCCCGTTCATCATGAACGCTGAGGGCGTCGGCAGGCTGTTCGCGCTCGGCGGTATGGCGGAAGGCCCGTTCCCCGAGCACTACGAGCCGTTCGAGACGCCAATTGGGACCAACCCGCTGCACCCGCAGGTGGTCAGCAACCCCGCCGCCCGGGTCTACAAGGGCGACATGGAGGCGTTCGGCAAGGCGGACAAGTTCCCCTACGCCGCGACCACCTACCGGCTGACCGAGCACTTCCACTTCTGGACCAAGCACGGGGTGCTGACGGCGATCGTCCAGCCCCAGGCGTTCGTCGAGATCAGCGAGGACCTGGCGAAGGAAAAGGGCATCGCCAACGGCGAGCAGGTCAAGGTCAGCAGCAATCGCGGGGAACTCAAGGCGGTCGCGTTGGTGACCAAGCGGGTCGCCACGCTCACCTGCGACGGGAAGAAGGTCCACACTGTCGGGATTCCGATTCACTGGGGCTTTCTCGGGGTGACGAAACCGGGTTACCTCGCCAACAACCTGACGCCTTACGTTGGCGACGCAAACTCGCAGACGCCGGAGTACAAGGCGTTCCTCGTCAACATCGAGAAGGCATGAGGGGGCGGCCATGAACATGCAATCCCTCAATCTCGACAAGCGCTCCGCCACCACGACGCAGCCGCCGGATGTTCGCGTCGCCGAGGTCCCGGTTGCGAAGCTGATCGACATCTCCAAGTGCATCGGCTGCAAGGCGTGCCAGGTCGCTTGCATGGAGTGGAACGACCTGCGTGACGAGATCGGCATCAACGTGGGCTCGTACGAGAATCCACGCGACCTCAGTGCGGAGTCGTGGACCGTGATGCGCTTCGCGGAGTATCAGCGCGAGAACGGCGACATGGAGTGGCTGATCCGCAAGGACGGCTGCATGCACTGCGCAGATCCCGGGTGCCTCAAGGCTTGCCCCGCGCCGGGCGCCATCGTGAAGTACTCGAACGGCGTCGTCGACTTCATCTCGGAAAACTGCGTCGGCTGCGGCTACTGCATCGCCGGGTGCCCGTTCAACGTCCCGCGGATCAGCTCGATCGACAACAAGGCGTACAAGTGCTCGCTGTGCTCAGACCGCGTGTCGGTCGGTCTCGAGCCGGCGTGCGTCAAGGCTTGCCCGACCGGCTGCATCCAGTTCGGATCGAAGGTGGACATGATCGCGCGCGGGAAGAAGCGCGTCGGCGACCTCAAGGAACGCGGCGTGCAGACCGCGGCGCTGTACGACCCGCCGGGGGTCGGCGGGACGCACGTCATGTACGTGCTGCCGAGGGGCGACGCGCCGGAACGCTATTCCGGTCTGCCCGCGGACCCGTCCATCAGTCCGTGGGTCGCGGTGTGGAAGGGCGTCAGCAAGCCATTGCTCTCTGCGGGCCTTGGCCTCGCCGTGCTCGGCGCGTTCTTCCACTTCGTGACGCGCGGACCGAAAGAAGAGCACGCGGACGAAGAGGAGGAGAAGCAATGACTGCGACGGTTCGCGTGACTTCGAAGGGCGTGCCGCGTTACTCGCGCAACGAGCGGGTGACGCACTGGATCGTCACGATCACGTTCTTCCTGTTGGCCCTTTCCGGCCTCGCGTTTTTCCACCCGGCCTTCTGGCCGCTGACGGCGCTGCTCGGTGGAGGCGTCTGGTCCCGCATCCTCCACCCGTACATCGGGATCGTCATGTTCCTGGCGTTCGGCCTGATGGGGTTGCGGTATTGGCGGGAGAACATCATCCAGCCCTTCGACCGGGAGTGGGGCAAGCGCCTGCCGGACATCATCAATAACCGCGACGAGGGCCTGCCGGAGATCGACAAGTACAACCTCGGGCAGAAGCAGTTGTTCTGGGCGATGGTCGTTACGATGCTGCTCCTCTTGGCGTCGGGCGTTGTCCTCTGGCGAGACCTCACGGCCTTCCCCGTCGCGGCCATCCGGATTGCGGCGGTGGTCCACGCGCTGGCGGCGTTCGTGCTGATGCTGGGCATCATCGTGCATGTCTATTCGGCGATCTTCTGGGTCAAGGGGTCGATGCGGGCGATGACCTTGGGCACCGTGTCACGCAGCTGGGCGCGGCACCATCATCCGCTTTGGTACCGGCGTGTCGCGGGCAAGGAGTAGCGGGGCTGTGATGGTGGCCGGCCGTCCTGTCGCGTCGCCTGCGGAGCCACCATTGCCATGGAGCGTTCGGTGACCGAGTTCGTCACTGCGGAAAGCGTTGCGGAGCAGGGGAGTCACGCGCCCCGCGTCGTCCTGCCGTCCGGGACCGGTGGATTTTCCGTTCGCGCCTCGCGGTTCAGGCAATTGGCGCCCGGCCACGCGATGGCCGATTTCCTGCGCTTGATGGGCGATGTCAGCGGGGCCCAGTCGTGGGCGGTACGGCGTCGGTCGGCAGAGTCCGTCGCCAGTTGCGCGCTTGCGGCCAGTCGGGAGCATGGAATGCCTCCGCTGAACGCGACCATGCACGCGCGCAGCAGCACCTGGACACGCGACCTCCACGACATCGTCGAGGCGATGGCACCGCTCGGCCGCGCGCGGGAAGCCTTGGCCACGGTCATGAGCCGGAGCGCGCCGGAGCTGGACGAAGCGGCCGATCGACTGCTTGCTGGAGCGTCCACGGATGAAGAAGGGGCGGAGGTCCCGTTCATCGGCGCTGCCCTGCAGGTGTACTTCGGACGCCTAGCCGCGACGCTGCAGGTCGAAGACTTGGAACAGTGCGACGTGCCGACACTCTGCCCGGTGTGCGGCAGCCGGCCCGTCGCAAGCGTCGTCCGAGCCGTTGGCTCGAAGGCGGGCTTGCGGTATCTGGTCTGCGGGCTGTGCGCCACCGAGTGGAACCTCCCCCGGATCAAGTGCAGCTACTGCGAGGAAGACCGGGGGCTCCAGTACTTCGGCTTGGAAGCAGCTGAAGCCCGCATTGGCAGCGCGTCGTGGCGGGCGGAAGCCTGCGACGAATGTCGCACCTACCTGAAGATTTTCTATCAGGACAAGGACCCGCAGGCGGACCCGGTCGCGGACGACCTTGCCTCCCTTGTGCTCGACATGCTTCTGGACGAGCGCGGCTATTCGCGGTCGGGCCCCAACTTTCTCTTTCATCCGGGCACAGGGTAGGGCGATGGTCGCGAAAGCGCCGCCGTCGGCGGGCGTGTCGACACCCCGAGCATCCCGCCCATTGTTGTCTTCGTTGCCTGCCGTCGATCGCCTTCTGCGCGATCCGGCGCTAGCCGGCCTGAAGGAGGCCCGCGGCCATTCCGTCGTCAAACAGGCGATCCAGGACGTGCTCGCAACAGCCCGCGCGGGATTCGAGAGCGGGAGCCCCATTCCCGACGCAGACTCCTTACGTGCAGCGATCGGCGCAAAGGTCGAGGCGCAGACGGCCCCTCGTATCAGGAGCGTCATCAACCTCACCGGCACGGTGATCCACACCAATCTCGGTCGTGCCCTGATGGCGGACGAGGCGGTCGAAAGTGTCGTCGCAGCAATGCGCAGCTACTGTGCCCTCGAATACGACCTGGCCGGCGGAGATCGGGGCGATCGCGACACCATCGTCGAGGAACTTCTCGTCGACCTCACCGGGGCGGAGGCAGCGACCGTCGTCAATAACAATGCCGCGGCCGTGGTGCTGACCCTGGCGGCGCTTGCCGGCCGGAAGGAGGCCGTGATCTCGCATGGCGAATTGATCGAGATCGGCGGCGCCTTCCGGATGCCGGACATCATGAAGGCGGCAGGCTGCCGCCTGGTGGCGATCGGCACGACGAACCGGACCCATCCGCGCGACTATGAGAACGCCATCGGTCCGAAGACGGGCATCGTGGTCAAGGCGCATTGGTCCAACTATGCGATTTCCGGTTTCACCAACGTGGTCGACGAAGCGGCGATCGCCGAAATTGCGCACCGGCAGGGTGTGCCGTTCATGGTGGATCTCGGTGCAGGCGCGCTGATCGACCTCACGCGATTTGGCCTGCCGTGCGAGCCCTTGCCAAGGGATTCGTTGAATTCCGGGGTGGATGTCGTCACGTTTTCCGGCGACAAGCTGCTCGGAGGTCCGCAGGCAGGCATCATCGTCGGCGGCAAGGACGTGATTGCGCGGATCAAGAAGCATCCGCTGAAGCGGGCCATGCGCTGTTCGAAGGTGACACTGGCCGCGTTGGAGGCCACGCTGAGGATCTACGGGTCGGACCATCGGTTGGCCGAGCGGCTGCCCGTGCTCGCGCTGCTGACTCGATCGCCCGAGGACATCCGTGCCGCGTGCGGGCGAGTTTTGCCGGCAGTCGCGCGTTTCGTCGGTGACTCGTTCACGGTGCGAATTTCCGATTGTGCGAGCCAGATCGGGTCGGGGAGCCTGCCGGTCGATCGATTGCCATCGTCGGCAGTCGTCGTCGAACCCTGCTCGACGAAGGGCAGCGGCAAGGCGATTGCCTCCATCACGGAACGGTTGCGCGGGCTCCCGACGCCGGTGCTAGGCCGGGTTTCTCAAGGCGCGCTGTGGCTTGACCTGCGTTGTCTGCGCAGCCCGGAGGAAGCGCAGCTCGTTGCCGAACTGGAGGCCGGCCGATGATCATAGGAACGGCCGGACACATCGATCACGGCAAGACG
>CAIWHR010000218.1 GCA_903912485.1 uncultured beta proteobacterium | reverse complement strand
GAGACTCGCCCTCGGGGAGCTTGCCAGTCAAGTTCTCTGAGGGCGACCCCCCTGTAGACCCTCAGTTATTCTGATCAAGACCTGCTCGGCGCACATCAGTCTTCTTGATCGCGCTCACTGGTACGAGCTTGCCCCGGTAGGTTGCGTCCAGCACTTGGAACATCAGCACGCCAGCGGCCTTGAACTGGATCAGCCGCGCCCAGGGCACCCCACCGGCATCGAAGGCGCCGACGATGACCTCGCAACGCAGGATCATTCGCTGACCGACGTTGAAGGTCGGGGCGACGCCGACGATGCCAGCGATGGGTGTGGCGCCGTCGTTCAGCCCGCCAGTGACCGCAGCGCCGTCACCGAAGCCGCTGTTCCAACGCGTCACACTCCACGCGCCGTCGATATGGGCGAAGCGATAGCCTTCAGAGCCATTGCCCGTGGTCATCCACAGACCCAGATGCTTTCGAGCGCTCGGGTCGGTCAGGAACTCGAGGTCCGCCTCGAACCAGAAGTCCCCGCTGGCCGTCTCGTTGAAGCGCACGATCGACTGCGCATTGGGCGCGGAGATGTCGATGGCCTGCTGGCTGCTGTTGTAGGTTGCCGTCATGCTCCCCAGCGTCGTGGTGTACCCACCCCCTGGCGCCGTAGCGAAGGTGTCACTCAGCGGATACGTCACGGATCACCTCCAGGGCCCCGTGATGTCGAAGGCGATCTGCGCCCCTTCGGTCTCCGAGCTGTACTGTGTGCGCACCAGCAGAAACTTCTTCCCGGCCTGGCCCACCACGTTGTCGACAATGGTCTGATCGCTGTAGGGACGGTCCTGCGGCATCCACAGCATGCCGGGCATGATCCCGCGCATGTGACCGTCTTCCTGGCGCACATAGGTCGGCAGCAACCACAGGCTGTAGTCCGCGCCGTTCGGGAACGGCGTCGGGCCGCGACCGCAGACCTGCTGGCCATTGTTGGTGTTCAAGGACGTCAACCCGAACCGCACCGGGTTGCCCAACTGCGTGTGGTTGCGCAGGAGCGTCTTGCCGGTGAAGTCCAGCGACATGGTCAGGCCGTACCCGTTGTACTGCCCGGGATAGCTCCAGTAATTGCTCATGCCCGAGTAAGCGTCCTCGGCACCCAGAACCGTCCCGTAGTTGTCGCCGGCCTTGAAGCTGATGATGTCGCCAAAGCAGTACGAATTTCGTCCGTACCAGCCATAGCCGGCGGCGTTGGTGCAGAAGAGAAAGAACAGGCGGTCGTCACCGACGAGGACCCAGTTACGAGCGCCCGCACCACTGTCGCCATTGCTTTCGTACTGCGTGTTTCGGGCGTGATACCACTTGTACCAACCCCACTGGCTTCCTGTGACCTGCTTCCAGTTCTGCGTCGGGTTGTTCGGGTCGTAGGGGGCTTGGGCGCCGACGATCGTGTCGATGTCGGACAGGTCCTCCACGATGCCGACGTTGGCCCACTTGGCCCAGGTCGTCGTGTAGTTCGGGGTCTTCAGGCTGTTGTCGATCAGCAGCAGGTTCTGCGGCGACTGCGGGTTCTTGCTGCGGTAGGCCGCCTTGTTGGTCCCGGAGAATGGCTTCTCCCACCCCAGCGGCGCGACCTTGGCCGTGAGGCTGGTGCTGGTGGTCGCGGGCGATACCGGCGTGCCGCTGACGGCGAAGGTGAACGTCGTGGTCGTGGTCGAGATCACGCGGAACTGGCCGTTGTAGTCGGCCTGGTCGGCACCCGCGATCTGCACGACCTGCTCGCGCTGGTAGGCGTGGCCTGTGCTGATCGTGGCCGTCGCGATGCCACCCGTGCAGGTCAGCGTGTCGATGGCCTTCAGCGCGAAGCCGTTGATGAGACAGGCGTCGAGCATCGTCACCAGATCGCCCCAGTTGTTGGAGATCTGCGGAGCGCCCGTCATCCCGCTGTTGAAGTATTTGACGGTGAGATCGGTCATGTCGGTGGTTTCCTTGGTCGAACAGAGGGAGACGCTGCGCCATCAAGGCGTGTCGACGTCCCCGCGAATGAGCAGCGTGAAGTTGTCGTCGGGCACAGACTCCGGGCCCTGCTGGACGGTGCGCACCACCCAGACCGGGAATTGCGCGCCGATGGTGTTGAAGCGCAGGACGTTGCCGGTCGCCCAGCCGTTGCCCCAGCCCAGTGCCGGCAGGTAGAAGTACGGAACGCCTGTGGCCGGGTTGTTTGGGGCGCAGTCGGTGCTGGTGTTGCCGGTGGCGATCACGCCGACGTTCTCGCCGATCACTTCGAACGAGGTGCTGTTGGTGAAGCGCACGATCCAGCGCTCGGTCAGCGCTCCACGGTTCGTGACCCGAATGGGGTACTGCGTGTTGTTGAAGGTTGCTGTGGCAGTCGAGCCAGAGATCGCGTCGGACCAAGCCCCGCTCCAGGACCCTTGGTCGAAGACCAGACTCACCCGCGCGAAGAGGTCTCCGGCCACCAGTGCACTGGCCACGAAGCTCCCGGACGACGGATCACCGCCGGTGGCCAGCGGGTACTCGTGGGTGAGTGCGCGGGTGAAGCTGACTTCGCCGCTGATCTGGACATCGCGCACGACCGCCATGTCCTCGATCCGGTGCTCGATCGTCACCGGCTGGCTGTAGCCCGACACGCTCGTGAACGTGACGGTGCCAGCGTCGAGATCCGTGGTGTAGCCGGTGTTGATCACCGCTCCGTCGTGCCCGACCACGCGAACGCGGGACAGTCGGACGCGGCCGCAGTCGACCGTCTGGCCGTTGCTCACCGACGTGGTGATCTTCCCGGTGTGGCCGACGACAGCAAAGCCGCCCGGCCGGAAGATCGGCACGCGGCCGTCGCTGGGCAGGCGCACCGGATCGATGCCGAGCAGATCGGCGTCCAGCGGCAGGTAGCTGTAGGCGACCGCGCTGTAGCGCAGGCTGGATGCGGCCACAGGCTCGGGCTTGAAGATCTTGCCGTCGCTGCCAACCGCCTCGGCCGCATACCAGGGCTCGGTCTCGTTGCCGGCGGCCGTGACCCGGGAGCCGAAGCGAACCCGCACCAGTCCAGTCTGGTAGTCGACGCTGCCGGTGATCCCGGTCGCCGAGATCGCTCCGTCGATCCCGGCCGTGACACTCTGCGTCCCGCCCACGGCGCGGGCGTACTGGATCGAGAGTGACCCGGGACGCAGTGGCGCCGCTCCGGTGCGGAACACGAACTCGCTGGAGATGTTCTCGCCGACGGTGGTCACGCAGCTGGCGCGCGTGATGGCGTTGGTCGCCCCGGCCGTCCAGGATGTGAGCGCGACATCGCCGGACAAGTAGTTGATGGTCCCGCGCGTCACCCAGCCACTGGTCGTGAACTCGCGCAGCGTGCCCTGGCCGTTGTCGCCCCATGGCTGCGATCCGCTGATCGACAACAGAACCGTGCCCGTCACGACCTGGGCGTTGACGCCTGGCACCAGCTTGAAGGCCGGCTGGAACTGGAAGGTCTCGGTGTGATTGCTCGTCGAGCCGGCGCTGTTGTAGCGCAGCTTGACGTAGCCCGACTCGTCGTTGGGGTACAGGGACGGGGCGGAGATGTACTGGATGCCGGCGTAGTTCAGCCGGTACATCATCCCCACGCCCCAGGCCCAGCCGATGCTCTGCGCGCTGTACCGCGGGCTTGGAATGCGGACCGTGACGTCGGGGTTGAACACGACTGCGCCCGTGGCGTAGTCCACCGAGCCAATGGCGGTGCCGTTGAGCAGCAGGTAGCCGGCTCCATCGTCACGGGCGATCTGCGTCGGATCGACCCAGTTGTTGAGGCCGATGCCCATCTCCTGGATCTGCTTGAGCGTGTAGACGCCCAGGCCCGTCGTCTGGGTCAGCGTGTTCCACTCGACTTCCAGCGAACCGGGTTCGATCGATCCGAGGGCGGCGGTGACCGGCACCGAACCGGACCCGTTGCGTGATGGGTGGGCGAAGGAATCCTCCTGCTTCGGGCCTGCCACGTAGTCGACCGTGAGCTGGGTGCCCACCGAAGGAAGAATCGTGGGTGCGAAATCGACACGGTGCTGCGCGACCGACAGCGACCCGCTGGCGGAGCCGGACAACACGCCCGACGTCGCGGCCGTCGCCGTCTTGGTGCCATTGAACTCCCAGGTGACCGAGAGCGAGCCCGGCTGCACGGCGAGGCCTGCAGGCGGGTTGAGCACCAGGCTCTGCGACCCCTTGAGCGTGGTTGCGGGCTGCTGCGTCTCCTGGGTCGGCACATTCCACGTGAGGATCAGCGAACTGCCGACGTCCGGCAGCGCGCCCAGGGTGACGACATAGGCTCCAGTGTTGCGATTGAAAGTGCCGGCGCCATAGCTCGCGTCCAGCCCCTTGAGCGAGCCGTTGCCGCCGTCGGACAGGACATACCAGCGTCCCTGCGCCATGTAGCTGATCGACAGGGTGCCGGGCTGGGCGATCGGCATCACCGTGCCGACATAGGACTGGCTGCGCGACTCGGGCGTGATCGCAACCTCGGAGCTTTGCGGAGAGCGCAGGATCTGCGCTGCTGGCGTGTAGGTGACCGCCTTGGCGTTCGACATCGACCCGGAGTTGAGGGTCAGGATGCCGTTGGCGTAGTCGATGGTGCCGATAGTGCCGCTGGCGGTCTTGAGCAGGCCCGCGTCATCGAAGATCGTGATGCCATCGGTCTGGATCGCAAGTGACCCCGGCAGACAGCCACCGGGCAGGTTGAACTTGATCGTCGTGGTCCACGCGTGCGTGGCGGTGTAGCTGACGGGACTCGCGCCAGGTACCGGAAGCCCTGCGGCCGCGTAGGGTGGCACAAAGGAGATGGGTGTCTCGGTCTGGGCGCTGGGCACCAGCTGGGTGTAGATCGACGCGCCCTTGATGGTGAAGGCACCCACGGCAGCGGCCTGCGTCAGCGGCACCACGCCCACGTAGGTGCCCGCATCGGCGACCACCGTGTCGCGGACCTTGGTGCTGTTCGTGGCGCGCGTGAAGGTTCGCGTGGCCGGCGAGCCCGTGAAGTCGTAGCGCAGCGCGTCGCTGATATCGACGGTGACGACGGCGGCCTTGTAGTCCTGGTCGCTGTTGTAGGTGAAGGTGCGCTCCACCGACGACACGGCAGTGGCCCGGACGTACTGCTCCTTCTGGGTGGACAGTCCCTCGTTTTCGATGAGGACGAGCGTCTGGCCGACGTTGGGGATCGCGTCGGTCGTGCGTTGGAACAACTGGATCACGCGCTGGCCGGCGATGTGGTTCTCGAATAGGTAGCCGGCCCATTCCGGTCCCTTGTTGAGGTAGGCCTCGATACGGGTCTGAGCCTGCTCGCGGGTATCGAACGTCCGCTCGGTGGAGAACAGGGTCACGCTGACGCGCGGGTCCTTCGGTGGTTCGGCCACGATGACGTTGGCGCCGAAGTAGGTGTCGGTGTCATCGGTCTGGACCGAGACGAAGGACTTGCGCAGATTGACCCGTCCGCCCGCGCGATCGAGTTCCGAGATGTCCGGGAAGATGGCGTTGGACACGCCGTCGGAAATGGTGATGCCCGTGGGCGCACCACCCCCCTCGGGGACGTCGGCCATGACGGCGGACTTCAGCAGTTTCACGTCGCCGGAATGAATCGGCATCTCAAAGCTCCAGGAATTTCAGTGTCAGTCGGTAGAAGTCGGTGTCGGTCCGCGCCGGGAACCCCAGCACCGGCTCCGACTCGATCGGCGTCTCGGCGTGGCGGAAGGCCACCGTGAAGGACCGTCCGTCCGCCAGGGTCAGCGCGAAGCGCCCAGTGGTGGCACCAACCGGGATGGATGCCCACGCGCGCAGTTGCTCGACCGTCGCGCGGGTAACCCACGCCATGTCGGCGGCGCCCACCAAGGTGATCGGGCGGCCCGCCTGCCGGGTCGCCGACTGGATCAGCAGCGCGCCCGTGATCAGGTAAGACGTGGATGCCACCGCCGGCGTCCAGGCGTGTTCATCGGTCCACAGCAAATCGTCGGGCAGCAGCAAGGCCACCTCGTCGGAGAGGTTCTTCAGTTGCATGGTTTGGTTTTCAGACGGCCCTGGAGCGGGCCGTATCGAGGATTTGCAGTAGGCGCGACTCATCTCGCGCGTCGATCGCGGCGTTGACCTTCCGGTCACCCGCAGACAACTCGACCCGCACCGTGCGCGTCGAGCCACTGTCGGCTGGCAGCACCGGGCGCGACGCGCCGTTGACCCAGCCCGACGACGGTTGCACCAGCCCGCCCGTAGCGAACCCCTGGATGCCCGCCATCGCACGCCCCGCCAGAGCTTGCGCAGGAGCGCTCAGGTTGTTGATGGCTTCGAAGAACCCGGCGCCGAAACGCGACACCGCATCCTTGTTAACCACGTACTCACCGGGCGTGAGCATCGCGGGGATGGTGTCGGATTTCGCGACACCACCGCGCCGGAAAAACTGCCCCTGGTTCTGCTCCATGTAGTCGATCAGGTCGCGCTCCAGGTCCTTGCCCCAGAGCAGCGGCTGCGCCATCGCCTGACGCCAGGTCTGCTTGATGCGCTCGAGCTGGCCCCGCTCGTTGGAAGTAAGCGTCTTGCGCCCGATGAAGTCTTCGATGGCGCGCCGGTCCTGTTGGGCCTGCTTGCCGTAGCTCTCCATCGTCTTCCAGCGCATGTCCAGGCTGACAGACGCACCGTAGTTCCACTGGAGCCAGTTGGTGTACTGGTTCATGCCATCCAGGCCGAGGTCGATCATCTTCAATGCTTCGGCCGCCTCGCGATTGCGCTTGGGTCCACCGTCGCTGTTCCCCGACGTGCCAAGTCGCCCCAACACAGGGCCGCCAGTTGCAAATCGGGCCACGCCTACCGCAGCGGCGGAAGTGCGCGCCATATTGGCCAGGCGCGACAACGCCGTCCCGCCGTACTTCTGGACGGCCGCCTTGCGGATCACGAAAGCGCCAGCGTCCAGCGTGCGCGGCACGGTGTCCTGGTTACCGGAGCCGGGGACCGTGCCACCACTCATGCGCGCAAACACAGGGCCCACGGCACCGCCCTCTGCGAAGCGGCGGATGCCGCTGCCCACCAGGCCGCCGGTGGCGTTCACCTCGACGCGCTGCACGTAGATCGTGTGCGTGCTGGAGGTGTTGGCGCCGTTGAGGCTCATCACCTCGGCGCGTGCCGCATCGGCATTGGTACTGATCTGGTGCCGGGACTCGGTCTGGATGCGGTCGAGCGCGCGGATCATGCCCTCGACGTTGGTGATCGAGGCCTGCGCCTTCTCGGTTGCGACCTTCAGTTCCAGTTGCGAGTTCTGGTCGGCGTAGGTCTTCAGACGCGCGAGTGCGTCTTTCGCCTTGGAGACGTCAGCATCGACCGGAAGCGTCTTTCCTTCCTTGAGCAGCTGCTCGTACTGCTGCAGCTTTTTCTCCGCCTCCTGCAGGTCGGCCTGGATCGACAGCAGCAATTGCTTCTCGGCCACCGCCTTGTCGAGGTCGGCGATCGCTTTGTCGAAGCGCGCCGTGTCGGCGTCGATCGTGACCTTGAGCCCATCCTTGAGCTTGGCCGTGATCTGATCGATCTGGGTCTCGGTCTGGGTCAGCGTCTCGCGGATCTGGTCCCGGGCCGTCATGGCGGACTGCGCGGCCGTCTGGTGTGCCTTGGCCTCTGCGTCCAGCGCCTTGTTCAGGATCTCCTCGGAGTCACGAATGCGCTGGATGGCCTGATAGACGCCGTCCTTGCCCTGCGCGATCGCCGTGTCGGCATCCTTGGTGCGCTGGGCCAGTTCCGCACGCAGTTGATCTGCCTGACGCATCAACGCGTCGGCCTTCTCGTACTCTTGCCGGCGGTAAGCCTCCCGCGACTGCGCTTCGAGTTGGGTGACCTGCGAGACACTCTGCTCTGACTGCTTGCGGGCTTCCTCCGCGCGCTTGGCCTCGTTCGTCTGGCTGCTAGCAACCTGCGCCGCCAGGTCCATCGCCTTCTGCGCGTACTGGCGGGCCTGCTCCAGTTCACCAGCAGCCAGCGCGTCGCGGGCCTTGGACTGGTACTCGTAAATCTGGCGCTTGCGGTCCTCGGTCGCCTCGACCTCCGTCATGCCTTGCCGGAGGATCTCGCGGATGCGCTCCTCCGTCGTCATCGACAGCAGGCGCTTCTCCTCCTCGATGCGCTTGATCTCCGCCATGTGGCGGTTCGCCTCGGCGTTGAGCTGATCGATGTGCTGACGGTACTCGGCCGCTGCCTGCACCATGGTCTGGCGCTTGGTCGCCAGGATCTCGTTCTCGACGCGGGTGACGTTGGCCGATCGTTCCTGCTCGGTCTGGCCATCACGACGGGCGGCATCGATTCGCGCCTTGGACTCATCGTCGATGAGCTTGAGCGTGTCGGTCGTCGCTTGCCGGCGTAGCGTGGTCTGCTGGGTCAATGCATCGCCAAGCAATTGCGTCGACTTGGTGATCAGCGCCGTTTCCGACTGGGTCTTAAGTTCAAGCGCTGCCTGCTCCTGCTGGTAGCGCGCTTTCACCGCCTCAATCTGCCGCTGCAGGTTGGCTTCGACGATCGAGGTCAGCCCCTTGTAGGCCTCGGCCATCTTGGCGGTCGAATCGTTGACCACCTGTGTTGCCTTGCCGACCGCCTGCTCGACCTCGCCCAGACGGGACTTGAGCTTCTCCAGGGCCGTGTGGACAGCCTCGACGCCACGTCCCACGGCTTCCTGCGTACCCTGGCGCACGGCTTCCAGCCGCTTGGCGATTTCCTCGGCGGTGGTGCCAGCGGTGTTCATCGCGGCCTTTGCGGCCTCGGACCCTTTCGACGCATCGGCGTACATCTCGCTGAAGATGCGGTTCATCTCGGCCAAACGGGCTTCGTGGCGCTTGGTGGCTTCTGCGATCGTGTCCGAGGTGAAGATCGCTGCAAAGGCCTCCCAACGGTACTGAAGCTGCTCGACCGCCTTCACCAGCACCTCGACCATGAAGATGCCGGCCTTGCGCACGATCTCGAACTTCTCGGACAACCACGTGCCGATCTCCCAGCCGACCAGAAAGGCCCCGAGGACCATGAAGGCCGTCTTGAGCACACCGACGGTGGCGACCGCCGCCGAGACTGTGAGGTTCGCCGTGGCCCACGCGGATGCCGTGGCGTTCGCCGCCAGCACCGCCGCCGCGCCGGCCGTCTGCCATGCCGTCACCAGGGCAGGCAGGAAGCGGTAGATCAGGACGGCCAGGCCCACATCCTTGATCACGGTGAGCCACTTCATGACCGTGTCCATGTTCTGCGCAAGCCAGGTCAGCGCCTCGGACAGCTTCTTGGTCATGCCGGTGGACTCGTCCATCTTCTGTACCCACTGCCCGAAGGCATTGCGCACACGCTCGATGGACTGCGACACCGTGGCGGGCATGCTGGCGTACTCCGCCGCCAGCTTGTCCTTCTGCGACAGCAGCGCCTGAACCACAACGTCGGCCGTGAGGCGCCCCTCTTCGGCGAGCTTGCGCAGCCGTCCAATGGGCACGTTCAGTCCGTCGGCCAGAGCCTGCGCCAGACGAGGCGAGTTCTCGACGACCGAGTTGAACTCTTCACCGCGCAGCACGCCAGCGGCCAGCGCCTGGCCGAACTGCAGGAGAGACGCCTGCGCTTCGGTGGCACTCGCGCCGGAGATGCGCAAGGCCTGCGAGATGCTCTCGGTGATGGTGAGGGCGTCCTTCTGCTCGCCACCCAGCATCCGCACCGACTGCTGCAGCTTGCCGTACAGCGCGGTGGTCTCCTGCAGCGGGACACCCATGCGCTGCGCGATCTCGAACAGCGCTGCCTGGGCGACCTTGTATTCATTCGTCCCGGCCGTGGCCAGCTTCAGGCGAGCGCCCATCTGGTTCCACGCGTCGGCCAGTTCGATGACCTCGCGCAGTCGGCCCGCGAATTCGAAGGCCGCCAGGAAGGCCACCAACTGCGTCTTGGCGCGGCCGAACTGCTCGGAGAACGCCGAGACACCAGCCTTCACCTCAGCCAGACCATTGGTGGTCTTCTCGCCGACGGTCTTGGCGGTGGTGGAGAGTTCGCCCAGACTGCGCTCGGCCGAGGCGACGGCGCGCTTGAGCCCGTCGTCCGCTCCTTCGAGTGCGACAAGAATGGAAATCCGATTGGCCATGGCTCAGTCGACCGTGCGCAGTTGCTTTTCGATTGCTGCAGACAGGCGCGGCACGCGCGTGGCGACCATGCGCTCGATGTCCAGGCGCTTGCGCAACACCACCTTGGGCACCAGCACGGCGATCGGAATGTCGGCACCGCGCTTCAGACGTTTGACGCCTTCGGCCTTGCGGTAGCGTCGCTTGAACCCCGAAAGCGTGCGGTCGTATTCCTGCAGGTTCTCCGCCATCAAGACGATGTTCCCCTTCGAGTTCTTGATGAAATAGGCATTGCCGCCACGCATGAGCTCGGCGATCTGCGCCTTAAAGCGCTTGCGGCCTACGCGGCCATGCAGTGGGATCAGCAGTCGCCCGGCGATCACACCGCCGGTCTCATGGATCCGAGACCAGGGGATGCGGGAGCCGACATAGAGCGCCGGGTAGCGACTCGGATCCCGGTCCAGTACCTTCGCCGTGAAGCCCTTGACGAAGGACTTCTTGACCACCGCCATCTGACCAGCCACCTCGGCGCGCACGTCCTGGCGCAACTCGCTTGCCTCGGTGGCCATGGCCTGCGCCACGGCCTTTTGCACCTTGGCGCGGATCTCCCCGCCCCAACGCCGCAACTGCGCTTGCCCAGCGGCACTGTCGATCCGGATGGAGACCTTCATGACGACTGGGCCCGGTCGACGAGGCGGTCGAGCGTCTGGTCCAGCTGCCGCGCGTCTCCTCGCGCGCCGATCGCGATGAGCGAGAGCGCACGGGCATCGCGCGCCGCATCGAATCGCTCACATGCCGCCACGAATCCCCGCACCTGCCCGAGCGTGTAATCGAGGATGTCGGGCATCCGGTGACCGTGCTCGATCAGGTGCTGGACGGCGTCGAACCAGCCGCCACCTGCGGCAGCTTCGTGGTTGCGAACAGAACATCGATCTTGGGGATCACCTGCCGGGTAAAAAAATCGGCGTTGACCTCGATCACCTTGGCCGCCAGCAAGATGGCCTCGTCCGCAGCCAGATCGTCGACCCAACTGCGGGGCTTGCCGACCGCAATCGAGATCGCCGACAGCAAGTCCTCGCCGCGCTCGCCGAACAAGGCCAACCAGTCGATGTCGGCGGCCGTGATCTGATGCATGACGGGCGAGATCGCGCGCAGGAAGGCCGGCATCTGTCCGACCTTCAGCGGCTTGATGGCCAGCGTCTCTCCGGCCACAGACACGGTCGTCGCGGTGGGGATCAGGGTATCCAGATCACTCATGGCCGCCCCTTACAGCTGCACGATGCGACCGAACTGGCCGAGCACCGCGTCGTAGCCCTTGGTCGTGTCCGCCAGCAGCGAGCCTTCCAACTCGAACTTGTTGTAGTCGTCCGAGATGAAGGAGATCTCCTTGAGCGGATCGAAGGCCACGCGGTACAGCTCGACCAGGACCTTGGCGTTGCCCTGGGCGGTGTTGATCCCCTCCAGGCGCAGGAAGCGCTCCGGCAGCGCCTGGGTGAAGATGCCGATGTCGGTGACCACGCCGTAGGCATAGGCCGCCTTGAAGGGCGCGGTGAAGCCGGTGGTGTCCAGGAATTGGACGGCACCGAAGTCCAGGTCGGCGGTGTAGTGCGTGCCAGCCGTGAGCGTCGCCGGTGTTCCGGCCGAATCGGTCACCACCAGGCTCGACACCCTGGGGTGGGCGAGGAAGTAGCGGTCGCCGACGACCGGCGTGTCACCGCCAAAGGGTTCGGCCGTCACCGACCCAGCCGTGCCGACGACGTGGTTGCCATACAGGGCGAGCGCCAGGTTCTCCTTGGTGAACTCCTCGATGGTCAGCTTCACGGTCGCCGACTTCTGCTTGACCATCCGGTGATCCAGCGAGCGCTGACCAGTCTGGCTCTCGTAGTGCTCCAGAACGTCGGTCTTCAGCGACAACTTCAGTTCGGCCACGTTGCCGGGCGAGCGCACCTCGATCGGCAGACCGGCGGTGTCGCGCTTGCCGAGAAACACTCGGCCTTGAAAGCTTGCATAGGTGCTCATTGCTTGGGTTCCTTACGTTGAATGGGAGAAAGGTCGAGGGATGGGTCGGTGGGAGTCCGGACGGGCTTCGGTTCCCGCGCGGCGATGTCGTTCGCCAGCAGCCATTCGGCGGCGTCGGCGTCGACCTCGATGCGGTCACCGGGTCCGTAGGACTTGCCCGCGTGCGTGTGCGGGCGCGTCAAAACGAGTCGGGTCATGGGTGTCATCCTTGGGTTGCCAGGTCTTGGGCCAGCGTTCGGTAGGTGATGCGGTAGCGCGCGGGAATGGATGCGGCGACGGCATCGGCGTCCTCCACCTCCCACTCGCACTCCTGCTCACGAATCCCGAGCGCGAGTCCGCCCAGATTCAGGTCGGACATCAGGGCGGCGTGGGCGGCAGTCAGCAGCCGGTCTGCCTCCGTCTCCGGAACGATGGGAGGTACCGCACGGGCCAGGGCCACGATGCGAACCGTCAGCTCTCGGGTGACGCGGTCATTGGCACGCTCGGTAATGGAATCCGTCTCGGGGAACACCACCAGCGCCGGGCACTGCTCGCGAGTGACTGCCACCGACGGTGATCGATGGACCGTGGCGCCCAGAGCCTGTGCTGCGGGACGCACAACCGCCATCACCGCCAGCAGGATCTGCTCGCGGATCGAATTGCCAGCCATGGCTTTAGACCCGGGTGAGACGGGCGCGTCGCTCGGTGCCGTCGCCCACGGACCGAACCTCACGCACCAGATAGGTCGCCGGCCCGATCTGTACTTGCTCCTGGGCCGCCAGGCCCGTGAACACCGATGCAGGGAACGTCATGGCGTACTCGGTGCTGACGGTCAGACCATCCAGGAGGGATTCGTCCGGACAGGAAAGTCCCACTGAATGCGACTGCTCCGCCGACCCGTCCGACGGGTGCCAGACGCAAGCCTGGAGCAGGCCAGCGCTGGCTGCCGCCGCGTAGACGGTTTCGACCAGGCCCATGGATCAGGCCGCCGTGAGCTTGACCAGCACGCCGGGGCGATGGCACATCGGCAGCGGGTTGGACTGCGTGTGCAAGTCGGTCCCCCGGTCGAACTTGCGCGGCTCCTGCTTGGCGTAGATCGCCTGCCCCAGGGTGTTGGCCGTCTCGTTGAAGTCGGCCGGCGCGAAGTACGTGCCGAAGGTGTCCACCGTCCCCATCGGGAAGGCATGGGCCTCACCGGCGGCGATGAAACGACGGCTGGTGCCGTTGATGTCCGTCGCCTGGCCACGGTACTCCTCGAAGGTCACGCCGCCGAAGGTGAATCCGGCGCGCATGTCGTTGATGAGCACCGCGCCCTGCTGCCAGTAGGTGAAGGCGTCCTTGACCTTGGGGTGGTCGGTCAGCGCATCGAAGAACTCCGGCGAGCACAGCACCCGGATGCCGGTCATGAACTCGCCCTTGAGGTTGTCCTCCAGATGACGCAGCACGTCGGCGCACTTCTTCTTCACGTTCGACGAAGCATTGCCCAGATCGAAGCTGACGACTGCCGGCGAGATGCCGAACTCGTCGTACAGGTCGTAGATGACCGAACCATCGGCGTCGAGGATCACGCCCTTGAGCGCGCCCATGCGCAGGTGCTCCAGCGTGATGGCGTGCTTGTTGCGCATGGTCTCCAGGTGCCGAGCCATAACACCGGCCACCGACTCCATCTCGGTCTCCGAGCCGAAAGCGCGAATGCCCTGGACCTCTTCGGGCAGGACCACATCGTCGTGCGGGATGTGCGGGATCACGAAGGAGCGGACCTTGCGCTTGCCGCGTGCGCCGACCGTACCCGGGGCACCCGGGGGCAGCGTCGGCAACAGGTTGAGCACGCCGTTCTGCTCCTCGACGATGACCTGGCGCGTGCGCACCGGCTTGGCCGGGAACAGATCGAGCGACTCGAGGCGCCCATAGCGGTTGGGGATGACGTTGATGGCGGAGGTCAGTGCCGCCATCGAAAACGCCGGGGTGTTGAACGGGTTGTTCATGTTCAGGATTCCTTTCAGGCGGACTGACGAATGAGGATGCCGCGTGCTTCCAATGCGGCGATGGCGGCGACCTTGTGCTCGGGCGTGATGCCCGAAGGCCAGACGACGGCGTGTGATGCGACGACGGCGTGGCGTGCGAGCAGCAGGACGTTGTCGCGCTCGATCAGGCTGGCGTCGCAGTCGCCCAGCAGGATCCCCACGGGCGATTCGGTGCCGTCGGTCGCGTCCGGCTCGTAGCGCTTGATCTTGGAAGTCGCGGCGACGCGGCCCGCGACGGCGCCGAGTTCGAGGCGCTGGCCTGCGGCCACGGTGACGACGTCACGCGAGTAGTTGAGGCAGTCCTCCTCGTACTTGAGGAGATCGCCCAGGTTGACAGTTTCGTTGAGTGCAGACATGGCTTCAGTCCTTTCCAGTGAGTTTCTTGACGGCCTTCATGAGGGGGTTCTGCTCCGACGATGCGGCAGTGGAAGCAGCGTCCGGGTGGATCAGGGAACTGATCTCCGTGCCCTGTGCCCGACCGGCCAGGAGCGTCTTGCGCACCTGTGCGACGCTGGCGCCTTCGCTGAGGAAGGACAGCGTGAGCCCGGGCTGACCAGCCAACTGGCACAGCTCGGCGATCGCCACGGCATCGGCGCGCACCTGAGTGACGGCTGCGTCCACCGCAGAAGTGACGTTGTTGCCGACGCCGCGCTCTTGCGGCTGGACTGCGGGGTCGGCGTCAGTGCGGTCCGGGTTGTCGGGGACGGGTGCCGGGTCTTCCGGCGCGTTGGTTGACTCCGGAGGGAGTCGGTCGATGGCGTTCTCATGCATCGCGGTTTTCTCCATGGGGTTGGTTGAAAAGAGCGCCCCTTTGGAGGTGGGCGCGAGAGGGGAACTGTTGGCAGCGAGGAACTTCAGGCCGGACGTGGCAGCGTTCGTGGCGAGGTAGGACGCGAAGTCGACCAACGCTGACTCGGTGGTGCCAAGCCGATCGGCCAGACCCACGCTGATAGCGTTGGGGCCGAAGTACAGACCGGCTTCGGTGGCACGCACGGCCGCCGCATCGAGGCCGCGCATCGTGGCCACGTGATCGACGAAGAGTCCGTACAGGCGATCCACCTCGGCCTGCAGCAGCGCGTAGGCATCGGGGTCGAGCGGCTCGTGCGGCGAGAAGTCGTTCTTGTGCGCACCCGCCGTCACCGCCGTGAAGCGGTAGCCGTCCTGGGCGTCGCGAGCCGTCTGATCGACGTGCATCGCGATCACGCCAATCGATCCGACGCCGCCGGTCTGGCTCACGTAGATGCGCGAGGCCGCGCTGGCGATCGCGTAGGCGGCCGAGAAGGCGGAGTCGCTGGCCACAGCCCACACGGGCTTGACCGCGTTGGCAGCGCGGAGCCGCTGCGCGAGTTCGAAGACGCCACCGGCCTCGCCACCGGGCGAGTCAATGTCCAGCAAGATGCCGGTGATCGAAGCGTCGACCAGCGCCGCATCCAGCATGGCTGCCACTTGGCCGTACGACGTGAGGCCCGACGCAGCGTCGAGGCCGAGGGACCGGCGCACGAGCGTGCCGTAGACCGGAATCAGCGCGATGCCAGGGGCGGCGCCGACGTTCGCCCTGGGCGCGGGGACGGCGAGGGGTTCCTTGGCGGTGGGCCATTGAACGCGCTCACCGAGGACCGAAAGGATGACGTCGAGCTTCGAGCGGACGAGCAGAAGGGGCGTCCCGTACAGGCGGGACGCCAAGTGGGGCAACAACATGTCAGGTGCCTTGGGTTAGGGCGTCCGCGCTGGCGGACGCGAGATTCGAAGACCCGGGGTTTGCGCCAGATGCGGGTCCCTGGTCATGGCGAGGGTCGGTGTCGAGCACCAGCCCCCATGCGTCGGCCCGGGCGTTGTCGGCAGCGATCTCGCGATCGACGTCTTCAGCGTCGTAGCCGTTGGCAGAGATCGCCTCCGAGCGGCTCATCAGTCCGGAGCGGATGGCCGACTTCATCGCATCGGTTTCCTTCAGCGGATCCACCCACTGCCAGCCCTGCGGGATCCACTTCACGGCCAGCCACTCCCGACGACGCGCCGATCCACCACGCAGATAGCCTGGTAGGACCAGCGCACCTTCCAGGACGGCCTGCGCCATCCATGCCTCCCAGATCGGGCGGCAGAGCTGATGCACGATCACGCCGTGCTGGAGGTGCTCCACACGACGCCGAAACTCCAGCAGGCCCGCACGGATGGACGAGTAGTTGACCTGCGTGAGGTCTCCGGTCAATTGCTCGTAGGTCACGCCCATCGCAGCGGCCACCGCCCGGAACTGCATGCGCAGGAATTCCGAGTACGAGCCACCGACATCGGCCGGCTGTGAGAACTTGATGTCCTCGCCGGGCTCCAGGATCTGCATCGTCCCCGGCTCCAGGCCCGAGAGGGCCACGCCGCTGGCATCGGCGGAGCCTTCACCGAGCAGGCTGTCCTCCGGGGACAGGCGGGTGATGAAGCCGGCGAACATCGCCGCCGTCTTCTTGCGCACCAGTTCAGCGTCGTCGTACTGGTCCAGCTCGTGGAGCTTCACCAGCGCCCGTGCCAACCAGGGCTCACCCCGGATCTGTCCCGGGCGCAACGGCCGGAACATGTGGATGATCTCGGACGCATCGACGCGCACCGTGCTCATGCCACCGTCACCGGACATCGGTGCGAGCAGCCCGTCCTGCGGGTGGGATCGATACAGGTGGTACGCGACCCTGCGACCCAGCCGATCGAACTCGATGCCCGCGCGCACCAGGTTTCCGTTCTCGGCCGTGGTGTTGAGCGTCACCGGCAGGTGTTCCGGTTCGAGCACCTGGATCTGCAACGCAACAGGCAGGCCATCCTCCGGGCGGCGATAGCGCAGCCGCACCAGCACCTCGCCGCCTTCGAGCATGGCGCGGCAGGCCATCGCCTGCAGCCCGTAGAAGTCGGTCAGGCCCGCTGCGTCCGCATCCTGCGTCCAGTCCCTCCACAGGGATTGAATGGACTCACGGGCTGCGGCTTCGCCCACCATGGACTGCGGCTTGATGCCAGTGCCGATGGCGTTGGCCACATAGGCTTCCAGCGCCGCATTGGCCCACGCGTTGCGCCGAACCAGATCACGGCTCTTGGCGCGCAGTTCGTTCTGGGTCTGCAGCAAGGCGCCGACGGCGCCCGGATTGCCGACCATCCACGCCAGGGCGCGACGGCCGCCACCCACGCCGTCATAGGTCGGCATGCCACCGAAGAGTCGGCGGCGAATGGACTGAATGAATCCCATCAGAAGCCCTTGCTGGTCGTCACGCGGATCTGCCGCGCGATGGGAGGGACCAGACCGGTGGCCGCCGATTGCTCGGCGAGTCCCGAGCGAACCAGTCGCATGGCTTCCTTCAGTTCGTCGATCGTCCGGTACTCGACGGTCTTGTCCGCGAAGGTCACGCGCCGCTCCCCGCGGGCCACAGCGCCTTCGAGAGCTTCGAGTTGTTCGAGCGTGTAGGCCATGGTCATCCCACCTTGACGGCAACGAGATTGCTGCCCGCTTTGATCACGGCGTTGGATGCAGCGACCTCGGACGCGAAGCGAATCTGGAGACTTCCGGCGGTCGCACCAGTGATCACCAGCAGCGATGCCGTGGCGAGCGTGTTGGCATTGGCTGCATCGATCGCGGTCGTGGCAGCGCCAGCGTCTGCGGCGCGCTGGTTGGCGGCCGTCCCAGCGGTCAGCGACGTGGGTGTATTCCATTGCGCAACGACCGTCGCACCGGCTGGCACCGTCTGCGTCAGGCGAATGCCCGTTGTGGTCGCGGCGGTCTGAAACATCACCTGCGCATCGACCTGGTAGGTGCTGTTCGCAGCCAGGGCCAGCGCCAGACCGGTCACGTTCGCCAGCGTCGTGGTGCTGTTGGTGACATCGGCGGCCAAGCGTGCGCTCGACAGGCGCGAGTCGGCGTTCAAGTCGACCCAGACCGTGCCATCGCACCAGTACGCCCGGTTGTCGGTCGACAAGCGAACGACGACCCCAGCCAACGTGGCTGAGGCAGCAGGCAGGGCAGCGACAACTGGCACGACCCGGTAAGCCAGATCCTTCACCGCTTAACCCATCACCACGACGCGGTAGGCATTGCTGGCCGGTGCGCTGGCGAAGTTCAGCCGCGCGGTGTTGACGGTGGGCAGGCTCACGTCGCAGTTGACCTGCTCGTAGCTGCCCGATGCCTGGAACACCTGGACGATCACATCGCGGGTCGCGAAGTTGTGATTGACGTCGAACTGAGTGCTGCTGCCGTCCCCGATGGTGGCCTGTGCGCGGCGCGGCTTGTTCGTCCAGTTGTTGAGCTTGAGCGGAGTGACGATTCGCAGGTCGTCGGTGCCGCCGTCGGTCTCAGCCTGCGTGGCGATCTCGGCGATGCCAGAGCTGGTCTCCGATGCCGCGCCCACCGTCGCACCGAACTGCAACCAGGTGACCGTCGTGGTGTCGAGCACGAAGTTCACGACCGACTGGCGCCAGCTGGTGCCGGCCGACGTACCTTCCTCCACCGTGGCGACCGCCTGCTCCAGTTCCGACGCGCTGTTGGCGTCCAGCGCGCGAGTCATGGCGATCGCAGCGCCGTTCCAGATGTAGATGCCGTTCTCTGCGCCAAGGGTCTGAGCCTTGACCAGAACCCGATCCCCGACGGCCACCGTCACGCCGTCGATCGATGCGCCAGGCGAGGACAGATTGAGGTTGGTCTGCGAAGCGACGCGGCAGGAATCCTTCCACGCCAAACCTTCGACGGCAGAGTTCAGGTCGGCGAGCCGTGCCGGCTCATCCGGGTTGACCGGCGACGGCAGGTTGCGAACGCGGGCGACCCCGCCAAAGTCGAGGTCAGAGAGTTGCTTACGGGACATTCAGTTCTCCTATCAAGTCAATCGGGCCAGCCCGGCAATCGGAATGGCGAAATAGATGACGAGCTGGTTCGGGCTCGTGTGGCGGACATCGGCTTCAACTTCGGCGCCGCCGCTGTCGACGATCGACACCGAAGGCCGAAGGCCCAGGTTGTGGTTCACGGTCCAGACCCTGGCAGGCGAGACCTGTACGAACTCGTACGTCTGACTACCGGCACCGCCACCGTTGGTCGGGCGCTCTGCAAGTTCGTTGATCGCGGCGACCAGGTCTGTCTTGGCGTCGGTCTTCAAGCGATCGAGGGCTCCGGTGCGCGCTTCCACGCCGCCGAAGCGCTCGGCCACACGCACCACGAAGCTGTTGAGTTGTGACTGCAGGCTCATGGCGCGCTCGGTCTATGAAATCCAGCGGCTGCGGATCACGCGGCGCACAGGTCTGTTCGTTTTGTTGGCTCCAGATACGACAAGGCCACCGTTCTCGGTGGCCTCATCAGCTATCAAGTCTTGTTCTTCCTCGGGCGGGTCGAGCCCGAGTTGCCGCTCCAGTTCTCGCCAGTGGCGGTCCTCGAAGCGATCCAGCCCGGCACTCGACGCTGCGGCTCGGGCGTAGACGTAGCAGTCCAGCGCTTCGTTTCGCTCCCGCATCTTTTGCCACTCCCGGATGGGAAAGCCGTTGCGGTCGCGCCGCGTGATCAGTTGCTCGGCGCACAGTTGCTGGATGAATTCCGCGTCGACCTTGGGCAGGTGGACGAAGCCCACCGGATAGGTCGTCTGGATACCGTCCTCACCCACGTCCGCGCTCTTGCGCAGGTTGTTGTAGAACTCCAGCTTGGCGATGCCGACCGCCACCGAATAGACCTTCATGCCTCGGCGCAGCTTCTTGCCGCCCTGGCTGACATCCACGGCGGTTGGGGTCCCGATCAAGGCAGCCCCTCGGGCCACGCCCTTGACCGCCATCACGCGGGCATCCCGACGCGACCGCACGAAGGCATAGGCCTCCTGCGTGGCAAAGCCGGTGTCGAGCGCGAACCTGGCCAGCGGCAGGGCCGCGCCCGAGGCATGGGTCCAGGTCTCGCCCAGCATGTCGCCCAGACGGCTCCAGACCGCATCGCGCGAGGTGTCGCCCATCAGCACCCGGTGCTCGACCAGCCAGGATTCCTTGCCCCGGCCGAACGCCCAGACGGATGCCTCGATCCGATCTTTTTGCACGTCCGCACCGCCCACCAGCAGCAGTCCACCTGGAGGAACCGTGCCGACGGGGTAGTCCTCGCGTCGTTCGATCAGGCGCTGCCAGTCTGGCGCTTCGCCTTCCTCAACCCAGGTCTCGCCAAGCTCGGTGTTCTTGAACGTCTTGATGGCAGACGCCGAGCCCGATTCCTTGCTGACGGCCGCCTCCCACGCGGTGGCGATGTCACGCCAACCGCGCCATCCAACCGGGCTGTAGAGCGACGACAGATGGAACCCGGCAGTCTTTCCATTCCCATCGGGAAACATCGCCCGCCACTCGCCGTGCTCCAGCATCCAGGACTTGTGGTGCTCAGCGATCGCCGTGTCGCACGACTCGCAAACGTAGGCCGCCGTCTCGGGTGCGCCCTTGTCCCAGCGCAGTTGCTCGAACCGCAGCCACTGCCGATGACTACAGTGCGGGCAGGGGACGAAGTAGCGCCGCTGATCGCTCGCGTCGTACTCCCGCTCGATGGCGCTCGCCCCCGAGATGGTCGGGGTGGACACGATGAAGATCTTGCGACGCGCGAAGGTGCGCGTGCGGGCCTCGGCCAGCGAGATCGCATCGCCTTCGCCTTCGACGTCCAGCGGATACCCATCCACCTCGTCCAGAAACAGGTAGCGCACCGGCATCGAGCGCAAGCCCACCGCGCTGTTGGCACCGGTCATCACCAGCACGCCACCCCGGAACTCCTTGGCCAGGATGGTGTTGCCCGAGTCGCGACTGCGCGCCGGAGCGATCAACTCGGCCAGGACACCGGACTCCTCGATCAGCGGGTCGATTCGCTGCTTGGAGTTGCGCTTGGCCATCTCCACCGTCGGCCACACCGCCATCATCGGACCGGGTGCGTGGTGAATCACGTAGCCGATCCAGTTCGAGCCCATCTCCGTGGCGCCGAGCTGTGCGGCCTTCATGAACACCACGCGCTCGACCGGTGAGGTCGGCGACAGACAGTCCATGATCGCCTTGAGGTAGGGCGTGCGACTCGTGCGCCAGCGCCCCGGCTCGGCGGACGCCTTGCTCGACAGCATCCGGTGACGATCGGACCATTCGGATACGGTGAGCAGCGGATCGGGCGTAAGCCCTTCCCGCCACGCCCGTTCAACCTCGTCGGCGCCTTCGTAGTCGAGATCCATCATCAGTCGACTCGCGGGCGCATGTCGCCGAGTTCTTGCAGGTGCTCGCGCACAGCGGCTTCCAATGCGACGTGCATCGTGTGCGGCTCCACGCCCAGCCTGGCGGCCATCTGGGCAGAGATTCGCGCTGGCCAGTTGAGCCACGCATCTCGTTCGGCTCGCGCGAGCTTGAACACATGGGCGATCGCTTGCGGGCGATCCACCAGTTCCCCTTTCAAGCGAGCCAGCCGCACCTTGTTGGTCTGAGCCTTCACCACCTCATTGACGGTGCGCGCCTGAAGCAGCGACGTGCCGCCCGTGGGCAGCGCGGCGCCAGCACCACTGCTCGCATCGCTGGCCTCTGGCACGGCCACCTTGACCGCCTTGGCGCGCGTGCCTGGCTGTGCCGGCTCGGAGTTACGCACCCATTCGCTGTCGGCACGACCGATGTCGATCGTCCCATCGGGCTCCGGCGTGATGCGGCCGGCCCGAATCGCCTTATGGACGGCGGTGTCGGTCACGCCCCGATGTCGGGCGTATGCGCGTATCGAGATGCCCATCGGGATGACCTCTGGTCCCTTCAATCATTTGTTCGTCATTCCTCCGGATTCCGCTTGGCTTTAGTCCGAAGCAGCGCGTTCATTGGTTCATCAACAACCCCATCCAAGGACACTGACATGACCCCGATCGAGCAACTCCTGACCCAGATCGCCCGCGAGCACCTCTCCATCGAAACGCTGGAGACGCGCCGCTCAGACGGGCTGGATTTCCACGACGTGGCGGTCTGGTGCGTGCGAGACGCCCTCGAGGCCGCCTTCAACGCCGGCGTCGAGCACGCCAAGAAGGCCAGGAAGACCAAGAAGTCGGACCCGGCCAAGAGCTGATCAAGAACCTTCGAAAGCAAGCAGAAAGCGCTTGGCTTCACTCCCGAACAGCGCGTTCATCACGTCACCCCATCAACCCCCCTGCAAGGAGCAACAAATGAGCACGATGCAACTCACCCCGGCCCAACACGCCATCCTGGCCTACGCCCTCGAACACAACGCCGGCAAGATCAGCTGGTTCCCGGACAACATCAAAGGCGGCGCGCGCAAGAAAGTGCTCGACGGCCTGTTCAATCGCGCCCTGATCACCACGGACGGCACCAACTGGTTCGTCGCCGCCGAGGGCTACGACGCGATGGGTCGCGCCCGTCCCGCGCCTGCGCCCGAGGACGCAGACCCCGAGATAGAGGCCGCCGTGACGGCCGCAGAGGCATCCTGGGCCAAGGACGGGGCCAAGGCCGCCACCACCAAGCAGCCGAAGCCGCGCACCCGCGAGAACAGCAAGCAGGCCGAAGTCATCCGGATGCTGCAGCGCGCCGAGGGCGCCACCATCCCGCAGATCTGCGAGGCCACCGGCTGGCAAGCACACACGGTGCGCGGCACCTTGGCGGGCGCCCTGAAGAAAAAGCTCGGGCTGACCATCGTCTCGGACAAGCTGCAGGGCGGCG
>CAIWHR010000217.1 GCA_903912485.1 uncultured beta proteobacterium | reverse complement strand
CTGTCGATCCTGCTGCGCGCGCTCTTGGTGATGCCTTACGGCCGGCCCGAGGGCTCGCCGCGCGCGGCGCTGCACATCGCCGGCATCCGCCTGCTCAATCTGGGCATGGACGAGCTCGTCGGCGCGATCCTGACCGCGATCGAAGGCCGGGTGCGCACGCGGATCGCCTTCGTCAACCCCGACTGCGTCAACATCGCGGCGCGCGACGCCGCGTACCGGGCGGCGCTGGCGCGCACCGACTGGGTCTGCCCCGACGGCATCGGCATGAAAATCGCCGGGCGCATCCTCGAGCGGCCGATCCGGCAGAACCTCAACGGCACCGACCTCTTTCCGCCGCTGTGCGCGGCGCTCGCAGGCAGCGGACATCGGCTCTACCTGCTCGGCGCCCGCCCCGGCGTCGCCGCCGCGGCCGCCCGCTGGGCGCGCCGCAACGCCCCCGGACTCAAGATCGCCGGCTGCCGCTCCGGCTACTTCGACCGCGACGAGGAGGACGAGGTGATCGCCGGAATCCGCCGCTCGCGCGCCGACGTCGTGCTGGTCGCGATGGGAGCGCCGCGCCAGGAGTTGTGGCTGCAGCAGCACCTCGAAGCGACCGGCGCGAGCGTCGGCATCGGCGTCGGCGGGCTGTTCGACTTCTACGGCGGGCGCATCCCGCGCGCGCCGCTGTGGCTGCGCGAAATCGGCGGCGAGTGGATCTACCGGCTGCTGCAGGAGCCGCGCCGGATGTGGCGCCGCTACCTCGTCGGCAACGCGGTCTTCCTCTGCCGCGTGGTCAGGGAACGCATGACGGCGGCGGTGGCCGCGGGAGAACAGCGATGAGTGCAATGAACGTGGAACGGGCGCTGATGCTCGCCTGCTGGGGCAGCGCCGACCCGCTGCTCGCGGGCCTCGACGGCGAGGCGGCGCTGATCGAGGTGGCCGGCAAGTCGCTGGCGCAGCGCAGCGTCGAGCAGGCGGTCGCCCTCGGCGCGCGCCGGATCGACGTCGTCCTCGGCGAGCGCGCCGCGCCGTACGCGGCCTGCCTCGGCGACGGCGAGCGCTGGGGCTGCGCGATCGTCTACCACTACGCGGCCTCGGGTCCGCATCCGCTGCGTTCGATCGTACGGCAACTGGACGGCGGCGCGGAGGTCCTGCTGTTGCACGCCGACACCAACCTGCCTGCCGGCTACGCGCCGCCCCCGGGCGCCGTCGGCTGCCGCCGCGACGGCGGCGAAACACGCTGGTGCGGCTGGGCGCGCGTTCCCGGGTCGGCGCTGATCGCCTGCGCGGCGGGCGCCGACTCGCGCCAGGCGCTCGGGCGGGCGCTGCTCGCCACGCCCGGCGTGCAGCCGGTCGTCGTCGACGAACACGCTTCGGCGGCCAGCGCGGCGGACCTGCTCGCCACGGCGCGCAGCCTGCTCGCCACGCCCGACTACCCGATCGGCATCGCCCGCCGTCCCGACGCCGCCGGCGTCTGGCTCGGCAACGGGGCGCGCATCCACCCGACGGCAACCGTCGTCGCGCCGGTGTACGTCGGCGATCGCGTGCTGATCGGCCCCGCTGCCGTCATCGGTCCCAACGCGGTGATCGGCGCGCGCAGCATCGTCGACCGCGGCGCCGTCATCGTCGACAGCATCGTCGCGCCGCAGAGCTACGTCGGCGCCGACATCCTGCTGGACAGGGCGATCCTCGACGGCCAGCGCCTGGTCAACGTGGCGCTCGGCGTCGACGTCGAGATCGCCGACCGCGAACTGGCCGGATCGATCGCGAAGCCGCAGCGAGCGACCGCGCCCGGCATCGTCGAGCGCCTGCTCGCGGCAGCGCTGTGGGTCGCCGGGCGGCCGCTCCGCGGATCGCGCCGCGCCGCCGCGCCGGACGCCGCCGTCGAGGCGATCTACGCCGGCGTCCCCGGCGCCTGGCTGCGCCATTTCCGCGAAGTGTTCCACCCGGGCTTGGGCAGCGTCGTCGCCGGCCGGCGGCGACTGGTCGGGCCGGTGCCGCGCGCGCAGGCAACCGCACCGCCGCCCGGCGCGCGGCAGATTGACGTCGCCGCCGGCCGCTGCGGGCTGGTCAACGAGTCGCTGCTGCAGGGCCCCGACGGCGCCGATCCGGCACTGCGCTACGCGGGCGACGTGCTGGCGGCGCAAAAATTGCAGATTGGTCACATTGTCGGCGCCGTCCTGCGCTACGCTAGGATGGTGCGGGCGGACTGGCGCGCGCAGCGCCCGGCGCAGCAGGCCGGCGCTGGCGCGCGATTCGTGAAATCATCGAGCCTGGGAGGCTAGCCGTGGATCTCGTCATCGCAACGCTGGAATCTCGTCCGGGAACGGCAGTCGTGTCGTTTCCGATGGACAACCTGGACGCCGGCAACGTCAAGGATTTTCGCGCCGCCATTCAGACCGTCGCCGACACCCACGACACGGTGGTGCTCGACATGCAGCGCCTGACCTTCGTCGACAGCTCGGGGCTGGGCGCGCTGCTGTCCTGCCTGCGCACGATGAAGGGCAAGAAGGGCCAACTGCTGCTGTTCGGCATGACCAAGCCGGTGCGGGCGCTGTTCGAACTGGTGCGGATGCACCGCATCTTCAGCATCTACAATTCGCAGGAAGAGGCGCTGGCGGAACTCGCGGCGGCCTGACCCGGGCCCGCGAGCGCGTACAAGGCGACCGGCGGCGGCCCGCCGGCGGCGGATGCTGCGTCCGTCGTACCGGCACGGCGATGAGGCGAACATGAAGCAACGACGACGTCTGGCATGGCAGGTCCTCGGCGCGATGGCTCTCGCGTCGTTCGCCCTCGGCAGCTCCGCGCAGGGCGGACGCACGTACACGTTCGCGCCGGTGAACCAGTACGGCATCAACCTCACCGCGGCGTACTGGAACCCGATCATCAGCTACGTCTCGGCGAAGAGCGGTGTCAACCTCAGCCTGAAGATCGGCCGCACGTCGGCCGACACGACCAGCTACGTGCTGACGCAGGAGGTCGATTTCGCCTTCACCAACCACCTGTTCAGCCCCGAACGCGACAAGCTGGGCTTCCGCGTCTTCGGCCGGCGCGACACGCCGCCGGTGCTGGGCCAGATCGTCGTTCCGGCCGATTCGCCGATCACCGGCCTGGCACAGCTCGCGAACCAGGACGTGGGCTTTCCCGGCCCCGAGGCGTTCGTCTCGTACAAGATTCCGTACGCGCACCTGCTGTCGAAGAACATCGGCGTCAACGTCGTCTTCGGCGGCAACATGGACGCCGCGCTGACGCAGATGTTCAGCGGCAAGGTGAAGGCGGTCGGCGGCAATTCGCAGCTGATCGCCGGCTACGCGGCGCGCGAAGGCAGGAAATACCGGATCCTGTGGACGTCCGAGCCGTATCCCGACCTGCCGCTGATGGCTTCGGCCCGGGTGCCCGAGGCGGACCGCAAGGCGGTCGCCGCGGCGTTCGTCGGCATGGCCGCCGACCCCAAGGGGCGCGAGATCCTGCAGGCGGCGTCGCGCTCGGTCGGCATCGACGGCGTCGGCGCCTTCGTCGCGTCCGACGGCAGCGAGTACGCACCGTACCGCCGGTTCTACGAAGCCGCGCCGGCACAGCTCCGGTAGCCTGCCTTGGGGCTCCTGCGCTCGCTCGTCCCGCAGACGCTGGTCGGGCGCGTCTTCGCGCTCTACGCCGCCAATCTGCTGCTGTTCGTCGGCGCCGGGCTCGGCCTCTTCTACCACTACCAGTTCGTCACCGAGATCGAGAGCGCCGCCGAGTCGGCGCAGCTCTTGTCCGAGGTGGTTGCGCAGACGGTGACCGACAGCGTCGTCATCGGCGACTACGACACCGTCAAGCGGATGCTGCGCAAGACCATCCAGCGCTCGCCGTTCGCCGACGCGAGTTTCATCGACCTGCAGGGCGGCGTCATCACGGCGGCGCAGCCGGCGGCATTTCGGCAGGCGCCGCCGCGCTGGCTGAGCGAGCGCGTCGCCGCGCAGCTGCACGACATCAACAACGTCATCGCCGTCGGCGGACGCGACTACGGCGTGCTGCGGCTGCGCTTCGCCCCCGAGTACATCGCCGGGGAGATCTGGGCGGTGACGCTGGTCGGCGTGCAGGTCTGCGCGGTGGCGCTGCTCGTCGGCCTGCTGCTGATCCGCTTCCTGCTGCGCCGTTGGCTGGGCGGCCTCGACCGCATCGGCGACGCGGCGGCGCTGGGCCCGCTGGCGGACACGGATCCGCAGTCCGCAATGGCGAAGAACGCGCCGGTCGAGATCCGCGCCGCCATCGACGCATTCCGGCGCACCGGCGCCGAACTGCGGGTCCAGCGCGAAACCGCGGCCGTCACGCTGACCTCGATCGCCGACGGCGTGATCACCACCGACGGCAGCGGCCGGATCGTGTACGTCAACCCGGCGGCGGCGCGGGTCCTGCACCGCGACGCCGACAGCCTGCTGCGGCACGACGTGAGGGAACTGCTGCCGACGGCGTTCGGCGAGCGCGCGGCCGACGCCTTCGCCCCCTGGTCGGGCAAGCGCATCGACCTCGCCTCGGGCGCAGGCGAGGCGATCGTCCTCGACACCACGTTCTCGCCGATCGCCGGCGCCGCCGGCGAGACCATCGGCCACGTCCTCGCCTGGCGCGACGTGACCGAGGCGCAGAAGTACGAAGACCGGCTGCGCGGCGAACTCGACACCCGGCAGGCCGCGCTGCACGAGCTGCGCGACGCGCTGAAGGGGATGCTGCCGGAATCGAGCCTCGGCCAGTTTGCGATCTCCGACAGCGACCTCGGCGCCGTGTCCCGGCTGGTCGCGCAGCTCGTCCGCGAGCGCGAGGCGGGCCACCGGGCGCTCGACAACCAGAAGTTCGCGCTCGACCAGCACGCCAGCGTCAGCATCGCCGACGCCGACGGCAACATCACCTACGCCAACCAGAAGTTCAGCGAGGTCACCGGCTACGCCATCAGCGAACTGCTGCGCGCCAACCACCGGATCACCGCCTCCGGCCTGCACCCGCCCGCATTCTTCCGCGACATGTGGCGAACGATTGCCTCGGGCCGCGTCTGGCACGGCGAGATCGCGAACCGGCACAAGAGCGGCTCGCTGTACTGGGTGGCGACGACGATCGTGCCCTGGCTCGACGACGGCGGCCGGCCCTACCAGTACATCGCGATCCGCACCGACATCACGCCGCAGAAGAAGGTCGAGCACGCGCTGGCCGACGCCCGGCGGCGTGAGCTCGAGACCGGCCACGAGATCCAGCGCTCGCTGCTGATCGGCGACCTTCCGGTCGAGGCGCGGGTGGCCGAGGTTGCGAGCTACACCGAACCGTCGCAGGGCATCGACGGCGACTTCTTCGCGTTCACCACGTTCCGCCCGAACTGCCTGGAGCTCCTGGTCGGCGACGTCATGGGCAAGGGCGTTCCGGCGGCGCTGATCGGCGCCGCGGTCAGAACCGCGTACAACCAGGTCGTCACCGAGCTTCTGGCCACGTCGTTCGGCAGCCGCGAGCTGCCGCCGCCCGCCGAGATCGTCAACGCGCTGCACAGGAAGCTCACGCCGCGGCTGATCGGGCTCGACAGCTTCGTCACCATGGCGCTGTACCGCTTCGATTTCGATTACGCCGGCGGGACCATACGCTACGTCAACGCCGGCCACACGCCGGGGATGCTGATCCGGTCCGACGGCAGCATCGGCCGGATCCTGGGCGACAATCTTCCGGTCGGCGTCCTCGCCGACGAGCACTACGTCGAGAAGTCCGAGGTCGTCGGCGCCGGCGACGCGCTGCTCGTCTACTCCGACGGCATCACCGAGGCGCGCGATCCGGACGGCGTCGAGTTCGGTGAAGAGCGCCTGCACGAATTCATCGCGAACACCGCCGGACGCGGGCTGCCGACCAACATCTTCCTGCAGGCGCTGCGCAGGACGGTGACCGATTTCGCCGGTGCCAGCGGAATGCTCGACGACCAGACGGCGGTGATGGTCGGCCTGCGCTCGCCCGGCGCCGACCACGAGCCGGAGGTGTTCGACCTGCCGTGGGACTCGCGGCGGCTCGAACCGCTGCGCCGGCGCGTCGCGGCCGCCGCGGCAGCGCTGGGCGCCGAGGCGGCCGACGGCCTGGTGCTGGCCGCGTTCGAGGCGGCCACCAACGTCGTCCGCCACGTGGCGCCGCCCTTCCGCGACGCCGCGATGTCCTGCCGCATCGTCTGCGAGGCGGAGCGCGTGACGGTCGAGATCTGGTATCTCGGCGAAGGCTTCCAGCCGGCAGCGGCGGCGGCGCCCGACCTCTCCGGCAACAGCGAAGGCGGCTTCGGCCTCTACATCATGAGCCAGGCCGTCACCAGCGTCGTGCACGACAGCCCGCTGCCGGGCATCTGCCGCACCCGGCTGATCCAGTCGGTTGCCGAAGCGGTCCGCGGCTGACCATGGCAGGCGAGACAGGCAGCCCGCCCCCCGCCGCCGAAGCGATCGAACGCTTCGCCGCGCGCCTGACCGCGTCCGCCGCAGCGGGCGCTCGACCCGACTGGGCTGCGCTGCGACGCGACGCCGAATCCGGCGGCGACGCCGCGCTGCTGCACCTCGCGCAGGCGATCGAGGCGGCGTGCGCAACGCCGCCGCAGGAAGCCCCCGCGGCGGCGCTCGAGGCCTATTTCGAGTACGCGCTCAACGGCATCGTCGAGACCGCCGCCGACGGCGGCATCCGGCGCTGCAATCCGGCCGCCGCCAGCATCCTCGGCGTGTCGCTGCGGCGCCTCGCAGCGATGACGCTCGACGCCGCGCTGGCGCAGGACGCCGAAGCCCGCGCGCGCCTCGACCGCCATCGGCGCACGCTCGACGAGCAGGGCGTGAGCCTGACCACGCTGTCGACCGCCGTCGCCGGCAGACGCCGGACGATCGAGCTCGCGTCGGTGGACATCGGCGACGGCCGCCACCTGCACATCCTCGACGACATCACGCTTCAGCACGAGTTGACCGAATCGCTGGAGGCCGCGCGCCGCGCGGCGGACGAGGCCAACGCCGCCAAGTCGGCGTTTCTCGCCAACATGAGCCACGAGATCCGCACGCCGCTCAACGGCATCATCGGCCTGGGGCACCTCTTGGCGCTGACGCCGCTCGACGCCCGGCAGCGAGACTACCTCGACGACCTGCAGCGCTCCTCGTCGGTGCTGCTGGCGCTGCTGGGCGACATCCTCGACCTGTCCAAGATCGAGGCCGGCCGCCTCGAACTCGAGCCGCGCCCCTTCGACGTCGACGAACTCCTGGAGACGCTCGCCACCGCCTGCGCACCGGCCGCGGCGGAAAAGCCGGTGCGACTCGTGTTCCACGTCGATCCCGAGCTGCCGCGGCGCCTGGTCGGCGATCCGCTGCGGTTGGCGCAGGTGGTGGCCAACCTGCTCGCCAATGCGCAGAAATTCACGGCGCGCGGCCACGTCGTGCTGACCGTCGCATTGGTCCCCGGCGGCGACGGCGGCGACCGCCTGCGCTTCGCCGTGCGCGACACCGGCATCGGCATGAGCGCCGCGGAGCTCGCGCGCGTGTTTTCGCCGTTCGTCCAGGCCGACGCCTCGGTCACGCGACGCTTCGGCGGCACCGGCCTGGGGCTGGCCATCGCCCGCGGCATCGCCACCGCGATGGGCGGCGCCATCACGGCGACCAGCGACGCCGGCGTCGGCAGCGAGTTCGTGCTCGAGGTCCCGGTCGCGCTGCCGGCAGGGAGCGAACTGCCGCCCCGCCCCGCGCCGTCGCGGCTGGCGATCGTCGTGTCGCCGGATCCGGTGCAGCGCGACGCGCTGGCCGCGCTGCTCGCCGCCGAGTCTTACACGGTCGAATGCCATGCACGGCTGCCCGACCGGTCGGCATCGACGGCGGCCGCCGCGGCGCTCCTCGTCGTCGACGACGCGACCGACGGCGGCGGCGACGCCATCGACGCGGGCACGGGCGGGCTGAT
>CAIWHR010000216.1 GCA_903912485.1 uncultured beta proteobacterium | reverse complement strand
TGCTGCAGCAGCGCCGCCACCGGCGGCGTCGGCGCGTGGCCGATCAGGAGCTCCAGCGCACGGTCGAGCGGCAGGCCGGCGCGCAGCAGCGTCGCCAGCTCGCGCGTCATCGCCAGCAGGTGATCGCGGGTGACGGTCTTCGGGGTGAACCATTGCCGGCGCGCCGCCGGCCGGCCGCCGGACCGCGCGGGCGCACCGGACGCGCCGGCGGTCATCGGCGCCACCTGCATCGGCAGCATGCCCTGGTCGCGCAGCCGGTCGACGATCTCGCTCTCGTTAGCGGCCTCGAGTTCGCCGACGGCGACGTCGCCGGCCGGATTCACGGCCTTGTAGCGATATATCGGCATCGCAGGGGCTCAGGCTTCCCGCCGGGCCGCCCGAAGCGGCAGCGAACCGATGTGAGCGCGGGGGCACATCAATTTTCGCGCGTCACGCGCAGAACTTCCTCGAACGTCGTGATGCCGCGGACCGCCTTGCGCAGGCCGTCCTCGTACATCGTCAGCATCCCGCCGCGGACCGCCTCGTCGCGCAGCTCGCCGGCGTTCGCGTGCTTCATCACCAGGCTGCGCAAGGGGTCGGTCATCGGCAGCATCTCCATGATGCTGATCCGGCCCGTGTACCCCGTCTGCGCGCACTGCGGGCAGCCCTTCGGGTGGAAGAGCGTGATCTCCTTCGCGTCGGAAAACCGCGCGAGGCCCAGCTGCGCGACCATCTCGGGCAGCGCCGTGTACGGCTCCTTGCATTGCTCGCACAGCGTGCGCACCAGCCGCTGCGCGAGGATGCCGACCACCGTCGACGTCAGCAGGTAGTCCTCGACGCCCATGTCGAGCAGGCGGTTCACCGTCGACGACGCGTCGTTGGTGTGCACCGTCGACAGCACCAGGTGACCCGTCAGCGCCGACTGGACGGCGATCTGCGCGGTCTCGAGGTCGCGGATCTCGCCGATCATGATCACGTCGGGGTCCTGGCGGACGATCGAACGCAGCGCATTGGCGAAGGTGAGGTCGATCTGCGGCTTCACCTGGATCTGGTTGATCCCCGGCATCTGGTACTCGACCGGGTCCTCGACGGTCAGGATCTTGACGTCGGGCTTGTTCAGCGTGTCGAGCGCCGTGTACAGCGTCGTCGTCTTGCCCGACCCGGTCGGCCCGGTGACCAGCAGCACGCCGTGCGGCTCGAGCAGCACCTTCATGAACGCGGCGAGCGTGTCGTCCTCGAAGCCCAGGCGCCTGAAATCGAGCGCGACGCCGCCCTTGTCGAGGATCCGCATCACCACCGATTCGCCGTGCATCGTCGGCACCGTCGACACGCGCAGGTCGATCTCCTTCCCCTGCACGCGCAGCCGGATGCGGCCGTCCTGCGGCAGCCGGCGCTCGGCGATGTCGAGGTTGGCCATGATCTTGACCCGCGAGATCACCGCCGCCGACAGGCGCCGCGGCGGCGACTCGACCTCGTGCAGCACGCCGTCGACCCGGTAGCGGACGATCAGCCGGTTCTCGAACGGCTCGATGTGGATGTCGGAAGCGCGCATCTCGAGCGCGTTGGTGATGATCAGCGACACCATCCGGATCACCGGCGCTTCGGAGGCGAGGTCCTTCAGCTGC
>CAIWHR010000215.1 GCA_903912485.1 uncultured beta proteobacterium | reverse complement strand
GGCGCGCCTTCGCGTCGGGCGCGGGCGCAGAACTTCCGGTAGCCGAACGTGCGCCGGAAGAGGGCGAGGAAATCGTCGGCGTCGGTGAGCTCCGCCGCGGCGTAGACGTGCGCGCGGTCCCGGGTGAAGCTGCCTTCCGCCAGTTCCGCGTCCAGCCCGCCGGAGCCCGCGCCGATGACCATGCCGAATTCCCGTGTGGCGTCGAGACCGATTCGCAGCAGGTCCTCGGGCGCGCTTTCGCGCTGCGCCGCGGTCGCGGCGAAGGCGATGCCGGCGCCGGCGAGGAGCGAGCGCAGCTCCCCGTCGTCGAGCGTGTCGCGGCCTTGCGCGGCAGCCTGGCGGAACAGCGCCGCGGCTGCGGCGGGATCGGGGGCGGGTCCTGGAGTCGATGACGGTGACTGCGGCACGGTGCGTGCTCCCTGCGATGGGCGAGGTCGGCAGGCTGGAAAGCCAGCCGTCGAGGAAAGATTCGCCAGGCAGCCGGAACCCTAACACGCGCTCCCGGGCGTGGCAAAAAGGCGGTGCGACGACCGGCCGCGCGACCGGCCGCGCGTTGACGGCCCGGCGGCGGATGGCGAGAATGGCCGCCCGAGTCCAGAACAAAGCGAGAAGCGCCATGACCGAGCACCATCAGCAGCGTACGTCCGTGGGGGCACGGGCATGAACAGCCGCTGGGACGACCGCGAGGCCGCGGCGTGCGCGAACGATCTCGAACTGCGCTGCTACACGTCGCGGCTCCTGGGGAGCGATCCGACGCTGGTGCTGCACGGCGGCGGCAACACGTCGGTCAAGCTGACCGGGAAGAACCTCCTCGGCGACGACGAGGACATCCTCTACGTCAAGGGCAGCGGCTGGGATCTGGTGACGATCGAGGCTGCCGGCTTCGCTCCGGTCCGCCTGGCGCACCTCAAACGCCTCGCGCAGCTGCCGGCGCTGTCGGACCCGCAGATGGTCAACGAGCTGGCGACGCAGGTGACGCGGGCGTCGGCGCCGGCGCCGTCGGTCGAGGCGATCCTCCACGCCATCCTGCCGTGGAAGTGGGTCGACCACACGCACGCCGACGCGGTGCTGACGCTCACCAACGCGCGCGACGGCGAAGCGCGGATCCGCGAGGTCTACGGCGACCTCGTCGTCGTCGTTCCCTACGTGATGCCGGGGTTCGACCTGGCGCGCGTCTGTGCCTCCGAATACCCGCGCCAGGCCGGCGCCGACACCGTCGGCATGGTGCTGATGAACCACGGCATCTTCTCGTTCGGCGCCACCGCCAGGGAGTCCTACGAGCGGATGATCATGCTGGTGAACCGCGCCGAGGACTACCTGAAGCGCAACGGAGCCTGGGACCTCGCCTGGCGCGCCGGCGCCCCGGCGGGCGCAGGCGTTGCGCCCAACCTCGCGCGGCTGCGCAAGGCGATCGCGGGGGCGGCGGGGTTTCCGGTCGTCATGACGCGCCACACCGACGCCAGGAGCCTCGCGTTCTGCCGGCGCGACGACGTCGCGACGGTGTCGCAGCAGGGTCCCGCCACGCCCGACCACTCGATCCGCAGCAAGAACCTGCCGCTGCTGGGCCGCGACGTCGCCGCGTACGCGGCGGCGTATCGCGCGTATTTCGCCGCGCACGAGCCGCAGGCGAAGGAGCGCAAGAAGATGCTCGATCCGGCGCCGCGCCTGGTGCTCGATCCCGAGTTCGGCCTGTGCGCCGTCGGCCGCAGCGCGAAGGACGCCGCGATCGTCGCCGAGATCTACGCGCACACCATCGACGTCATCGCGCGCGCCACCGCGCTGGGGGGCTTCCGCGCGCTGCCGGCGCAGGACCTGTTCGACGTCGAGTACTGGGACCTCGAGCAGGCCAAGCTCGCCAAGGGCGGCAAGCCGCCGCTGTTCGCGGGCGAGGTCGCGCTGGTGACGGGGGCGGCGTCGGGCATCGGCCGCGCCTGCGTCGACGCGCTGCTCGCGCGCGGCGCCGCCGTCGTGGGGCTCGACCTCGACCCGGCGATCGCGACGCTGCACGCGCGTCCCGATTTTCTGGGCATCGTCGCCGACGTCACGTCGGAAGAACAGGTCGGCGACGCGCTGCGGCGGACGGTCGACGCCTTCGGCGGCCTCGACATGCTGATCCTCAACGCCGGCATCTTCCCCGGCGGCGCGCGCATCGACGCGCTGCCGACCGAGCAGTGGCGGCGCGTGATGCAGGTCAACCTCGACGCCAACCTGGTGCTGATGCGCGAGGGCCATCCGCTGCTCAAGGAGGCGCCGCGCGGCGGGCGCGTGGTGGTGATCGGCTCCAAGAACGTCCCGGCGCCGGGCCCGGGCGCAGCGGCGTATTCGGCGTCGAAGGCGGCGCTGAACCAGCTGGCGCGCGTCGCGGCGCTGGAGTGGGGCGCCGACGGCATCCGCATCAATTCGCTGCACCCCAACGCGGTGTTCGACACCGGGATCTGGACCGACGAGGTGCTCGTTTCGCGCGCGAAGCACTACGGCATGACCGTCGACCAGTACCGGCGCAACAACGTGCTGCGCACCGAGGTCGGCAGCCGCGACGTGGCCGAGCTCGCCGCCGAGATGTGCGGCCCGCTGTTCGCGAAGACGACGGGCGCGCAGCTGCCGGTGGACGGCGGCAACGAGCGGGTGATCTGACGCGGCAGCGCCGCATTGCGGTGCCCCGGGTTTCGCCTGGCACCGACGGAGCCGACGGCCGGCGCTGGCGGACGCGAAACCCGGGCTACGGTGTTCGGGTCGTGGCGCGAGTCGCGGCGGTCGCGCGCGCCGCCGCGGCGTCGCGCTGCTGCCGCTCGATCAGGCGCAGCATGGTCGCGAAGGTGATCGAGCTGAACGTCGCCTTGGCGATCTCGTCGATCTCGGACAGCACGACGCCCAGCGCCCGGCCCACCGGCGTCAGGTCGCCGGAGTCGGTCCGGTCGGCCTCGGGCGACGAGAACTCCTCGAACATCCCGATCACGTCCATCAGCGTCAGCCGGCGCGCGTTGCCGGCGAAGCGGTAGCCGCCGCCGACGCCGCGCACCGATTCGACGACGCCGGCGTGCGCGAGTTCGGACAGCACCTTGGCCAGGTGATGCGGCGAAACGCCGTACTTTTCGGCGATCTCGGCCGCCGAGATGTGGCGCGACGGGTCCGATGCGAATTCGAGCACGCTGTACAGCGCCAGCGACGTGTTCTTCTGCAGCCTCATGACGTCGGGTCCGCGCCGGCCGATCGGCGGGCTTCAGGACTCAAGATCCATCTCCAGCGGGATGAACGGGCCGGCCATCATGCCCTGGCTGCGGAAGAACGACAGGATCAGGTTGTTGTCGCGCGACAGCATCGTGCGCACCTTGCGCACGCCGGCCCGGCGGAAGCCGGCGCAGATCGCGGAGAGCAGGCGCGCGCCGACGCCGGCGAGGCGCGCCTCCGGGTGCACGTCGATGGCGAACACCCAGCCGCAGGGAGGCGACCCGAACTCCCAGTCGCGCACTTCGCCGATGACGAAGCCGACGACGCGTCCCCCCGCCTCGGCGACCAGGAACTGGCGCTCCGCCTGCGTCGGGGCGCCGTAGCGGCGGTACAGCGACTGCCAGTAGCTGCGCTTCTCGAGGCCGGTCACGCGCGCGTCGAGGGTGACGATCTGGTCGAGATCTCCCAGGCGCACCGGACGCACGGCCACCGTCGCCGCCGCCGGCTGCGGCGAAAGCTCCCTGGTCTTGCGGGCCGTGCCCTCGGCCGGGCGGGCAGATCTTGTCGCCGTCACGCTGCCAGTTCCACGAAAGTATGACTTACATCAATTCGAAATCCGCATTCCGATGCCAGATTAGCCGCTAATCGGCGAACGCTCAACCCATTTCCGCGCGCGGCGAGCACCGCAGAGTGCGTGCGACGGAGGGATCGACACCGCGTTTCGCGACGGAAGGAGGACAGGATGACAACTTCACCCGCAGCGGGCACGCGGCGCGTGCCGACGTACTGCTACCAGTGCGTCGCCGGGCCGGATTTGCTCATGGTGAAAACCGTCGACGGCGTTGCTACCGAGGTGGAGCCCAACTTCTGCGCCGCCGAAGTCCATCCGGGCGGCGGCCGCGTCTGCGTCAAGGCCTACGGGCTGGTCCAGAAGACGTACAACCCCAACCGGGTGCTGACGCCGATGAAGCGCAGCAACCCGAAGAAGGGTCGCGACGAGGATCCCGGCTTCGTGCCCATCGGCTGGGACGAGGCGCTCGACCTCGTCGCGGCCAAGCTCAACGCGGTGCGCGCGGCGGGGCTGACCGACGCATCGGGCTACCCCCGGCTCGCGGTGAGCCTGGGCGGCGCGGGAACGCCGCAGTCGTACATGGGAACCTTTGCCGCGTACCTCGCCGCGTGGGGCCCCGTCGACATGGGCTTCGGCTCGGGGCAGGGCGTCAAGTGCTACCACTCCGAGCACCTCTACGGCGAGTTCTGGCACCGCGCTTTCACCGTTTCGCCCGACACGCCGCTGTGCGACTACCTGATCTCCTGCGGCGCCAACGTCGAGGCTTCCGGCGGCGTCGTCGGCGTCTGGCGGCACGCGCACGCGCGCGAGCGCGGCATGAAGCGCGTGCAGGTCGAGCCGCACCTGTCGGTCACCGGCGCGTGCTCGGCCGAGTGGGTGCCGATCAAGCCCAAGACCGACGCCGCGTTCCTCTACGCGCTGGTGCACGTGCTGCTGCACGAGCTGCCGCGCGAGCGCCTCGACCTCGCCTTCCTCAACCGGCGGACGGCGTCGCCGTACCTCGTCGGTCCCTCCGGCTACTACCTGCGCGACCGCGCGACGGGCAAGCCGCTGGTCTGGGACCGCGTGCGCGGCGCCGCGGTGCCTTTCGACGCGCCGGATCTCGTCGAGACGCTCGAAGGCCGCTTCGACGCCGACGCCGTCGAGCGCGGCCCCGACGGCGACGTGCTGGGCGACGGCGTGCTGGCGGGCGAGACCGCGTTCGGCAAGCTCGTCAGTCACATGGCGCCGTACACGCCCGAGTGGGCAGAGAAGATCTGCGACGTCTCCGCGGCGACGATGCGCCGGATCGCGCACGAGTTCATCGATCACGCGCGCATCGGCGAGACGATCGAGATCGAGGGCCGGCAGCTGCCGTACCGTCCGGTGGCGGTCAGCCTGGGCAAGACGGTCAACAACGGTTGGGGTGGCTTCGAATGCGTGTGGGCGCGCACGATGCTCGCGGCGCTGGTCGGCGGCCTCGAGGTGCCCGGGGGGACGCTGGGCACGACGGTGCGGCTCAACCGCCAGGTGCCGGCGCGCGTCGACAGCGTCATGTCGGGTCCCGACGGCTTCATGGACTACCCGCTGAACCCGACCGACAAGGCGCGCTGGTCGCCCAACCCGAACATCCGCAACGCCTACCGCACGATGGTGCCGCTGGCCGCCAACGGACCGTGGAGCCAGGCGCTGGGACCGACGCATTTCTCGTGGCTGTTCCTCGACGAGACGCCGAAGGGCCTGCCGCGCGTCACGCTGCCCGACGTGTGGATCGTCTACCGGACCAACCCGGCGATCTCGTTCTGGGACACCGCGGCGCTGGGCGCCAAGATGGCGCGCTTTCCGTTCATGGTCGCGTTCGCGTACACGAAGGACGAGACCAACCACTTCGCCGACGTGCTGCTGCCCGAGGCGACCGATCTCGAGAGCCTGCAGCTGATCCGCATCGGCGGCTCGAAGTTCGTCGAGCAGTTCTGGGACTGCACCGGGTTCGCGCTGCGGCAGCCGGTCGTCGCCACGCGGGGCGAGGCGCGCGACTTCAGCGCGATCGCGACCGATCTCGCGCAGCGCACGGGGCTGCTCGACAAGTACAACGCGTCGATCAACAAGGGCGCTGCCGGAGTGCCGCTGAAGGGAGCGCACTGGGACGTGTCGCTGGCGCCTGAAAAGGCGCATACGCCCGAGGTGATCTGGGAGGCGGTCTGCCGCGCCGCGAGCGCCGAGCTGACCGACGGACGCGAGTCGCACGGCCTCGACTGGTGGCGCGAGCACGGGCTGGCGACCAGGCCGTTCCCCCGCACCAAGTGGTACCTGTACCCGACGCTGGTCGAAAAGGACCTGCGCTTCGAGTTGCCCTACCAGGAGCGGCTGCTGCGGATCGGCACCGAGCTCGGCCGGCGGCTGCACGAGCACGACATGCACTGGTGGGACAACCAGCTGCCCGAATATCAGGCGCTGCCGAAGTGCAAGGACTTCGGCGCGCCCTGGGTCGCCGCGCTGCAGAGGTCCGGCGGCAAGCCGCAGGACTACCCGTTCTGGCTGCTCACCGCGCGCAGCATGCAGTACTCGTGGGGCGCCAACGTCGGCATGCAGCTGATCAAGGAGGTCGCCGACAACGTCGCCGGGCACCGCGGCGTGATCATCAACACGCAGGCGGCGCGAGAGCTCGGGATCGAGGACGGCGACGACGTCGAGATCGCGACGCCGCAGCGCAGCGTCCGCGGCCGCGCGGTGCTGCGTCAGGGCATCCGGCCCGACACGCTGCTGCTGCTCGGCCAGTTCGACCACTGGGCCACACCGTTCACCAAGGACTTCGGCGTTCCCAGCATGAACTCGCTGGCGGAGATGTCGCTCGACCTCACCGACTCGACCGGTTCGGGCGCCGACATCGTGCGCGTCAGGGTCGCCGCAAGGGGGGCACGGCCATGACCCGCTGGGCGATGGTCGCGGACCTGCGCCGGTGCATCGGCTGCCAGACCTGCACCGCGTCGTGCCGGCACGCCAACGCGACGCCGCCGGGCGTGCAGTGGCGGCGCGTGCTCGACATGGAATTCGGCGAGTATCCGGACGTGCAGCGCGCCTTCGTCCCGGTCGGCTGCCAGCACTGCGCGGACCCGCCGTGCATGGACGTGTGCCCGACCAAGGCGACGACGCAGCGCGCCGACGGCATCGTCGCCATCGACTACGACCTGTGCATCGGCTGCGCCTACTGCGCGGTCGCGTGCCCCTACCAGGCGCGCTACAAGACGTCCCGGCCGCTCTATGCTTACGGCAAGTCGATGGAGAACGAAACCAGGCGGCAGGACGACGCGAGAATGGCGGTCGCCACCAAGTGCACGTTCTGCGTCGACCGCATCGACGCCGGACTGGCCGGCGGAAAGCAGCCGGGGGTCGACCCCGAGGCCACGCCGGCCTGCGTCAACGCCTGCATCACCAAGGCGATGACCTTCGGCGACCTCGACGACCCGCAGAGCAACGTGTCGCAGCTGCTTGCGCGGACCCGGCACTTCCGGATGCACGAGGAGCTGGGCACCGGTCCGGGGTTCTACTACCTGTGGGACAAGTCATGAGCCAATCGACGAGCTACGGACCGAATCCCTGGCACCAGACGAGCTGGGACGCGCGCGCGGCGGGCAATTTCGTCTGCGGCGGCGCCGGCGCCGGACTGGTCGTGTTCGCGGCGCTGTCCGGCGCGCACGGGACCACGCTGAGCGCACTGGTGCTCGCGGGTCTCGCGCTGGTGGGCCTGGGCCTCTTCAGCGTGTTCCTCGAGATGGGCCGGCCGCTGCGCGCCGTCAACGTGGTCTTCAATCCGCGCGCGTCGTGGATGTCGCGCGAGGCGCTCGCCGCCGGCGGGCTGTTCGCCGCGGGGCTGGCCGCCGCTGCCGGCGTCGCGCCGCTGGTGTGGGCGGCCGCCGCGCTGGCGCTGGTCTTCGTCTACTGTCAGGCGCGGCTGCTGCAGGCGTCCAAGGGCATTCCGGCATGGCGCGAGCCGCTGCTGGTGCCGCTGGTCGTCGTCACCGGGCTCACCGAGGGCGGCGGGCTCCTGCTGCTGGCGCTGCCGTTCACCGGCGTCGTGACGTCGCCGCTGCTCACGGGCTTCGGCCTGCTGCTGATCGCGCGCGTGCTGCTGTGGCGGGCGTATCGGCGCCGCCTGGCGGGCACGCTCGCGCGCGGCGCCGTCGCCGCGCTCGACCGCGCCGGACAGATGCTGCAGCTGGTGGGGACGCCGGTGCCGCTGGCGCTGGTCGTGGCGATGCTCGCCGGCTGGCTGCCGCAGGCGGCGGTCCCGCTGCTTGCGTCGCTCGCGGGCCTTTCCGCGGCCTTCGCCGGCGGCTATTTCAAGTTCACGCTGGTGACGCGCGCCGGTTTCAACCAGGGCTTCGCGCTCGCGCACCTTCCGGTCAGAGGGCAGCCGCGCTGACCCGCCGCAGGGAAAAGGAGCCATGACGATGGGAACTGTTGCCGGCCAGCGCGGAACCGTACGGCCGCTCGCTCGCGAGAACCTCGAGGCCGTGGTCGCGATCGACGCGGCTATCGAAGGCCATCCGCGCCGCGACTACTTCGAGCGGCGGCTGAAGGCCGCGTTGCTCGAGCCGAAGCTGCACGCGCAGTTCGCCGTCGCCGACGACGCGGGCCTCGCCGGGTACATCCTCGCGCGCGTGCTGGAGGGCGAATTCGGGCGCAGCGAGCCCGGCCTGCGGCTCGAGGTCGTCGGCGTTCGCGCCGACGTGCAGGGCCACGGCACGGGCCGGCAGCTGTTCGACGCGCTCGCGGAGTGGGCGCGCCGCCACGGCATCCGCGACGTGCGCACGCAGGCGACGTGGAACGACCACCGGATGCTGCGCTGGCTCGACGCGATGGGCTTCTCGCTGTCGGCCAACCACGTCGTCGACTGCGCGGTGGAGGGCGGCGAATACGCGTCCGAACGCGACGACCCGGTGGCGCTGCCCGACGGCGAGGGGCCGGCATCCGAGATCGACTACGGCGCGCGACCGGGCAACGACTTCGAGCGCCTCGCGCGCGATCATGCCGACGTGCGCGCGATGGGTCGCGACGACCTGGCCGAGATCCTGCGCATCGACCGCGGCATCACCGGCCGCGATCGGCAGGAGTACATGAAGCACAAGCTGAACGAGACGATGGTCGATTCGGCGATCCGCGTCTCGCTCGCCGCGCGGCTCGACGGCGCGGTCGTCGGCTTCCTGATGGCGCGCGCCGACCTGGGCGACTTCGGGCGCACCGAGCCGGTGGCCGTGATCGACACCATCGGCGTCGATCCGGGCTACGCGCACCGCGGCGTCGGCCACGCGCTGCTGTCGCAGCTCTTCGCCAACCTCGGCGCGCTGCGGATCGAGCGCGTCGAGACCGTCGTCGCGCCGCGCGACCTCGGACTGCTCGGGTTCCTCTACGACGTCGGCTTCGCGCCGTCGCAGCGGCTGCCGTTCGTGCGCCGGCTCGACGGGTGACCGACGATGGCGCCGGCCGAGGACCCGAACGACGTCGCCGAAGGGGCGATGCGCCCGGCTGAGGCAGCGAGGTCAGCCGCGGACGCTGGCGTCGCCGCCCCGCAGCAAGTGGATCCCGTGCCCATCGGCGACCCCGACGACGACGGCTGCGTCGAGGAGGACGACGACGAAGAGGAAGACGAAGACGACGAGGAGCCGCTCCAGTGCGCCGGCCCGGTTGCCGGGGCGCAGCAGGATGCCGGCGGGCGGCAGGCTGCCGACCGCCGGAGCATTCGCTAATAGCAGACCGTTCCCGGTGGCGCAAAGACCTGCCGTGTGATCTGCTTGGTCTGCGACACGCCATTGACGGCATAGGCGAGCGTCGCGCTGTTGCCATTGACGAACGTCGCCGTCGCCGTACCGGCCGGGCTCTCGATCGCTCCGCCGGGGCTGCCGCCGGGCGGGAACGGCACCGCGTTGAACGGCGGCCCGGTCACCGTCGACACGGGGCCGGTGTACACGCCGCCCGCCGTCTTTTCCAGTTGCGCAATCAGCCACCGCGGCTGGCGTGCCGCGTCGTAGGTGAACCAGGTGGCGAAGACGATGTCCCCCTGGTGCGAGAAGTTGATGCCCCAGCCCGACTCCAGCGCGTTCCACCACAGGTCGGTGTAGTTGGTCGCCAGCGCCATATTCGGCTGCACGCCCCAGGCGCAAGTCAGCAGCGGCCCGAACACCTGCGGGATGATCGCCTTGGTCTGCGCCGTGCCGTTGACGGTGTAGGCGATCGTTCCGTGCCTCGCGTCGGTGAAGGTTGCCGTCATCGTGCCGACGGGGGTCTCGACGGCTCCGCCAGGACTCCCGCCGGGCGGGAACGGGACGCTGCCAAGAGGCGGCCCGGCGACCGTCGAGACGCCGCCCGAATAGACGCCACTGGCGGTCTTCTCGAGCTGCGCGATCAGCCACCACGGCTTGTGGTCCGCGTCGTAGGTGAACCAGGTGGCGAAGATGATGTCGCCCTGGTGCGCGAAGTTGATGCCCCAGCCCGATTCCTGCGGATTCCACCACAGGCCCTGGTAATTCAGGATCGGCGCGGGCGTCTGGCCGCCGATGGTGGCGCCGTCGAAGGCGATCCCGGAGTCGAAGAAGGTGTCGTCCCAGTTCACGGCGCCAAGTTCCAGGACAAAGCTGCCGGACTTCGGCAGCGCATAGATGGCTTGAGTCCAGCCGGTGTAACCGCAGCCGACGTCAAAACACAACCCCGAAAACATGCCGAGCGGGCTCCATTCGGGCCCGCCCGCCTTGATCGGAGTGGCCGGAGGGATGAGCGTCGCGGCAGGTTGCGGCATCGAGAACCCCGGCACCGTGTTGCCGTCGATCGTCGTGCGTGCCGTGAAGAGCAACGCCACCGGGTCGCCGTTCGCATCGAGCAGCCGGGCCCAGGCATAGTCCGAGTACCCTGCGCCGTCGGAGGTGATGTAATTGAAATGGAACGACAGCTGCTGCCCGGCCGTCCCGCTGAACGGCGCCGAGCGAATCCGCGACCCGTTGGTCGCGCGGCCACTGTCGGAGGAACCGTCCCCGCCGATCCCGGGCAGTCCAAGGCCGTCGACGCCGTTTTGCGTCGTCACATAGCCGAAGGAGGTGCTGCCGGCCACGGGCGAAAGTGAAACCACGCCGTCCGCTCCGGAAGTCCCGCAGGTGCCTATGCAGGTCCAGTTGCTGGTCTCGATCGCCGCGCCCGATGATGCGTAGCCGACGACGCCTGCCAGCATCAACAGTCTCGAAATTCGCATCGGATCCCTCCAATTCGTCGATGAAGCCCGTTCTGGTGAAAGACGCGGTTCGCGCTCTGCCTGTGGCGACGTGCGAGGCTTCAAACCGTCACCCCGCCCATTCGCGCTGAGCCGAGCGAATTCGCGAGGATCGACTCCTGTGACCGCACGCGGGGCCGCGGCTCCAGGAGGCCGGGGGAAGAGAATAGGCCGCCCCCCGCCACTGCGTCAACTGCGCGGGGGGCACTGCGCGGGGGGCGCGGGGGGGCGGGGGGGCGCTCGTGCGGGGGGGGGGGCGCTCGTGAGGGGGCCGGCGACGGCGCAAGTCCTGCGTGCCGACCCGTTCGCGTGCCGGGGAGAGTGCGCCCTCTACGCCGAAGGGGCGCGCGAATCGGCGACCCGGCAAACGCCGCTCAGCCGTGCAGCGACTCGTACTTGGCCGTCAGCTCTTCGGGAGTTTCCTGGAAATCGGGATTCGCGACGATGCAGTCGGCGGGGCAGACGAGCTTGCACTGCGGTTCGTCGTGCGCGCCGACGCACTCGGTGCAGCGCAGCGCGTCGATCACGTAGACCGGGTCGCCGACGCTGATCGCGTCGTTGGGGCACGCGGGCAGGCAGGCGTCGCAGGAGGTGCAGTCGTCGTTGATGAGCAGTGCCATGGGGTCTCCTGTTGGGGTTCGGGCGGCGCTGCCGGTCAGGCGGCGGCGCGCGCTTCGAGTTCGCGCAGTTTACCGTGCCGGAACGCGCCCCACAGCGCGGCGCCGATGGCGCCGGCGTAGATCGAGTCCTCGTGGCTGACCGCGGTCACGTTGACCTTCTCGTTGACCATCTCCTCCTGGATCGACGCGAGCAGGCCCGCGTCGAGCGCGAGGCCGCCGGTCATCAGCGCGGTGCCGTCCTTGATGCCGGTGACCTTCAGCAGCTTGACGATGCGCGAGGCCATCGACAGGTGGATGCCCTTGAGGATGTCGGGCGTCGCGATGCCGCGCGACACCATGTTGATGACGTCGGTCTCGGCCAGCACCGCGCAGATCGAACTCACCTTCTCGGGCGTCTGCGACGACTTCGACAGCGGCCCGATCTCCTCGACCGCGACGCCGAGATAGCGCGCGATGTTCTCGAGGAACTGCCCCGAGCCCGACGCGCACTGGCTGGTCATCTTGTACGACAGCACCTTGCCGCGCGCGTCGACGTAGATCGCGCGGCCGTTGAGCGCGCCGACGTCGACGACCGCCTTGATGCCGGGGTGCAGGAACACGCCGCCGCGCGCGTGCGTCGTCATCGAATAGAAGTGGCCGGTGGCGAACCTGACGTTCTCGCCCTCGCCGGTGGTCGCGATGTAGTCGATGTCCTCGACCTTCATCCCGGCGTCGGCGAGTACGCCGTCGCAGCCTTCCTGCGCGAGCGTCATCGGGTCGCGCCGCCGGATGCGCTCGCAGCGCTTGGCGAGCCACTCGTGGCGGTCGCCGTCGGTCCGGAACAGCGTGGACTTGACGGCGCCGGAGCCGATGTCGATGCCGATGGTAAGTGTCATGACGCATCCCCGGTCTTGCCCACTGCGTGGGCGGGCAGATTGCGAAAGGGCATCATTGACGCGCCTCCGCCACTTTTCCTTCCTCGACCACCGCGCGCCAGGCGAAGGTCGCGCCGCCGAGCGCGCCGGTGTAGATCGAATCGGGGTTGATGTTGAGCTTCAGGTCGCCGTAGTTCTCGCGGACGAGATCCTTCAGCGCCTTCACCGCCGCCTCGTTCTTGGCCACGCCGCCGGTGAACGTGAACTCGTTGCGGATGCCGCCGGAGCGGGCGAGGATCGACATCGCGCGCAGGATGATCGCGCGGTGCAGCCCGGCCATGATGTCCTCGCGCCGGTCGCCCAGCGACAGCCGGTCGCGGAGCTCCGCGCCGGCGAACACCGTGCAGGTCGAGTTGATGCGGATCGTCTTGGTCGACTTCATCGCCATCGGCCCGAGCTCGTGCAGGCCCATGTTCATCTCGTCGGCGATGTAGCCGAGGTAGCGGCCGCAGCCCGCCGCGCAGCGGTCGTTCATCTGGAAGCTCTCGACGATCCCGTGCGGGTCGACCTGGATCGCCTTGGTGTCCTGGCCGCCGATGTCGAGCACCGTCGCGGTGCCCGGATGCATCATGTGCGCGCCGAGGCCGTGGCACAGGATCTCGGAGCGGATGTGCTCCTTCGAGAACGGCAGCCGCGCGCGGCCGTAGCCGGTGCCGACGACGTAGGTCTCCTCCATGTCCATGTCGAGGATGCCCTTGATCGGCGCCTCGACCTGCTGCCGCCGCGCGGCGGTGTCGGGCAGCGCGACGAAGGTTCGCTCCAGCGCGGCGAGCAGGTGGCGCCGGATCGAATCGCCGTAGACGCGGTTCTCGACCTCGATGATCGAGCGGTCGAAGACGTTGAGCAGGAAGTCGTAGCGGATGCCGGCTTCCTTGGCCACCGCCTCGCCGGTCGCGAGATACTGGCTGCCGGCGATGTCGCGGAAGAAGTCCGACTTGCGCTTGGCTCCCGGCGCGAACAGCTGCGGCGCCTCGGCGGCCAGCCGCCCGAACACCTCGGTCAGCGCCACGCCGACCGCGGCGGTGGCATCGCCGAACTTCGCCGTCGCCAGGCTGCGCTGGCAGGTGGCGGCGAGGTCGCCCAGCTGTTCCAGGTACTGCTCGGAGCGGAAGTCGCGCTCGAGCTGCGCGAGGAAGGCGTCGAGCGCGCCGTCGAGCGCGCCGGCGCTGCCGAGCGCCTCGCGGAACAGGTGGAAGCGGCTGTTGACCAGCGCCTCCTGCTTGGCGATCGCCGCCGCGGTGTCGTAGTTCGATCGCGAATTGGTGATGCCGCGGCCGAGGATGTTCTGGTTCTCGTCGATGACCACGGCCTTGGTGGTCGTGGAGCCCAGGTCGATTCCGATGAAGCAGCGCATGGTGGCGGTCTCCTCTCAGCGCCCGCTCGGCCGCCCGAAGGGCGCTGAGCGCCCCCCTCGGGGGGGAGGCGAACGCAGTGAGCTACGGGGGGTCGTCATTCGCCCTCCTCGGGGGGGAGGCGAACGTCGTGAGCTACGGGGGGTCGTCATTGTCAGTGCGCGCCGGCGGCGACGCGCTTCGCCTTGACCATCTGGAAGTAGCTCTCCAGCCGGTTTTTCACGTTCGCCGCGGAGAAGTAGCGCGGGTCGACGAGGTCGGTCTCGATGAACGCCGCCGGCTTGCCGGTGCGTTTCTCCACCTCGCGCAGGATCAGCAGCTGCCCGGCCGAGAAGCTGTTGCAGCTCTTGATCGAGTTGATCAGGAGGCCGTCGGCCTGGTATTCGTCGATGTACCTGCAGATCATGTCGATCCGCGACGGCAGGTTGAGGTTGGTGTAGCAGCCGAGGCAGTACTCGGCCAGCGATTCCAGCGGGCGGTCGGCGTCGTGGCGGAAGCCGAAGTCGTAGAGGCCGCCGACCTTGGCGTAGGTCGACGACACGACGACCGCGCCCTCGTCGTAGAACATCTTCCAGAACTCGCGGAAGCTGGTCCAGTTGGGCGGTCCTTCGACCACGAGGCGGTATTTCTCCTCGCCCATCTCGCCCTCGGGCGTGACCGGTCCCTTGCCTTCGCGCACGCGCTGCTCGATCTCCCGGCGCAGCACGCGGTAGTACTCGGTGGCTTCGGGCATGCCGCGAAACGCGGTGAAGATCGGGCCGATGTAGTAGACGGCGCCGAAATAGCCGTCGATCGGCGACGGCCGGTTCTTCGCCGACTGCAGCACCGCGACCAGGTCGTCCTCGGCCTTCTGCGACTCGCGCATGTACTGGCGCAGGCGGTCGATGTCGAACTTGACGCCCGAGATGCGCTCCAGCGTCGGGATCACCGTCTCCTTCAGCTGCCTGACGACGTAGTCGCGCATGTTCGGCGCGATCCTGCCCTCGCCCTGGTACGGCACGTGCAGCATCACCGTCTCGCAGCCGTACTTGTGGCGGATCAGCTCGAACCACTTCATGAAGGTGAAGCAGCCGGTGTACGACAGCAGCAGCAGGTCGGGCCGGGGCAGCACTTCGCCGGTGGGTCCGATCTCGCCGCCCATCATCATGCCGAGGTCGGCCTTGACGTAGGTGCAGACGTCCTCGCTCTGGCCGTCGCGCTCGGCGTCCATGATCATCTTCCCGGACTTCTTGCGCATGCCGTTCTGCAGCGCGTTGGTCTCGGGCAGGCTGCGCGCGAAATCGAAGCACATCAGGAGCTCGTTGAGGTTGCCGGGGACGAACGTCGCCGACACCTTGCGCCCGTTCTGGTGCGCGGTCGCGAGGTCGTGGTAGTTGCTGTTGATCAGCTCCTTCTGCAGCCACATCGCGTCCTCTTTCTGGACGTTCTGCGGCTTCTTGACGGAGGCGGGCATCGGGGCGGTCGCGGTCATGCTGCACTCCAGAGTTTGATCGAATCGGCAAACGTTCCCGCCTGCTCGCGGATCGGCGCCATCTGCCCGGTGTTCTCGGAATACTTGAACGCGGTGTGCGGCACCGTGTGCTGCGTCAGCACGTCCTGCAGCATCGGCCGCTCGAGCAGCGCCGGGTCGCAGAACGACGGTGCGGCGAAGATCACGCCCTCGGCGCCGCGGGTCCTGATCTGGTTGAGCAGGAACACGCCCTTGTCCTCGCGCCGGGCGTCGTACTTGGCGGCGGTCGACGCCGAGCGGTGGAGGAACGCCTTCGACAGTTCCTCCAGCGGGTTGCCGTCGGCGGGCACGTCGTCGAGCAGCCAGCGCGTCACCAGCATGAAGTCGTCGTCGACGATGTAGCAGCCCGCCATCTCGATCGACTTGATGAGCCCCAGCGGCGGCTGTTCGCAGAAGCCGCCGGTCAGCACGACGCGGGCGTTGTCGCGCTTCGGGCGCGCGAGCGCGTCGGCGGCGGCGATGTACTCGCGCACCAGCAGCGTGTGCTCCTCCGGCGGCAGCAGCATGCCTGCGCGCAGCACCAGGTAGACCTCGGCCGTCGGCGCCTGCCACGGCTTGGCGGCGCGGTACGCGTAGAGTTCGGCGATCGCGCGGCGGTTCTCGTTGTAGACGGCGATCGACGTGTTGAGCTCGGCGTCGGTGACCGGCGCGCCGCGCATGCGGCCGAGGTCGTCGCGCAGGATCTCGAGTTCGTGGACGTAGAACCTGCCGCCGATCGCGTCGTCGTAGTTCTGCGGCACGTCGAAGTACTTGACGTACTTGTCCTTGAACAGGATTTGCCACATGCCCGACAGGTTGCGGATGACGTCGCAGATCGACGGGAACATCATCCCGTCGAGGCAGTCGAGGCGCCCGGTGAGGCCGAGCTCGATGGTCGAGCGCGGGATGCGGCAGATGTAGCTCTGGTAGTACGCGTCGCCCTGGATGACCTCCAGCGAGTCGCCGCCGCCGAGGATGCCCACCGGCAGCATGCCCGCCGCGTGCACCAGCTCGCGCGGCACGTAGACCGGCATGTAGCCGATCGCCTTGCGCCCCGGCACCGCGGCCTTCCACGCCTTGACCGCGGTCAGGTCGAGGTCCTCGAACAGCGCCTGGCAGCGCTCGACAATGCGGATCACGGGCGGATTGATCTCCATCAGCGGTGCTCCCATCGGGGTTTGCGCTTGCCGAGGAAGGCGACGAGGCCTTCGTTGGCGTCGCGGGTGTGCATCAGGCGGTCGAGGTAGAGGCGCTCGACTTCGTGCAGGCGGCGGCGCACGTCGGGAATCATCGCGCCGCGCGCGGCGGCGACGGCGCAGGCGAGCGACGCTGCGCTCTTGCCGGACAGGTGGCGCTGGAAGTACGCGAGCGCGGCGAACTCCGGGTCGTCGGCGACCGTGTGCACGAGGCCCATCGCGCGGGCCTCGGCGCCGCCGATCGAGCGGCCGGAGAACAAGAGGTCCTCGGCGGCGGGCTGGTTGACCCGGTACGGCAGCAGCACCGACGCCGCCGGCGCGAACACGCCGAGCAGCATCTCGGGTTGGCCGAGCTGCGCGTCCGGCGCGGCGAAGATCGGGCCGCCGGCGAGTGCCACTTCGAGCCCGCCGCCGAGGCACTGGCCGCGCACCGCGGTGAGGATCGGCACCGGAAACTCGAGCATCGCGAGGACCAGCGCGTGCAGCGACGCGAGCATCGCCGCGCAGCCCTCGGGCAGGTGCTCGTCGACGCTGGCGCCGAAGCTGAAGTTCGGCCCTTCGGCGTCGAGCAGCACGCCGGTGAGGCCGGGGTGCCCGCGATAGGCGACGAAGGCGCCGGAAAGCGCGGCGACCATCGCCGCGTCGACGATGTTGGCTTTCGGCCGCGCGAGGCGCAGCCGCAGCAGCGCGCCGTCGTGCTCCAGCCAGTCCTTCAGGGGGGACGCGTCGGCCACGTTCAGCCCCCGGTCTTCGGCTTCGGCTGGACCGAGTCGTGCAGCGGGCCGACCCAGGACTCGCCGGCGGCGAGCTTCTGGCGCAGCAGCACGAAGTCGATCTCGCGGTTGTCCTTGGGGCCGTCGTTGAACGCGGTGAAGCCGGCGCGGCCCTCGGTCATCATGTTGAGGGCCAGCCAGGCGCGCGAGTCTTCCTTGTTGCGGTTCCACGACTCGAGCTTGGGCTTCCTCAGCTCCTCCAGCGTCTTGGTCATGCAGTCGGGGAAGGTCAGCAGCATCTTCGCGCACAGCTCGTCGACCCTGGCGTCGAGCAGCGCGAGGTCGACGCTGCCGCGCGCGAGCAGCGCCTTGCCTTCCTTCAGTGCCGCGCCGGTCTTCGGCTCGCCGAAGGCGAAGCGGCCGTAGGCGTCGACCATGCGCTGCGTCTCGACCAGCGGATTGGCGACGAATTCGCCGTCGACCTTCAGCGCCGGCACGACGTCGGTCAGCACGCCCATCCAGTACGCCTTGTGCGCCGAGAACGGCTCGCACAGCACGCACGCGGCCATCGCGCGCTCGCTGCCGGCCATCAGCGGCAGGAAGTCGGTCGCGCCGCCGATCGGCGCCGAGCCGTGCTTGGGGCCGGCCTGCCCGAAGCGCGCGAGGTCCTGCGCGACCGAGAAGTCGCAGGCCATCCCGATCTCCTGGCCGCCGCCGATGCGCATGCCGTTGACGCGGCAGATCACCGGCTTGTCGCAGCCGAGGATCGCGCTCACCATGTCGTTGAACAGGCGCATGTACTGCCGGTACTCCTGCGGGTGCCCGGCGTAGTACTCGGCGTATTCCTTGGTGTTGCCGCCGGTGCAGAACGCCTTGTCGCCGGCGCCGGTGAAGACCACGCAGTTGACGTCGCGGGCGTCGGTCGCCGCGCGGAACGCGAGGATCGTGCCCTTCACCATGTCGGTGGTGTACGAGTTGTACTGCCCGGGGTTGTCGAGCGTGATCCACGCGTTGTACAGGCCGGCAACGGCGTTGCCGTCCGGCGTGGTCGCGGGCCGCTTCTCGAAGCGGACGCCGGGTCGGGAGAAGTCTTCGGTCAGATCGTGGTTCTTGAATTCGCGCACGGGAGCGTTCATGGGTCAGTCCTCAGGCGGTGGGAACCATCACCGCACGCTTCTTGATCTCGTGGTGATGGACGGCGGTGAAAACGCGATTGATGTCGTCCAGCGGATGCATTTCGACGAAGGGCTTGATCGCGACCTTGCCGTCGAGCACGAGGTCGAGCGCGGCGGGGTAGCCTTCGGGCGGGCAGCCCCAGTTGCCGAACGCGCGCGCGTCGAACGCCATCAGGTTCGACAGCCGGATCTCCACCTTGGCCATGGTGAAGCCGACCACCGACAGCGTCGCGCCGTGGACGAGCAGCCCGTAGGCGGTGAGCTGGCCCGCCGCGGTGCCCGAGCATTCGAAGATGAACCACTCGGTCGGGCGCAGCCCCTCCTTTTTCGCGAACGCGCCGACGGCGGCCTTGATCGCCTTGCCGTCCAGCGCGCGGGCGTCGAGCGTCAGCGCGGCGCCGTGATGCGAGATCGCCTCGAGCTTATCCTCGTCGACGTCGATGGCGACGACCTTGGCGCCGAAAGCGCTGGCGATCTGCACGCAGTAGCCGCCGACGCCGCCGGCGCCGACGACGATGGCGAGGCTGCCCGGCGTCACGCCGGCGCGGCGCACCGCCTGGTACGGCGTGGTCAGCGCGTCGGCGACGATCGACACCTCGGGCAGCGCGAGCCCGGCGTCGGCGAGGCGGGTTTCGTCGACTTCGCACAGGCCGCGCCCGGGCACCACGATGTGCGTGGCGAAGCCGCCCTGGATGTCGTTGCCGGGCATCTTCTGCGCGCGGCAGATGGTCGTGTGGCCGCGCCGGCAGAGGTCGCATTCGCCGCAGGGCAGCACCGCGGGGACGATGACCGGCTTGCCCATCCACGCGGCGGCGTCGGCGCCGGCGGCGACGACGCGGCCGCTGACCTCGTGGCCGAGCGTCAGCGGCAGCGGGTGGTTGGTGCGCACGCCGTCGTACAGGTAGCCCAGATCGGTGTGGCAGACGCCGCAGCCGGCGATGGCGACCACGACCTCGCCGGGCCCCGGCTCGGGGCGAAACGCCGCGCGCTCCAGCGGCGCGTTCACGGCGGTCATCAGCCAGCGGTGGCCGTCAATGCTCATCGTTCGGACTCCTCCTTTAGCGGGCGGCGGGCTTGGCCGCAGCGCCCTGTTCGAACCGCGGATCGCGGGCTTGACCGGACCGGTTCCGGTCGCTATTCTGGTAATACAGTACCATAATACCGGTTTAAGCGATTAATGATGCAGGAGCAGGATGCGCGATGCCTTGATCTGGGTCAAATCGAACCGGCCGGTCTGCCGTAACTTCGGCGCTTCGTGAGAAGGAGAAACATGGTGCAAGCCTCGGTGCAACAGGCGGGACAAGTGAAGGCGCGCGACGCGGCAATCGGCATCTCGATCGCGCTGGCCGGCAGCGGCGGCAGCGGCGTGATGACCGCGGGAACGCTGCTGCTCGACGCCGCCGCGAAGGCGGGGCTCTACGGCCTCATGGTCCGCACCAGCGGGCCGCAGATCCGCGGCGGCGAGGCGGCGGCGCTGGTGCGCCTCGCGCGGGTGCCGATCGACTCGCTCGACGACGGCTTCGACCTGCTGCTCGCCATCGACTGGCAGAACGTCAACCGCTTCGCCGACGAGATCCCGCTGACGGCGGCGAGCCTGATGATCGGCGACCCCGACGAGGGCGAGCCGCCCGAGGTGTTCAAGGCGAGCGGCGCGCGCTACGTCGCGCTGCCGTTCAAGAAGACCGCCAAGGCCATCGCCGGCAGCTGGACCAACATGGTCGCGCTCGGCGTCGCCGGGTCGCTGGCCGGCATTCCGGCCGCCGCGCTGGAAGCCGCGCTGTCCGACTCGTGGAAGCGCGGCGACGAGGCGCTGCAGGCGAACCTCGCCGCGCTGCGCGCCGGGATCGAGTCGGCCGCGGGCATCGACGGCATGCCGAAGCTCGCCGCCGGCGCCGCCGCGGCGGCGAAGCGCTGGCAGATCAGCGGCAACGAGGCGGCGGGCTACGGCGCGATCCGCGGCGGCATCCGCTTCGTCGCCGCGTACCCGATCACGCCCGCCACCGAGCTGCTCGAATGGATGGCGCCGGCGCTGGTCAAGGTCGGCGGCACGCTGTTGCAGGCCGAGGACGAGCTCGCGTCGGTCAACATGGCGATCGGCGCGTCGTACGGCGGCGTGCCGTCGCTGACCGCGACCGCCGGGCCGGGTCTCGCGCTGATGGCCGAGGGCATCGGGCTCGCGGTGACCGCCGAAGTGCCGATCGTCGTCGTCGACGTGATGCGCGGCGGGCCGTCGACCGGCATTCCGGCGAAGAGCGAGCAGAGCGACCTGTCGTTCGCCGTCAGCGGCTTGCACGGCGACGCGCCGCGGCTGGTCGTGGCGCCGACGTCGATCGCCGACTGCATCGCGGCGACGCAGTGGGCGGTGCACCTGGCCGAGGCGCTGCAGTCGCCGGTGATCGTGCTGTCCGACCAGTTCATGGGCCAGTCGCGGGCGATCATCGACCGGCCCGACGACGCCGGCTACGTCGCCGCGCGGCTGACGGCGGCGGCGGACACGCCCGACTACAAGCGCTACCGGAACACCGGTTCCGGCGTGTCGCCGATGGCGATCCCGGGAACGAAGGGCGTCGTCTACACCGCCGACGGCCTCGAGCACACCGAGGCGGGCATCCCCAGCAGCCAGTCGCGCGACCACGCGACGCAGCTCGACAAGCGCGAGCGCAAGCTGGCGCAGCACGACTACGGGCGTTACTGGGCCGACATCGAAGGCGAAGGCGACGCCGCGGTGATCACCTTCGGCTCGACGACCGCCGCGGTGCGCGAAGCGGTTGCCCGCGCGCGCGCGCTGGGCGTCGACGTGCGCCTCATCGCGCTGCGCCTTCTGGCCCCCGCGCAGCCGGCGGCGTTGGCCGCCGCGCTGGAAGCTGTGGCGCGCGTGCTGGTCGTCGAGCAGAATCACGGCGGCCAGCTCTACCGCTACCTGCGCTCGATGTACGACCTGCCGGGGAAGCCCGCGAGCTTCCATCGCCCGGGGCCGCTGCCGCTGCGCCCCGGCGAACTGACGACGGCGATCGTCGAATGGGCCGGCACCGGCCCGCTCGGAGGAATCTCGGTATGAACGCTCCCACGCTTCCCGCCCCGCTGACGTTCTCGGCGTACAAGTCGGCGTACAAGCCGATCTGGTGCCCCGGCTGCGGCGACTACTCGGTGCTCTCCAGCGTGACCAAGGCGCTGGCCAAGGTGCAGGTGCCGCCGCACGAGGTCGTCGTCGTGTCGGGCATCGGCTGCTCGTCGCGCATCCCGGCGTACACGACCTGCTACGGCTTCCACGGCGTGCACGGCCGCGCGCTGGCGGCCGGAACCGGCCTCAAGGTCGCCCGCCCCGACCTCACCGTGGTGGTCGCCGGCGGCGACGGCGACGGCTACTCGATCGGCGGCAACCACTTCCTGCACGCCTGCCGGCGCAACGTCGACCTCACCTACCTGGTGATGGACAACCACGTGTACGGGATGACCAAGGGTCAGGCGTCGCCGACGACCGAGCCCGACTGGGACAACAAGCTCTCGCCCGGCGGCACCGGCGTGCGCTCGTTCCACCCGCTGGTGATCGCGCTCGCGTCGGGCGCCAATTTCGTCGCGCGCGCCTTCGCCGGCGACCCCAACGGCACCGCGGACATCATCGCGCAGGCGATCCGCCACCCGGGCTTCTCGTTCGTCGAGATCCTGTCGCCGTGCGTGACCTTCCGGCCCGAGCAGAAGGAGTGGAAAAAGCTCGCGCATCCGTCGCCGGTCGCGCCCACCGACGATGCGGCGCGCGCCGCGCGGCGGATCATGACCGACGACGGCTTCAACATCGGCGTGCTCTACGCCGGCGACCGGCCGGTGTACCGTTCCTCCACCGGCAAGGCGAAGTTGACGCCGGCCGACCTCGAAGCGGAGTTCCTGCTATGACGGCTGCAGCCAGGAAGACGACCAAGCCGGCCCGGCGTCCGGCCGCGCGCAAGCCCGCGCTGAACGCACCGCGCACGATCAGGGAGTTCATGACGCTGGCGCTGGTGATGGAGACCGAGGCGTCGCAGCGCTACGCCGAATTCGCCGACGCGATGGAGGTGTGCAACAACCTCGAAGTGGCGGCGCTGTTCCGCAAGATGGCCGACATCGAGGGCAGGCACGCGACGCAGATCATGACCGAGATGGGCTGGAGCGAGGTGCCTCCGCTGCCGCCGGGCAGGGCGACCTGGGAGGGTTTCGAGGCGCCGGAAACCGCGCCCGGCGACGAGGTGCATTACCTGATGCAGCCCTGGCACGCGCTGCAGCTGGCGCTGGCCAGCGAGCAGCGCGCCGAGGCCTTTTTCGGGCGGCTGGCGCGCGTGGCGACGGTGGCGACGGTCCGCCGCGCGGCGCTGGAGCTCGAGGCCGAGGAGCGCGAGCACGTCGAACTCGTCAAGGCGTGGCTGGCGAAGGTCCCGAAGCCCGATTCGGACTGGGCGGTCGACCCCGATCCGCCCAGCTACACCGACTGAGGAGAACGACCATGCAGGCACTGTTGCCCGAAGGCTGGGCGCCGCCGGTGGGCTACGCCAACGGCATCGCCGTCGACGCCGGCCGGATCGTGTTCATCGCCGGCCAGGTGGGCTGGGACGCGCAGCAGCGCTTCCACTCCTCCGAGATCGCGCCGCAGTTCGACCAGGCGCTGCAGAACGTGCTCGCGGTCCTGGCCGAGGCCGGCGGCGCGCCGCAGCACATCTGCCGGATCACCGCGTTCTGCTGCGACAAGCCCGCGTATCTCGCGGCGCGCCGCGAACTCGGCGGCATCTGGCGCCGGCACATGGGCACGCACTATCCGGCGATGAGCATGATCTTCGTCAGCGACCTGCTCGACAGCCCGGGCAGGATCGAGCTGGAGGCGACCGCCGTCGTGCCGGCCGCGTAGTCCGGGCGGCCCGGCGCACCCTGCGCCCGGGCTCCCGCCGCGCCGATAACCCGGATTGGGTGCGTGTGGCCGGCACAGGAGGGGCAATGGTCGTGCAGACGGCGTTGGAACGGATCGCCATGGACGCGGCGAGCGGCAACATGGTGTTTCCCACGCACGCGCAACTGGTGCTGCGCGTGCAGCACGCGCTCGACGACCCCGACTGCTCGATCGAAAGGTTGAGCCGGCTGATTTCCGCCGAGCCGATGCTGTCGGCGCGCGTCGTCGCCATCGCCAACTCGGTCGCCTTCAGGCGCGAAGGCCGCGCGACGATCGACGTCCGCAGCGCGGTCGCGCGGCTGGGATTCCGGACCGTGCGCACGCTGGCCGCCGCGGTCATCGTGCGGCAGATGGAAGACATGTCGCAGGTGCCGGCGCACAGGGCGCTGGCCGAGCAGCTGTGGGAGCACTCGGCGCACGTCGCGGCGCTGGCGCGCGTCATCGCGCAGCGGGTCGTGCACAAGGATCCCGACACCGCATCCTTCGCCGGCATCGTGCACGAGGTCGGAGGTTTCTACCTGCTGTCGCGGGCGGCGAGCTATCCGGGTCTGCTCGAAGGCGGGCTCGAGGAGTGGGACGACGAAGGCCAGGCGCAGGTGGGCAGTGCCGTGCTGCGCGTGCTGGGCGTGCCGCAGGAGATCCTCGACGCGGCGGACACGCTGTGGGCCGGCTACCTGTCGTACCCGCCCGAATCCATCGGCGACGTGCTGCTGCTCGCCGATCAGCTGGCGCCGGTCGAGTCGCCTCTGAGCCGCCTGGCGGGGACCGGGCACCGGGGCGAACCGGTCGACATCGATCTGGCCATCGACACCGAGACGCTGAAGCAGATCCTCGCCGAGTCGGCGGAGGAAGTGGCGTCGCTGATCGCGGCGCTGAACGCCTGAACCGGAGCCGGCGCGAGGCGCGCCGGGACTGCGCCGGTTCTCCCGTCGGCGGCGGCGCCGCCGCTGCCGGATGCGAACGGCGGTCAGCGCTTGACCACCAGCACCGGGCAGGTCGCGAGCCCGATGATCCGGTGCGCCGTCTCGCCCGGCAGCAGCCGCTGCAGCCGGCCGCCTTCGCCGGCGCGCCCGACGACGATGAGGTCGGCGCCGGTCTCGCCCGCGAGTGCTGCGATCGCCTCGCCCGCCCTGCCGATCACCATCCG
>CAIWHR010000214.1 GCA_903912485.1 uncultured beta proteobacterium | reverse complement strand
GGGCTTCATCTTCACCTTCCACTTCTTCAACGGCCACCTGCGGCCCGACAAGTTTCCGATGGACACGGTGGTCTTCACCGGGCGCATCTCGGAGCACGAGTTGAAGGAAGAGCGCGGCGTCCAGTACGCGCGCATGGTGAGCGAGGGTCGCCTCGAATCCGAACTGGCGCCGGCGCCGACCGAGGAAGCGAAGTGGTTCGGGTGGATCGTCGGCGGCACGGCGCTGACGCTCGGCGTCATCGCGATCGTGTTGATCGTTTACAGCTTCGTGTAGCTATACTCGCATCTGGCGGCCGGAAGCAGTCGCACCGGCCGCCCCGGGGTCCCCGACGGAATGCGGCGGGGCCTTTTTTTTAGCCTCCGCCTGCCGGCGGGGGCACGCGGCGAGAAGCCGGCGCAACGAGTGTCAGGCGCACGGCATCGCAAAGAGGGGGGGTCGGAGATGAAGGTCAACTTGGGTCAGCGTACGTTCATGCTGGGAACGGTGGCGACGATCGTGTTGGGCGCCATCGCTCTCGCGGTGCTCGGCGCCGGCAGCATCGTCGCCTGGGAGTACAGCAACAGCAACGCGTTCTGCACCAACAACTGCCACGCGGTCCATCCCGAGGAGCCGCGCGCCTACGCCGTCTACGCGCACGCGCGCGTCCAGTGCGTCGAGTGCCACATGGGGCGCCTGCCGACGCTGCAGCTGATGACGCTCAAGGCGGCGCACTACCACGAACTGCTGGGCATGATCACCGGCTACAAGCGGCCGCTCAACGCCACGACGCTGCGCCCGGCGCGCGACTCCTGCGAAGGCTGCCACTGGCCGTCGGTCAACCACGACGACAAGGTCCGGACCAAGGTCCACTACGACATCGACGCCAAGAGCACCGAGACGCGCACCCGCCTCGTCGTCCACACCGGCAGCGGCGAGGCGCGCGAGAAGGCGACGCGCGGGATCCACTGGCACATCGACCAGAACGTCGAGTACGTGAGCGACGACCCGCAGAAGCGCACGATCCCCTGGGTACGGATCACCGGCAAGGACGGCAAGTCGACGACGTACTTCGACGCCGCCAGCAAGGTGAGCCGCGCCGAGATGGACCAGGCGCCGAAGAACCGGTTCGAGTGCGCCGAGTGCCACAACGCGGCCGGGCACCCGTTCGTCAACCCGTCCGACCGCGTCGACAACGCCATCCTCGAGGGCAAGATCGACCGCAGCCTGCCTTCGATCAAGGCGCGCGCGCTGGCCATCATCGACAAGGCGGCGCCGATCCACGGCGTGATGGAGGAACAGATTCCCAAGTTCCAGCAGATCATCGCCGACGCCGCACCCAAGGGTGAAATGAAGCCCAAGGTCAAGGCGGCCGAGGCGCAGTTCGCCGCGACGATGCTCGAGATCCTCAAGCTGTCCGAGTTCGAGTCCAAGGACCTCACCTGGAAGTCGTTCCCGAACCACGTTGGCCACAAGGACTCGCCCGGCTGCTTCCGCTGCCACGACGGCAAGCACTTCAACGAGAAGGGCGAGGCGATCAGGCTGCAGTGCACGCTCTGCCACGACATCCCGCAGGTCAGCGTCGAAGGCACGGTGAAGACCGTCGCTTCGACCATCATGGCCGACGTGACGCCTCCCGACAGCCACAACGAGCCCAACTGGATGCGCGACCACCGCGCGAAGATCGACGACTCCTGCGCGATGTGCCACGGCCCGATCAAGTGGGGCAAGGACGGCGGCAGCTTCTGCGCGAATCCGGCCTGTCACGGCCGCACCTGGCCCAGCCTCGATCTCAACACCGAGCCCGCGAAGGTGACGGCGCCGGCCAAAGCTGCGGAGCCCGCCAAGGCCGCGGAGCCCGCCAAGGCAGCCGAACCGGCCAAGGCCGCCGAACCGGCCAAGAAGGCGGCGGCAACGAAGTAGGCTCGGCCTCCGAGAAGAACGCGCCGCCCCGGGCGACCCGGGCGGCGCGTTCGCATTCGGGCGGCCCGAAAGGCGCCGCCGCGGCGCGCGGGCCGGCAGATCGCGGCGCCGAGCGGACCCCTGGCGACGAAATTCCGTCCCCGCCGCGCCCGGCCAGCAGCCGGGGGGGACTTGCTTAATGCCGCGTCAGCCCTTATTATTAGCACTCGCATCAGTCGAGTGCTAGCGAACGGACGACGGCCCTGCCCCACGGCGCGGCCGACGCGTCCCGGGCCTCGATGCGCGGACCTACCGGTTCCAGAAGCGATTGATTCGAAACAACTTCCCACTTGGAGTGAGTGCTAACCATGAAGATTCGTCCTTTGCACGATCGCGTGATCGTTAAGCGGGTTGAAGAGGAAAAGAAGTCGGCCGGCGAGATCGTGATCCCCGACACCGCGACCGAAAAGCCTTCGCAGGGCGAAGTGGTCTACGCCGGCCCCGGCAAGACCGACGACAGCGGCAAGCTGGTCCCGATGGGCGTCAAGATCGGCGACCGCGTCCTGTTCGGCAAGTACTCGGGCCAGGAATTCAAGCTGGACGGGCAGGATCTGCTGCACATGCGCGAAGACGACATCATCGGCGTCGTCGGCTGATCACTTCCGTCCCATCCCACAGCATTCAGGAGATACAACATGGCAGCTAAAGACGTCCGCTTCGGCGAAAGCGCCCGCAACAAGATGATGGTCGGCGTGAATGTCCTGGCCAACGCGGTCAAGGTCACGCTCGGCCCCAAGGGCCGCAACGTCGTGCTCGAGCGCAGCTTCGGCGCGCCGACGATCACCAAGGACGGCGTGTCCGTGGCGAAGGAAATCGAACTGAAGGACAAGTTCGAGAACATGGGCGCGCAGATGGTGAAGGAAGTCGCGTCCAAGACCTCCGACGTCGCCGGCGACGGCACGACGACGGCCACCGTCCTCGCGCAGTCGATCTGCAACGAAGGCTTCAAGTTCGTCGCCGCCGGCATGAACCCGATGGACCTGAAGCGCGGCATCGACCGGGCGGTCATCGCCGTCGTCGAGGAGCTGAAGAAGATCAGCAAGCCGTGCACGACCAGCAAGGAAATCGCGCAGGTCGGCGCGATCTCGGCCAACGCCGACGAAGCGATCGGCAGGACGATCGCCGAGGCGATGGACAAGGTCGGCAAGGAAGGCGTCATCACCGTCGAGGACGGCAAGGGCCTCGAGAACGAGCTCGACCTGGTCGAAGGCATGCAGTTCGACCGCGGCTACATCTCGCCCTACTTCATCAACAATCCGGACAAGCAGGTCGCGCTGCTCGAAGACCCGTACATCCTGCTGCACGACAAGAAGGTCAGCAACATCCGTGACCTGCTGCCGCTGCTCGAGCAGGTGGCGAAGGCCGGCAAGCCGCTCCTGATCATCGCCGAGGACGTCGACGGCGAGGCTCTGGCCACGCTGGTCGTCAACAACATCCGCGGCATCCTGAAGACCACCGCCGTCAAGGCGCCGGGCTTCGGCGACCGCCGCAAGGCGATGCTCGAGGACATCGCGATCCTCACCGGCGGCACCGTGATCGCCGAGGAACTGGGCCTCAAGCTCGAGAACGCCACGCTGAAGGACCTGGGCCGCGCGAAGAAGATCGAAGTGGGCAAGGAAGACACGACGATCATCGACGGCGCCGGCGAGAAGGAAGCGATCGAAGCGCGCGTCAAGAACATCCGCAAGCAGGTCGAGGATGCGACGTCCGACTACGACAAGGAAAAGCTGCAGGAGCGCGTGGCCAAGCTCGCCGGCGGCGTCGCGGTGATCAAGGTCGGTGCCGCGACCGAAGTCGAAATGAAGGAAAAGAAGGCTCGCGTCGAGGACGCGCTGCACGCGACCCGTGCGGCCGTCGAGGAAGGCATCGTCGCCGGCGGCGGCGTGGCCTACCTGCGCGCCCGCGCCAACCTCAAGGGCCTGAAGGGCGACAACCACGACCAGGACGCCGGCATCAAGATCGTCCTGCGCGCGCTGGAAGAGCCGTTGCGCCAGATCGTCCAGAACGCCGGCGACGAGCCGTCGGTCGTCGTCAACAAGGTCGTCGAGGGCAAGGGCAACTTCGGCTTCAACGCCGCGACGGGCGTCTACGGCGACATGGTCGACATGGGCGTCCTGGATCCGACCAAGGTGACGCGCTTTGCGCTGCAGAACGCGGCGTCGGTCGCGAGCCTGCTGCTGACGACCGATGCGATGGTCGCCGAACTGCCCAAGGATGAAAAGGGCATGGGCGGCGGCATGGGCGGCGGCGGCATGGGCGGCATGGGCGGCATGGGCGACATGGACATGTAAGGTCCGCGTCGACCGGCTGTTGAGACACGCGAAGGCCCGGTTCGTCCGGGCCTTCGTGCGTCCGGGCCTGCCCCGTCGCCCCCGCCGGGGCGACGAATCACCTCAGGACCACCCTCCGGCGAGCACCCGCGCGTAGACCTCGCGGTCGACGTTGCCGCCCGAGAGGATCACCGCTGACCTCGAACCGGCGCGTTCGCCTTCCTGCAGCAGCGCCGCCAGCGGCGCCGCGCCGGCACCCTCGGCGACCTGGTGCGTGTCGGCGAACAGCGCGCGCATCGCGTCCTCGATCTCCGCGTCGGTGACCTCGACGATGCGCGCGGCACCGCGCAGGATGACCGCCAGCGCCGCCGGAACGGGCACGCGCACCGCCATGCCGTCGGCCACCGTGCTCGCGGCCGCCGTCTCGACCGGCTCCCCGGCGGCGAAGGACAGCGCGTAGGCGTTGGCGCCGCTCGACACGACGCCGACGATCTCGGTGCGAAGGCCCAGCGCGTCGCGCGCGCTGATCAGGCCGCAGATCCCGGAGCCGCAGCCGATCGGAACGTAGACGGTCGCGAGGCCCGGCACCGCACGCAGCAGCTCGAGCGCGTACGTCGCGACGCCGGCGACGAGTTCGTGCTCGAACGGGCCGACCAGGCGCAGGCCCTGCTCGCGCGCGAGCTCCCCGGCGTGGATGCGCGCCTCGTCGAAATCGCGCCCGAACTCGATCAGTTCGGCGCCGAACGCGCGCATCGCCGCGTTCTTGTCGGCCGAATTGCCCTGCGGCACGACGATCACGCAGCGCGTGCCGTAGCGCCGCGCCGCGAACGCCATGCTCTGCCCGTGGTTGCCGCGCGTCGCGCTGACGATCCCCAGCGTCCCGCCGGCGGCGTCGAGCGCTGCCAGCAGGTGAAGGCCGCCGCGCAGCTTGAACGCGCCGGTCGGCGTGTGGTTCTCGTGCTTGACCCAGACCTCGCGCCCGGCGCGCCGGGCCAGCAGCGGCCAAGCGTACTGCGGCGTCGGCAGCATCGCCGCGTAGACGTCACGCGCGGCCGCTTCGATTTCGGCGAGGGAGATCATGTCGGGAGCGGAACCTGCAAGCTGCGAGCGACGTTGCTGGCACGGGGGCGACGCCCGGCGGCGCCGCGAACCTCGCGTCAGTGCCCGCCCGGCGCCTGGTCGCCGCCGCCGGCGCTCTCCTCGCCGTCGCGGTAGGGGAATTTCGTGTGCCCGTAGCGGATCACGAGCACGGCGAGCGTCAGCAGCAGGATCGACGCCGACACCGCGAGCATCCGCATCTCGGTCAGTTCCTTGATGTCGAGGATGATGTAGCGCGCCATCGCGACCATCGCGATGTACATGGGGAACCGCACCGGAAGCTGGCCCGAACTGAAGTACTGGCTGATCATCGCCAGCACCTCGAGAAACAGGAACATCAGCAGCAGGTCGGCCAGCGTGACGCGCCGCACCGCGATCATCGCGCCGACCTCCTCGACCATCGCGTAGGTCGTCGCGAACGCGATGACGAGCAGCCCCGCGTACTCGACCAGCGTCAAGCCCTGCCGGAACACGTGGTGGATCCGTTTCAGGTCGCGACTGTTGGGGAGCATGGCAGCCTTTGGGCAGCGGCGCGCGTCGGGCAGGCAGCCGCGGCGCGGCCCGCCTGTCCCGCGGCGCCTACCTGACGATCTGGGACAGTTCGCCGGAAGCGTACTTCGCCGCGATCGTCGCCAGCGGCAGCGGCTTGATCTTCGACCCCATGCCGGCGCAGCCGAACTGCTCGTAGCGCGTCTTGCAGATCTGCTTCGCCGCCTCGCGCGCGGGCTTCAGGTAGTCGCGCGGATCGAACGCGCCCTTGTGCTCGTTCATGAACTTGCGGATCGCCGCGGTCATCGCCAGCCGGATGTCGGTGTCGATGTTGATCTTGCGCACGCCGTGCCTGATGCCTTCCTGGATCTCCTCGACCGGAACGCCGTAGGTCTCCTTCATCTCGCCGCCGTTGTCGCGGATGATCTGCAGGAGGTCCTGCGGCACCGACGAGCTGCCGTGCATCACCAGGTGCGTGTTCGGGATGCGCGCGTGGATCGCCTTGATCCGGTCGATCGCGAGGATGTCGCCGGTCGGCTTGCGCGTGAACTTGTACGCGCCGTGCGAGGTCCCGATGGCGATCGCCAGCGCGTCGAGCTGCGTCCGCTTGACGAAATCGGCCGCCTGGTCGGGGTCGGTCAGCAGCATCTCGCGCGTCATCTTGCCGTCGGCGCCGTGACCGTCCTCCTTGTCGCCCATCATCGTCTCGAGCGAGCCGAGGCAGCCCAGTTCGCCCTCGACGGTCACGCCGATCGCGTGCGCCATGTCGACGACCTTGCGCGTGACGTCGAGGTTGTAGTCGTAGCTGGCGATGGTCTTGCCGTCCGCCTGCAGCGAGCCGTCCATCATCACGCTGGTGAAGCCCAGGCCCATCGCCGACCCGCATATCTCCGGCGACTGGCCGTGGTCCTGGTGCATCACGACCAGCGCGTTCGGATAGCTCTCGACCGCGGCCTCGATCAGGTGGCGCAGGAACGTCTCTCCGGCGTACTTGCGGGCTCCCGCCGACGCCTGCATGATGACCGGGCTGTCGGTCTCGGTCGCGGCGGCCATGATCGCCTGGACCTGCTCCAGGTTGTTGACGTTGAACGCCGGCAGGCCGTAACCGTGTTCGGCGGCGTGGTCGAGCAGTTGGCGCATCGAGACGAGCGGCATGGCGTTCTCCTGGGGAATCGCAATCGAGGGGATGCCGTCATTTTACCGGCAATCGCGGGGTCGGGGCGGCCGGCGTTGTCGCAGCGCCGCGCGATCGCTGCCGCCGCGTCGGTGGCTACCGGCGCTGCGCGCGCGTCACGCCCGGTGCTCTCCGACCAGCACGATCTTCATCGTGTTGCTGCCGCCCGACTTGCCCATCGGCTCGCCGTTGGTCAGCACGATCAGGTCGCCGTGCTGGACCTGGCCGCTGGCGAGCAGCATATCCTCGGCCGCCCTCAGCACCGCGTCGCGGTCGCCGCCCTGCTCGAAATAGAGCGACCGCACGTTGCGGTAGAGCGCCATCTTGCGCTGCGATGCGACCTCGGGCGTGAGCGCGTAGATCGGACATCCGCAGTCGTGGCGCGACATCCACAGCGCGGTCGAGCCGGACTGCGTCAGCGCGGCGATCGCCTTGACCTTCAGGTGGAAAGCGGTGAACAGCGCGGCCATTGCCACCGACTGGTCGATGCGCGTGAAAGTCCGGTTCAGGAAATCGCGGTCGAGCTCGGCCGGCAGCGACTTCTCGGCCTCCGCGCAGATCTGCGCCATGGTCTCGACGGTCTCGACCGGGAAGCGTCCGGTGGCGGTCTCGGCGGACAGCATCACCGCATCGGTGCCGTCGAGCACGGCGTTGGCGACGTCGGAGACCTCGGCGCGCGTCGGCACCGGGTTCTGGATCATCGACTCCATCATCTGCGTCGCGGTGATCGTCAGCTTGTTGCGCTCGCGCGCCATCCGGATCATCCGCTTCTGCAGCCCGGGCACCGTCGCGTTGCCGACCTCCACCGCGAGGTCGCCGCGGGCGACCATGATGCCGTCGGAGGCGTCGATGATCTCCGCCAGCGCGGGGATCGCCTCGGCGCGCTCGATCTTGGCGATCAGCAGGGCGTGGCCGCCGGCGGCGCGCAGCATCTCCCGCGCCATGTACATGTCGTCCTTGCTCTTCGGGAAAGAGACCGCGACGTAGTCTGCGCCGAAGGCGACGGCGGTCTTGAGGTCGGCGATGTCCTTGGTGGAAAGCGCGGGCGCCGACAGTCCGCCGCCCCGGCGGTTGATCCCCTTGTTGTTCGACAGCGTGCCGCCCTGCACGACGTGGGTGATGATCCTGCGTCCGCTCACGCGCTCGACGGTGAGCTCGATCAGCCCGTCGTCGAGCAGCAGCACCGCGCCGGGAACGACGTCGTCGACCAGTTCCTTGTAGTCGAGGCCGGCGCAGGTCGCGTCGCCCAGTTCGCAGTCGGCGTCGAGCACGAAGCGCTGCCCGGCGGCGAGCACGACCTTGCCGTCGACGAACCTGCCGACGCGGATCTTCGGGCCCTGCAGGTCGGCCATGATCGCGACCTCGCGCTTCAGCGTGACGGCGAGTTCGCGCACCAGCCGCGCGCGCTCGATGTGCTCGGCCGCGCGGCCGTGCGAGAAGTTGAGGCGCACGACGTCGACCCCCGCCTTCAGCAGGCGCACGAGCACCTCCGGAGCGCTGCAGGCGGGGCCGAGCGTGGCGACGATCTTGGTGTTGCGTGTCACGGGCAATCCTCGGGCGGCGGACGCGAAGCCCGCAATGGTACGGGAATTCCGCCGCCCGCGCGTCAGGCCAGCGCGCGCGTCTCGAGGATGGCGACGGCCGGCAGCGTCCTGCCCTCGAGGAATTCGAGGAACGCGCCGCCCGCGGTCGAGATGTACGAGATCCGGTCGGCGATCCCGAACTTGTTGATCGCCGCGACGGTGTCGCCGCCGCCGGCGATCGAGAACGCAGGCGAGTCCGCGATCGCTTCGGCCAGCGCCCTGGTGCCTCCCGCGAACGCCTCGAATTCGAAGACGCCGACGGGCCCGTTCCAGACGATCGTCCCCGCCCTGGCGATGATCGTCTTCAGCGCCGCGATCGTCGACGGGCCGACGTCGAGGATCAGGTCGTCGGGCTCGAGGTTCTCGATTGCCTTCAGCACCGGGGTCGCCGACGCCGAGAACTCCTTGGCGCAGACCGCATCCACCGGAATCGGCACCTTGCCCGGAAACGCTTCGAGGATCGCCTGCGCCTCGCCGACCAGGTCGGCTTCGACCAGCGACTTGCCGACGTGCCCGTGCACCGCGAGGATGAACGTATTGGCGATGCCTCCGCCGACGATCATCACGTCGACCTTGGCGGCCAGCGCCTTCAGCACGGTGAGCTTGGTCGAAACCTTCGAACCGGCGACGATCGCGACCAGCGGCCGCGCGGGATGCGCGAGCGCCTTGCCGAGCGCGTCGAGTTCGGCGGCCAGCAGCGGCCCCGCGCAGGCGACCGGCGCGAACCTGGCGATGCCGTGCGTCGTCGCCTCGGCGCGGTGCGCGGTGCCGAAGGCGTCGTTGCAGTAGACGTCGCAGAGCTTCGCCATCCTCTGCGCCAGCGCGTCGTCGTTCTTCTTCTCGCCCTTGTTGAACCGGCAGTTCTCGAGCAGCACGACCTGCCCGGGCGCGAGCGCCGCCCGCCACGCGCCGCCGTCGACCCAGTCCCTGACCAGCGGGACCGGCGTGCCGAGGAGTTCGGACAGCCTGGCGGCGACAGGCGCCATCGAATCGGCGGCGCTCCACTGCCCTTCGGTCGGCCGCCCGAGGTGCGAGGTCACCATCACCGCGGCACCGCGCGCGAGCGCGTCGCGGATCGCCGGCACCGAGGCGCGGATGCGCGTGTCGTCGGTGATGGCGCCGCTGTCGTCCTGCGGCACGTTGAGGTCCGCGCGGATGAACAGTCGCTTGCCGCGGAGGTCGATGTCGGAGAGTCGTTTGAAGGTCATCGTGAATCTCGATTCGGGACGGGGAGGGGCGGCGGAAGGGGCGCCTGCGCGCCCCGACGGCCGGTTACTTCGACATCACGCGGATCATCTCCAGCAGCTTGCAGGAGTAGCCCCACTCGTTGTCGTACCAGGCGACGACCTTGACGAAGGTGCTGTCCAGCGCCATGCCGGCGTCGGCGTCGAACACCGACGTGCGGCTTTCGCCGCGGAAGTCGGTGGCGACGACTTTTTCGTCGGTGTAGCCGCGCCCGCCCGTCATCGGGCCGTCGGCGGCCGCCTTCATCGCCGCGCAGATCGCTTCGTAGGTGGCTTCCTTCGACAGTTCGACGGTCAGGTCGACCACCGAGACGTCGGAAGTCGGCACGCGGAACGACATGCCGGTGAGCTTCTTGTTGAGTTCGGGGATCACCTTGCCCACCGCCTTGGCGGCGCCGGTGGACGACGGAATGATGTTCTCGAGGATGCCGCGGCCGCCGCGCCAATCCTTGTTCGACGGGCCGTCGACGGTCTTCTGCGTCGCGGTCGCGGCGTGCACGGTGGTCATCAGGCCGCGCTTGATGCCCCAGTTGTCGTGCAGCACCTTGGCCACCGGCGCCAGGCAGTTGGTCGTGCACGAGGCGTTGGAGATGACCGTCTGGCCGGCGTAGGTCTGGTCGTTGACGCCGAACACGAACATCGGCGTGTCGTCCTTCGACGGGGCCGACAGGATCACCTTCTTCGCGCCCGCCGCGATGTGCTTGGCGGCAGTTTCCCTGGTGAGGAACAGCCCGGTCGCCTCGACCACGACGTCGGCGCCGACCTCGTTCCACTTGAGTTCGGCGGGGTCCTTGACCGCGCTGAGGCGGATTTTCTTGCCGTTGACGACCAGCGTGCTGCCGTCGACGGCGATGCTGCCCTTGAACCGGCCGTGGACCGAGTCGTACTGCAGCATGTAGGCGAGGTAGTCCGGTTCGAGCAGGTCGTTGACGCCGACCACTTCGATGTCGGGAAAATCCCTGGCCGCAGCGCGCAGCACCATCCGTCCGATGCGCCCGAAGCCGTTGATGCCAACCTTGATCGTCATGCTGTTCTCCCGTGTCGAGTTTGGGGTGTGAGTCGCTTGAGGTTGCCGGGGCCCGGTTCGTTGCGGGCTACGGCCATTCTGGCGCCGCGGCCGGTGTCAGCGCCGCGGCGAGGATGTCCAGGTCGCGCCAGCCGTAGCCCGCCTCGACCAGATTCATCCCGTCCCACTGGAACGGCTGCTCGGCGACGATCTCGCCGCCGAGCCTTTCGTAAAATGTACGCGCTCCGCGATTGGCGGCGATGACCCACGTCAACAACCCCGTCGCGCCGTAGCCGCGCTGGGCGCCGAGGACGGCGGCGACGAGGCGGCGACCGATGCCCGCGCGCTGGCGGTCCGGACGCAGGTAGATCGCCGACAGTTCGGCGTCGAGCTCGAACTTGCGCTCCGCCAGCATCAGTCCGGCAGCGAAACCGCAGACGCCGGCGTCGTCGGCGGCGACGAAGACGCTGGTGCCGTTGGGCGCGGCGTCGAGCACGCGCTGCCACAGCGCCGTGCTGGCCTCGACCTTCATCGCGTCGAGGTAGGCGTCGGGGATCATGCCGCGATACGTCGTGCGCCAGCTGTCCACCCGCACCTGCGCGATGCCCGGTGCGTCGGCCGGCAGCGCCGGGCGAACGAGCACCGGACCGGTTACCATGTTCACCGGCGCAGCCTGGGCGCTGCGCGGCGGGTGAGGTGGCCCGTCGCTCTCATGCCGCCGCGACCCGCCGCACCGCGTCGGCGACGCCGTCGGCGGTGATGCCGAAGAACTTGAACAGCTCCGCCGCGGGCGCCGATTCGCCGAAGCGGTCGAGGCCCACGACGGCGGCGCGCGGGTCGTCGGCGGCGCCGACGTACTTGCGCCAGCCGTCGGTGACGCCGGCCTCGACCGCGACGCGCGGGATGCCGTCCGGCAGCACGCTGGTCCGCCATTCCCGATCCTGCGCGTCGTAGACGCTGGTGCAGGGCATCGACACGACGCGCACCGCGATCCCCTCGGCGGCGAGCGCGGCGCGCGCGCCCATCGCCAGCGCGACTTCCGACCCCGTGGCGATGACGACGACGCGCCGGCCACCGCCGTTCCAGTCGGCCAGCACGTAGCCGCCGCGGCGGATCATCGCGATCTGCGCCTCGTCGCGCGCCTGGAAAGGCAGGTTCTGGCGCGTGAACAGCAGGCAGGTCGGCCCGTCGCGCCGCTCGATCGCGGCGACCCACGCCACCGCCGTCTCCACGGTGTCGCAGGGCCGCCAGACCTCCAGCTGCGGAATGAGGCGCAGCGTCGCCGCGTGCTCGACCGGCTGGTGGGTCGGGCCGTCTTCGCCCACGCCGATCGAGTCGTGCGTGTACACGTAGATCGTGCCGATCTTCATCAGCGCCGCCATGCGCAGCGCGTTGCGCGCGTAATCCGAGAACGTGAGGAAGGTGCCGATGTAGGGAATGTAGCCGCCCGCCAGCACCATGCCGTTGGCGATGGCGCTCATGCCGAATTCGCGCACGCCGAAGTGGATGTAGTTGCCCGCCCCGGTCCGCGTGATCGATTGGCTCCCCGACCAGTCGGTGAGCACCGAACCGGTGAGGTCGGCCGATCCGCCCAGGAGTTCGGGCAGCGTCGGCGCCAGCGCCTGAATCGCCTGCTGCGACGCCTTGCGCGTGGCGACGGTCTCGCCCCTGGCCGCCTGCGCGGCGACGAAAGCCGCGGCGGTCCCGGCCCAGGTCGCGGGAAGCTCGCCGTGCGTGCGGCGGGTGAACTCGGAGGCGAGTTCCGGATGCGCGGCGCGATAGCGGGCGAAGCGCTCGGCCCATTCCTGCTCGGCGGCGGCGCCGGCGTCGCGCGCGTTCCACGCCGCGTAGATCTCGGGCGGGATTTCGAACGGGGGGAAGCTCCAGCCGAGCGCCTCGCGCGTCGCCGCCACTTCCTTTGGCCCCAGCGGCGAGCCGTGGGCGTCGGCGGTGCCGGCCCTGGTCGGCGCGCCCCGGCCGATCACCGTCTTGCAGCAGATCAGCGTCGGACGGTCGGTGACCGCCTGCGCCGCGACCAGCGCCGCGTCCACCGCGGCGGCGTCGTGGCCGTCGACGTGCGGGATGACGTTCCAGCCGTAGGCTTCGAACCGGCGCGGCGTGTCGTCGGTGAACCAGCCGCGCGTCTGGCCGTCGATGGAGATGCCGTTGTCGTCGTAGAGGACGGTGAGCTTGCCCAGGCCCCAGGTGCCGGCCAGCGAGCAGGCCTCGTGCGAGATGCCTTCCATCAGGCAGCCGTCACCGGCGAAGACGTAGGTCCGGTGATCGACGATCGCGTGTCCGGGCCGGTTGAATTCCGCCGCCAGCAGCCGTTCGGTCAGCGCCATGCCGACGGCGTTGGCGAGCCCCTGGCCGAGCGGCCCGGTCGTCGTCTCGACGCCCGGCGTGACGCCGAATTCGGGATGCCCCGGAGTCTTCGAGTGCAGCTGCCGGAAGCGCTTGAGTTCCGCGATCGGCAGGTCGTAACCGGTCAGATGCAGCAGCGCGTAGACCAGCATCGACCCGTGGCCGTTGGAGACGACGAAACGGTCGCGGTTGGCCCACGCGGGATGCGCAGGGTTGTGCCGCAGGTGCCGCCGCCACAGGGCGACCGCGATGTCGGCCATGCCCATCGGCATGCCCGGATGGCCGCTCCTGGCGGCCTCGACGGCATCCATGGCGAGAGCCCGGATGGCGTTGGCGAGCAGCGAGTCGGCGACGGGGGCGTTGGCGGTCATGGCGGGGGCCTGGAAGGTTGCGGGTCGAAGGGAAGGGGAGGGGAACGGGCGGGTGCGGCGGTGGATCGCGGCGTGGGCTCCGCGAACGCGATTGCGCCCGGCGCGTGCCCGGAAAACGGGCGCGACCAACCGGAAATTATCCCGTTCGGACGGGGTTTGTGCAATAATTTCGGCACTCGCTTCCGGCAACCGCGGGAGAATCGTCCGATGCCCTTCTGCCCGTGCGTCACGGGAGCAGGGCATTTTTGTTTTGGCACGTTGATCCTGGAAGGCGCGGCGCATGGACGGAATCCACCTGTTCGGGGAATGGTACGACTGCCCCGCCGACACGCCGGAATTCACGCGCGCCGACGCGCTGCGCACGCTTTGCCTCGCCGCCGTCGCCGAGGCGCAACTGACCGCCGTCGGCGACTGCTTTCACCAGTTCGAGCCGCAGGGGGTCACCGGCACGGTGCTGCTCGCCGAATCGCACCTCGCGATCCACACCTGGCCCGAATGCCGCTTCGTCACCGTCGACGTCTACGTCTGCAACCTGCAGCACGACAACAGGGAAAAGGCGCAGCGGCTGTTCCGCACGCTCGAGCAGGCGTTGCAGCCGCAGCGGACGAAATTCCGCGCCATCGAGCGCGGCGGCAAGGATGGTTCGTAATCCGGACGACGGCCCCGGCGGCGGATCGGGCGGCGAGGGTGTGGCCGCCGACGCGATGATCGAGGCCGTCACCGACGACTGGGGATTCTTCATCCGGTCGCAGCGGCGGTTCGAGAGCTTCCGGTCGCCGTTCCAGGCGGTCGAAGTCCACGACACCGAGTCCTTCGGCCGCCTGTTCCGACTCGACGGCCATTTCATGACCTCCGAGAAGGACGAGTTCTTCTATCACGAGAATCTCGTCCACGTCGCGGCGATCGCGCATCCCGGGCCGCGCAGCGCGCTGATCGTCGGCGGCGGCGACGGCGGATCGGCGGAGGAACTGCTGAAGCACCCGTCGATGGCCGCGGTGACGCTGTGCGAGATCGACGCTGCGGTGGTCGACGTCTCGCGGCGATACCTCGGCGAAGTCCACCGCGGCGCGCTCGACGACCCGCGGGTGAGGATCGAGATCGGCGACGGCTTCGCCTACGTGCGCGCTTCGACCGCGCTCCACGACCTGATCGTGCTCGACCTCACAGATCCGGGCGGCCCGTCGACGCCGCTGTACACGGCGGATTTCTATCGTGCCTGCGCCGCGCGGCTGGCTCCGGGCGGCGCGATGACGCTGCACATCGCGAGTCCGGTCGCGCACCCGCAGCGGGTCCGCGACGGGCTGGCGCGGCTGCGCGAGGCGTTTCCGGTCGTCACGCCCTACCTGACGTCGATACCGCTCTACGGCGGGATGTGGATGATGGCCTGCGCGTCGGCCACGCTCGACGCGGCGGGCGTCGCGGCGGCCGAAGTCGATCGCCGCATCGTCGAGCGCGGCATCGGCCGCCTGCAGTTCTACAACGGCGACATGCACCGCGCGGCGCTGGCGCTGCCGAACTTCGTCCGCGACCTCGTGCGGCCGTGATCCGCGCTGCGCCGGCCGGGAACGGCGGGGCTTGAACGGCGCCGCGCCGCCCGCATCTTGAATGCGGGACCCGGTTCGGGTCGATGACCATGCGGACGCCGCGTTTGGCAGGAGGTTGCACCGTGATCAAGCTCTCCGATGCGATGCACTACGCCGATTTCGTCATGATCGACGGCGTCATGTTCCAGACCGAGTACCTGCGGGTGCCCGACGAGCACACGGTCGCCGACGACGTCGTGCTCGAAGCCAAGCGCGGCGACGACGAAATCGCGTTCACGCGCGAAGACGTCGACGCGGCCGAGTCCATCGGCGACGGCGTCTACCGGCTGAAATCGGGCGTGCTGCTGCGGCTGCTCACCGGCGCGACGATCCACTGAGCCGGGCGGGGCGGCGCGATCACGCATCCGGGGGGGATTGCCGCAACGAAGCACCGTCCCCGGGTTTCGCGGGTCGGCGCATCAGGCTCGCATCGGCGGCGGTTGGCCGCGGAACCCGGGCTACACCGGCGGGGGTTGGCCGCGGAACCCGGATTGCACCGGCGGGGGTTGGCCGCGGAACCCGGATTGCACCGGCGGGGGTTGGCCGCGGAACCCGGGTTGCACCGGCGGGGGCTGCTCGCGGAACCCGGATTGCACCGGCGGGTGAGGGCGGATCAGGTGACGGTGACGCGCGCGAACTTGCGCTTGCCCGCCTGCACGACGACGGTGGCGCCGGCCTTGATCAGCAGCGCCTTGTCGGCGACGACGTCGCCGTCGACCTTGAGTCCGCGCTGCGCGATCAGGCGCAGCGCCTCCGACGTCGACGCGACGATCCCCGCCTGTTTGGCGAGCTGCGCGATCGGCAGGCCCGCGCCGGCGCTGTGCAGCGTCACTTCGGCGATGGTCTCCGGCAGCGCGCCTTCGCGGAACCGCGACTCGAACTCGGCGAGCGCGTGTTCGGCCGCCGCCTGCGAGTGGAAGCGGGCGACGATCTCCTGCGCCAGCATCACCTTGGCGTCGCGCGGGTTGCGCCCCGCCGAGCACTCGACCCTGAGTCGCGCGATCTCGTCCAGCGGGCGGAACGACAGCAGTTCGAAGTAGCGCCACATCAGCACGTCGGAGATCGACATCAGCTTGCCGAACATCTCGTTCGCCGGCTCGGTGATGCCGATGTAGTTGTCGAGCGACTTCGACATCTTGTTGACGCCGTCGAGGCCTTCCAGCAGCGGCAGCGTCAGGATGCACTGCGGCTCCTGCCCGTAGTGCCGCTGCAGTTCGCGGCCGACCAGCAGGTTGAACTTCTGGTCGGTGCCGCCCAGTTCGACGTCGGCCTTCAGCGCCACCGAGTCGTAGCCCTGCGCCAGCGGGTAGAGGAATTCGTGGATCGCGATCGGCTGGCCGCCCTGGTAGCGTTTGGCGAAGTCGTCGCGCTCCAGCATCCGCGCCACCGTGTAGCGCGCCGCCAGCTTGATCATCCCGTCGGCGCCGAGCGGCGACAGCCACCTGGAGTTGAACGCGACCTCGGTCCGGTCGCGGTCGAGGATCAGGAACACCTGATCGGTGTAGGTCTTGGCGTTGGCCGCGATCTCTTCGGGCGACAGCGCGGGGCGGGTGACGTTGCGCCCCGTCGGATCGCCGATGAGGCCGGTGAAGTCGCCGATCAGGAAGATGATGTGGTGCCCGAGGTCCTGCAGCTGCCGCAGCTTGTTGAACTGCACCGTGTGGCCGAGGTGCAGGTCCGGTCGCGTCGGGTCGAAGCCTTCCTTGATTCGCAGCGGCGCGCCGCGGGAAAGCTTGGTGACGAGTTCGCTCTCGACGAGCAATTCGTCGGCGCCGCGCTTGAACACGGCGAGTTGCTGCGCTACATCGACAGGCATGGCGGGTCGGCGGTGGTCGTTGGCGCCCGATTCGGCCCGACGGCAGGCCGGGGCAACGGGGCCGGTGGCGGGGAAGCAGGGTTTGGTAGAATCGCGGCTTCGCAGGTCTTTCCTCCCGCCGATGGCCGCGCACAAGGCTCGAATTCTAACGCAAAGCACGGGCCGGGCCGCGGCCCGGGTCCTCGGCATCCTGTCGGCCGGGCAATGGCTCGCCGTCGCGGTGCTGGGTCTGTCGGGCGTCGCGGCATTCGGTCTCGCACCCGACACGACGCTCGAGACGGTCGCGGTGCAGACGATCCTGCGCGAACTGCCGAACCCCGCGGTCGCGGCGCCCGACGCGCCGGAACCGGCCGCGCGCTACTGGCGCGAGGAGCGGGTGCGCCGCGGCGACACCATCGGCAGCGTGCTGGCGCGGCTGGCCGTCGACGATCCCGAGGCCAGCGCGTTCCTGCGCACCGATCCCGCCGCGCGGCCGGTCTACCGGCTGCGGACCGGCCAGCCGCTGCGGGTCGAGACCGACGCGGCGGGACGCCTCGCCACGCTTCGTTTCGTCGCCGGCGACGGCAGGCTGCTGGCGATCGAGCGCGGCGACGGCGGGTTTGTGGGGGTGTCGAGCGCGCCGCCGGTCGAGCTGCGCTGGGAGATGGCGACGGGCGAGATCGCGTCGTCGCTGTTCGCGGCCGCCGACGCGGCCAACCTGCCCGACGCGGTCACGCTGCAGCTCGCCGACGTGTTCGGCGGCGACATCGATTTCTATCACGACCTGCGCCGCGGCGACCGCTTCTCGGTCGTCTACGAGATGCGCTACCTCGACGGCGAGCCGGTCGGCGCCGGCCGCATCGTCGCCGCGGAGTTCGCGCACCGCGGGCACGCCGCGCGGGCGTTCCTGTGGCGCGACGAATCCGGCGCCGAATCCTATTTCAGCGACGACGGCGCCGCGCTGCGCAAGGCTTTCCTGCGCGCGCCGATGGAGTTCTCCCGCGTCTCGTCGGGGTTTTCGGGCGCGCGCTTCCACCCGATCAACCACGCGTGGGCCGCGCACAAGGGCACCGACTACGCGGCGCCGTCGGGGACGCCGGTCAGGGCGACCGCCAGCGGCAGGATCCTTGTCGCGGGCACGCAGAACGGCTACGGGAAGATGATCCACATCCAGCATCGGGGCGCGTTCTCGACGCTCTACGCGCACCTGTCGCGGGTCGCGCCGCAGGCGAAGGCGGGGGCGCGCGTCGCGCAGGGCGAGGTGATCGGCTACGTCGGGCAGAGCGGCTGGGCCACGGGCCCGCACCTGCACTACGAAATTCGCGTCGGCAACGATGCGCGCGACCCGCTGACGCTCCCGCTGCCCGACGGCGAGCCGCTCGCGCCGGCGAATCGCGCCGCGTTCGCCGCCCGCATCGGGCCCGCCGCGGCCCAGCTCGCGCTGGCGCAGTCGTACGCCGGCTCGCCGCTTGCCAGCGCCGACTAGGAGTCTGGGCGGCAGAATGGAAATTCGTGCCAACCGGATGGGGGCGTGAACGTTAGATTGCCATGGCTACCAGTTACCGCCCGTACCGACCCGACCAAGTCATGCTGCTGCCTGCGTCGTTGCAGGATTGGCTGCCG
>CAIWHR010000213.1 GCA_903912485.1 uncultured beta proteobacterium | reverse complement strand
GGTGCCGCCGCGTCTCAAGTAGCGGCCTGCGTAGGGTGGTCTTTGGCCCCGATGGAACCGCCGAGCCGGTGGCGTTGACGACATCCGCTCCGGCAATTCCACCGTGTCTCGACCCCGCGCTCATCAAGGCGCTGGGCCGCGGTGACTACTGGCAGCGTCTTCTCGACACCGGCGCCGTGGCCGATACCGGCGAGATCGCTCAGCGTGAAGGGCTGCACAAAGTCACGGTCAACGACGCGGTACGCTTCGCGCTCCTCGCCCCGGATATCGTGCAGGCCGCACTGGACGGACATCTTCCGCGATCGCTCAGCCTGGAATCCCTGCAGCGAGATTCGATTGCGTTGGATTGGGCGCTGCAGCGGACGTGGGTGGAGTCGGTTGGCTGGGAGTGAGCGCCTTTCGAGGCACGCGGTAAGTGAATCGATACGGGTTGCCGGGAAGGGGTCGCCGATCCATGGGACGCCATCGCTCGGTGGCGGCACAGCGCATCGGCGCGAGCCAGCCGCAACATTTCCGCGCGCGACTCGATTAGAATGCCGCCGATGCGCAACCTCCTTCGCCACGCCGTCTTGATCGTCACTGCAGCGCTGCAGCTTGCCGCGCCGCTGACGGCGTATGCGCGCGTGGCGCAGATTCCTGACGTCGGCGAACTGTGTTCAGTCGCAAAGATCGCGGCGCGCGATCCGCCCGCTAAGGGTTCTCCCGCACCCGCCCATCGGCATTGTGCGCAATCACTTTGCTGCATTGGCGGTGCGACCGGCGCGATGGCTCCGCCGCCGTCGGTCACCGCACCTCTGTTGATCCCGGTCACGAACGTCGCACTTCCTGCCGCGACGAACAGTGATGCGCCGGCGATAGTCGTTGTCGCGGCTCCTCCGCGCGGCCCTCCGGCCGTGGCCTGATGCACGCCTGAAGCGCCGCGACGGACATTGTCCGATCCCGCGACGCCAACCGGCCCGGCCGCGTCTTGCGCGGTGCGTGCCACTCGAAACGAATCTGCGTTTGCCGCGCGTGGCGCCAGCGCTCACCGGACTGCAACCTGGTCCGGCCGCTGGTGATGGCTCGCGCAACGCGGTTGCACGTCACAACTCCAGAGATCCTGAGGGCCCACTGCCATGTCACGTCTACTTTCCGTCCTTGTCACACTTTCGCTCGCGACCACCGTTGTACTCGCTGCCGATTTCCAGCTCAAGTCCCTCGACATCAAGCAACCCTTCGCACGGGCCACGCCGCCCGGTGCCAAGACCACCGGGGTCTACATGACCATCGAAAACAAGGGGAAGGAGGCCGACCGACTCGTCTCCGGGTCCTCGCCAACGGCCGGCATGGTCCAGATCCACGAGATGAAGATGGACGGCGGAACGATGCAGATGCGCGAGATCGATGGTCTCGACCTCAAGCCCGGCGCGACGGTCGAATTGAAGCCGGGCGGCTACCACGTCATGCTGATGGACTTGAAGAAGCCGTTGAAGGAGGGGGAGACTGTACCGCTGACGCTCAAGTTCGAGAAGGCTGGATCCATCGACATCAAGGCCGCGGTCGCTGGGATGGGCGCGAGCCGCATGCACTGACCCCATGACCGGAGTTGCCATGACCATGAAGCTACGTCGCACTGCCGGCGCGCTCGCACTGATCTTTGTTGCAGCATGTCCGGCAGTGGCGCTTGCGTGCGCCACGTGCGGTTGTTCCCTGTCGACCGAAGCCGCCATGGGCTACTCGGATGCGCCGGGCTGGCGCGCAAGTCTGGAGTTTGACTTCATCAACCAGAACCAGTACCGGACAGGCACGCACAGCATTTCGAGCGCCGATGTCGCGGCGATAAACGATGCCGGGGGGAGTCAGAAAGTCGAGAAGCAGACGATCAACCGCTACACGACCCTGGGCCTGAACTACATTCCCACCGCGGACTGGAACCTGAGCCTGTTCGTGCCGTACATCAGCCGCAGTCACACGACGTACGGCCAGGCAACCAATCCCCTCACTGCGGACATGATCAGCGGCGCGTCGGTGTCCAGCCTGGGTGACATCCGGTTCATTGCCAGCTATCAGGGACTCCTGAAGGACCCCGTGCGCAAATGACTGAACATGGTCGCCGCGACACAACCACGCCTGTGATTTCCGGTTGGCAATGAACCTCGTCAACGGCCAATCGCTTCCTCCGTGATCGACAAGTCGACGGGCGGTGGGGCGGGCACGCACGGTCCCAGGGCTCCGTTCCTGGAATCCGGTCATGCGGGAGAATGGGTAGCCGTTGTCGGTGACGCGGAGATGATGGCGAACGTACACCGTCTCGTTCATCTTCGCTGGCTGTTGCTTGGCGGTGCATTAAGCACGAGCATTATCGCGCCGACAGTGCTCGACATCCCGGTCTCGCCGGCTTTGCCTCCGATAGTCGTCGCCCTGGCCGCCTTCAATCTTCTGGCCGCGCGCCGCCTGAGGGGCGGCCGGAGGCTCCAGCCGGCGACACTATGCGCTCATATCGCGATCGACCTTCTCGCGCTGGGGGCGATGTTCCACTTCGCCGGCGGAGCCTCCAATCCGCTGGTTTCGCTGATGCTGCTTCCGGTCGCGGCTGCCGCGTTGATGCTCTCGTGGCAACTGGCAGTACCGATTGCCACACTCGCGATCGGCATCTATTCCGCGCTGACGATCTGGTACGTACCGCTGCACATCCACGACGACGCAAGGGCGATGAGCCTTCACCTTTCCGGGATGTGGCTCACGTTCGTTGTTTCGGTCGTCCTCATCTCGTGGCTGATTGCGCGGATGACCTCCGCGATACGCGAGCGCGACCTCGCGCTCGCGACGGCCCGCGAGCACGCGCTGCGGATCGAGCGCGTCGTGGCGCTCGGCACCTTGGCCGCCGGAGCGGCGCATGAGCTCGGAACCCCGCTGGGAACCATGGCCATCTTGATCGGCGAAATCGAACGTGATCACGGCCTCCCGAAGGGGCTGCGCCGTGACGTAGCGGTCCTAAAGCAGCAACTCGCCATCTGCAAGGGGATCGTGACCCGCCTCGTCGACCGGGCGGGTGTTCCGCGGCAGGAGGATGCGCACGCGGCTGCGGCGGGCCCGTGGCTGCAAGCCGTGGTCACGCGATGGCGCGCGACACGACCCCGCGCCTCGTGCTCGACAACGGTTGCGCCGGCGGGCGAGCTGCAGATTGTCGTCGACGCCGCGCTGGAACAGGCCATCTCCAATCTCCTCAACAATGCCGCCGATTCCGGAGGAGGCGACATCGTGGTTCGGCTCGCCTGGAACGCGGACGCGCTGACGATCGAGGTCGCCGATGACGGTCCCGGTTTCCCGGATCACGTTCTCGCCAAGGGCGGCTTGGTCCCGCTGCAATCGGCGACGGGGGGGGCCGGAATTGGACTGCTGCTTGTCAGGACTTCCCTCGCCCGGCTCGGCGGTCGATTGGTCCTGGTCAACGGGACACCGCATGGTGCTGTTGCCAGAATCGAGCTCCCGCTGTCGGCCCTCGCGGTAGGTGCGCCGGGATGAATGCACGAATCCTTGTTGTCGACGACGACCCGATCTACAACGGAGTGCTCACGCGAGCGCTGGTGCGAAGGGGCTACGATGCGCACGGCTGCTTGGACCGCGTGGAGGCGCTGTCCGCCGCCCTCAGACACCCGCCGGCGGGCGTCGTGCTCGATCTCAACCTGGACGGTGCGTCAGGACTGGACCTGATCCGGCCATTGCTGGAGGCCAACCCCGAATGCCGCGTCGTTGTGCTCACCGGCTACGCCAGCATCGCCACGGCCGTAGATGCGATCAAGCTGGGTGCCGTTCAGTACCTCGCCAAGCCCGTCGAGGTGGATGCCGTGCTGGCCGCCCTGGGAGGGGATGCGTCAAGGCGCGACCAAGCCGCGGTCGGCCGTACACCGCTTTCGGTGAACCGGATGGAGTGGGAGCACATACAGCGCGTGCTACGCGAGCACGCCGGAAACATCTCGGCCACGGCCCGCGCGTTGCACATGCACCGGCGCACGCTGCAGCGCAAGCTGCTCAAGCGACCGGTGAAGATCTGAATCCCGTCTAGAAGTTGACCGTCAGCGCGACGTTGAACGATCGTCCGCGGCCGGGAACAGGAACACCCCACGGAACGCCGTTGATGCTCATGGTCTGACCCTGGCCGACATAGGCTCCGCCGAGCGGCGGGTCGTAGAACCGATTGAACACGTTCTCGACAGCGGCATCGAGCCGGGCCTGCGGAATCTGGTAGCTGGTGCGCAGGTTGAACAGCGCATACCCACCAGTGGGTACCTCGTTGCGGACGGCAGACGTCCGGGTCTTGGCCCCGACGGCCTGCACTTCGGCCGTGTTCGTCCATCCGCTCAACTGCTGGACGAACGCCACCCTCCCGTTCAACGGCATGATGTTGTAAAGATTGTCCCCGGTTGTGCGGTTCGTACCCCGGACGTAGCTCGCCAGTCCGGTGGCGCTGAAGTTGCCGAATCCCTGAGTCTTGCCGAGCAGCGTCCGGCCCTCGAGGTCGAAGCCGTAGAGCCGAGCGGACTGATTGACGTACTGGAGGTTCACGAACTGCGTCGTGCCGGTCAGATTCCCCGGGTTGCTGGTGACGCACGCACCGATGTTGCAGCGCTTGGCATCGACGAAGTCCTGGACGTACGTGTAGTAGAGCGTGCCCTTGGCTTCCCACTGCTCCCTGGCGGCGTCGTGCCAATCGGCCGTTGCGCTCAGCGTGTTCGCCACCTCCGGACGGAGATTGACGTTGCCGACGTAGCCGTTGCCGTCACCGACGAAATTGTTCATGATCGTCGACATCGAGTCGGTCGACCACGTGTAGAGCTCGTACAGGTTCGGTGCCCGGGTCTTGCGGGCATAGCCACCGGCGTAGGTCTGCGTCGCCCCGGGCGTGAAGCGGGTCACGGCCGTCACGTCCCAATTCTGAAACGTTCGCTTGCGGTCGAGCGCGTTGAAGGCTGCGGAGTCCGCGCGGTAGTTTCCCATCATGGTGTTGTAGCCCTGCACGTTGCCCGTATCCATCTCGACGGTGTCGCTGCGGATCCCGAGCTGGCTCAACCACAGGGCATTCCAGCGCACCTCCCACTCGGCGAAGACGTCGTAGCGGTCGCGTTTGCCGTCGTTGATGTTCCAGAACGTGTTGGGCGACATCATCATCGAATTGGCAACCGGCGGCCACCAGTCGTCAAGGCGGTAGTGCTGGTATTCGAAGCCCACCCGCAGCAGGTCGCGGTCGGTAAGGACCACATTCGCGTTGATCACCGCATCGAAGGTCTTGCCATCGCTTTCCATCGGCATCCCGGCGACGTTGGACTTCATTCCGTACCAGTACTGTTTGTCGGGACCGAAGTTCATGCTGTGGTTCGTCTGCTGGCCGTAGACGCGCGCTTCCAGCGATCCCCAGTCATACTGGCCCAAGTAGCGCAGGTTGAGCAGGTTGCTGTTGTTCCCGGTCATGTCCATCCGCTGGTTCGGATAGCCCTCGTAGGGGATGTCCTGGTTCGACCACTTTAGCTCCAGCAGGTGATTCTCGTGACGCAGCGCCAGGCCGAGAGCCTGGTTCGCCGCCTTGTACCTCGACGAGCCCACGACGTTCCCGGCCAGCCACTCTCCGGACCGATCCTGGTTGTCGTTCACCGTCGTGCCGGGCTTGAAGTCCTTCGCCGCCTGATAGTCGTCGGACTGCGCAAGCGCTCCGCTGTAAGTCAGGCTGAGAGTCTCGGTCGCAAGCGTCGCACCCAGACTGAAGCCGACGCCGCTGCCGTTGCTGCGGTAGAACGTGCCCGCCTGGCCCTTGATCGTCTGCTGACCGGGCGATGCGAACGCCGGCAACGGCGAATCGACCTGAATCGTGCCGCCGAGGCTGTCGCCGCCCACACTGACGGGCGTAATGCCTGCGAAAACCTTGATGCTTCCAACCTGGGTCGGATCGATGTATGACAACGGGGAATTCATGTGGTTGGGACAGGATGCGACGAGATCCATGCCATCGACCTTGATGCGCACCCGATCGTCGGCCAGGCCGTGGATGGCCGGCAGACTTGAGACCCCACCCGCGCCATAGAGGCTAATGCCCGCCGTCCCGTCCAGCAGCGATGCCGTATCGCTGGTCCTTGCCCGCCCGGACAGCAATGCGTCGACGCTCACGGTCGACGACGGCTCGGGGGGCCGTAGCGCCTTGCCAACGACGAGCAATTCGCCGATCGAACGAACTTCCGGCGTCGGTGCGCCCTGTTGGGCAAACGCGGGGATGCTTGCGGCAAGTGCCAGCCAGAGCAGGCGTCTCGGGTGAGCCACGAAGTGCTCCTGAATCGTTCGGATTGGATTGCACCCAACTATAGTGGGCCGATGGCGCGGGGACTTGCGTCACGTTGTCGCATGCGGCAATTTGTCGCAGGACGACATGCCGCAATCGCTGTCCGCCGCCCGGCCGGCCCGGCGTCGCCGGCAGGGTCGCGACGAGCGATGACCGATTCCGAGCAACGCCGTTGGGCGGAACGATCCGACCCCGAGCCGATGCCATCCATCCCCCGTCGCCGACCTCCAGCAATGCGCAACCGGTGCGGCGCCGGCCGTGAGGCGAGGCAGCCCGCGACGTTCCCGAACTCGGCATCGCGCGTCTGGCGGCCGAACTGTACGTCTGTCCGCAATTGTCGCAACATCGAGGCTGTGCGTACGAGCTAAGGAGCGGCGATGGAACGCATCACGATGGCGATCGACGAGGCACTGGCGAAGGAGTTCGACGCGCTGATCGCGAAACGGGGCTACGGCAGCCGGTCGGAGGCGATGCGGGACCTCCTGCGCCGGGAGGTCGAAGGCGACCGGATCAAGTACGAGGCACGCGCGTACTGCGTGGCAAGCCTGTCGTACGTATACAACCACCACCAGCGCGACCTCGGTGAGCGCCTGACCGCCGTGCAGCACGAGCACCACGATCTCGTCGTTGCAACGATGCACGTCCACCTCGATCACGAGCACTGCCTGGAGACTGCGGTGCTCAAGGGGTCGACGGCAGCGGTCCGCCGGATCTCCGACCAGATCAAGGCCGAGCGCGGCGTCCGCCACACGGCGATCAACCTGATCACGGTCGAACCCGGCGACCAGCACGCGCTGCCTGGTACGCACCACCATCACGGCCACATGCACTTGATTCCCCGGACCTGATCCGGGAGCGCACGACCCACTCGCAAAGCCGGCGTGGGCACCGCGCGACTGATTTGGCCGCACCCGGTTGGGCGCCTTTCCTGCCGCTTTGCGTCCGTGTTAGGATATTTGTATGTTTTCTTCCTAACGTGGACCCCATGCCTGGCTGCCATCGCCTTTTCCCCATTGCGCTCGCCGCATGGAGCCTCACCGTAACGCCGGCGCCGGCCGCCGACCTTCGGCTCGAGGTAATCGGCCACCCGATCATCGAAGGCAACCACTTCGACGTTTTCGGCGGCGAAACCACGGTCGTCACCGACCAGCAGATCGATGACCTCAATGCCAATGACCTTCCCACGGCACTGCGCCGAACGCCGGGTGTGACGATCTCGCGCTTCAATCCGGTCGGCGCCTTCGGCGGCGGCGAGGGGGGCGCCGTGTTCATCCGCGGGCTCGGCGCCTCGCGCCCGGGGGCCGAGATCAAGACCTTCATCGACGGCGTGCCGTTCTTCATGGGCGTCTGGAACCACCCGCTGCTCGATCTGCTGCCGGTGAACGGGATGGCGTCGATCGCGGTGCGCAAGGGCCCGCAGCCGTACACGGTCGGCAACACACTTGCCTCGATCGAGCTGGACACCCAGTCCGCGCCGAAGGAGGGCGCGGCAGGCGGTCTGAAGCTGCAGGGTGGCAGTTTCGGTACCTTCATCGAACAGGCGGACGGTGGCGTTCGGTCCGGCGACTGGTCGGGATATGCCGCCCAGGGCTATCAGCGGTCCAACGGCGACCGGGAAAACGCCGACGGACGGCTCGCCAACGTACTCGCCAAGGCAACCTACGCGCTGGCCCCGGGCTGGTCGGCCGGAGTGACCTACCTGGGCGTCGACAACAAGGTCTCCGATCCCGGGCCCGAGGGCCTGCCGCAGTTGCGTAACGGCACCTACAAAACTAACGGCCAACTCGCGATTGCGTCGCTGCGGCGCGATAGCGCGGAGGCTCGGGGCGACGTCAAGCTCTACTGGAATGGCGGCGAAGGCAACTGGTACGACCAGGCCGGCACGGCCGGGAATACGTTGACGGACTGGACCATGTACGGCGTGCGCGCGCGGCAGTCCGCCAAGCCGTGGACCGGTGGCGAATTCGTTGCCGGCCTCGACTACGACGCCTGGACCGGCAAGGCCGACTTTCAGCCGACCAACTCGCCCGCGTCGCGCTTCTCCGGGCCGACGTTTCGCCTGATCTCGCCGTACGTGGGTATAGCGCAGGCGATCGAGGCGGGCGACTGGCGCATCGTTCCCTCCGGCGGCGTGCGTTACTACGATCACAACGAGTTTCCGGCCGAGTGGGCGCCGTTCGCCGGCGTGACCATGAGTCGCGGCGCGTTCGCCGTGAACGCCGGGTATGCGCGGGGCGTGAACTACCCCGGACTCGATGTCGTCGTCTTCTCGCAGAACGTCATTCCGCCGCTGGGCCAGTCGTGGAGGAGGTTGAAGGCGGAAACCGACGATCACCTCGAACTGGGGATTCGGTACGAGGAGCAAGCCCTTTCGGCCGATCTCGTATTGTTCCGCGACAAGATCGAGAACCGCTATGTCTTCGTTCCGCCGCCGCCGCCGCCGCCCGTTTATGTGAACACCGGCGGCCAGACGACCCAGGGCGTCGAGGCGAGCGTGCGCTATGAAGTCTCACCTGTGCTGTCGGTGTTCGGCGGGGCAACGTTTCTGGACGCGTCGCCCGCTGATGTTCCCTATGCGCCGAGGCAGCAGTACGTGCTGGGGCTGTCGGGTCAGGTGGGTCCGATCCGCTACAACATCGACGCGGAGTACACATCGTCGATGTACGTGCTCACCCGGGGCCGGACCTCCACGGTGGTGAACGCCGCCCAGGTCGACAGTTCGTTCCTGCTGAATGCGCGCCTGTTCTACGCGTTGCCGGGGGGCACTCTCGGTCGGACCGAGCTGTTCGTCGCCTTGGACAACCTCACAAACGAAAGCTATGCCTACCGCCCCGGCTACCCGATGCCGGGGTTCTCGGCGATGGCCGGAGTTACCCTGCGATTCTGAGTGGCGGGCACCGCGGGAGGCTGCCGTCAGTCGCCGCGGCGCGCGAGTGCGAGGAAGCGGTCGGTCGCATCCTCGATCGAGTCGACCACCCAGCCGCTGTCCGCGAGCAGGCGCCGCAATCGGCCGTCGGCCAGCACGTCGTCGTCCGACGGTGTGCTTTGGTGGATCGCCGCGAGTTGCACGCGCCCGATGGCGTGGAACACCGCCAGCCGACCCCCGCAGCGCGTCACCCGGCGCCAGTCGCGCAACGCGGCCGCCGGATCGGCCAGGTGGGGCAATATGCCCTGCGCGTGGATGGCGTCGACGCTTTCGCTGGCCACGGGCAGACGGTGAACGTCCGCAACGATGAACTGCGCCAACGCCCCCCGTCCGTCCGCGGCGCGGCCGACCCTTACCATCTCCGGAGTTACGTCGATGGCGATCACGCACCCTTCCGGCCCCACCGCGCGCCGGAGCGCCGGAACGGCCCGTCCGGTACCGCAGCCGAGATCGAGTACGGTGGAGCCGTGTCGGTGGGCGCAGTCCGTTACGGTGCGTTCAATCTGGGCGATGTCGCGCACGGTCATGCGTTCCCAATCCTCGGCACGCGGGCCGAAGAACGCGCGGATCGCGTGCTGGTGCCGGGAGGTCATCGGCTCAATCCTTCGTGCAGGCACGTGACGTTGCCACGCAGCACGTCTTCGAGTCCCTCGCCTGCCGCAGGGAAGTTGACCAGCTTCACATATCGCGCGCCGCTGACCTCCGCCAGCGCCGCGCCCTGCGGTGAATGAGCGTTGTCGACGACCAGCGTAATGCCCAGCGCCTTCAGGCGCGCGAGTTCCGTTGGCGTCAATGGGCCGGGGCCGAAGACGGCAAGCGGCGTCACGCCCAGCAGGCCGATCCAGGGTTGCATGAAGCGGTGCGCCGCGATCCTGGTCTGCCCGGTTCCTTTGGTTCGCCCAAGCGCCGTAGCGCCCGCCTGCCACTCGCGCCGCCAGTCGACGAGGAACCGGTCCGCCCGTACCTCGGTGCCGAATACGACCGCCAGGCGGCGGATCTCGATTTCCAGCGCCGCGGGATCGTAGGTCGTCTGGACGACGAGCTGCGTTGCATCGGGCGCGGCCGCGGCGGCCAATCGCGGCGCGAATCCTTCGTAGCCGCCAGAGAGGATGACGGATGCCGCAGCGACGCGCAACAGGTCCGATGGCCTCGGATCATAGTCGGGCGGGTGGGCAACCCCGGCCGGAGTGATCACCACGACGTTCTCGACGCCCGCCGCTTTGGCCATCGCCCCGACCCACGGCGTCGAGGCGACGATGCCCCCGGCCGCAACGCCGAAGCTCGCCACCAACAGCGTCAGCGCCACAATCCAAGCGAGTGGGTAAAGGCGCTTCAAGCGTCGCTCCTTGCGGCGTAACTGGCCAGCGCAATAGCGGCCATGGTCAGAATCATCACCGGCCCGGGCGGCTGGTCGAGCGCAAGCGTCAACACAAAGCCCGCGACGCTGCCCGCGGCGCCGAGCCCGACGGCCCAAGCGATCATCCCGTCGAACGAGTGCGCCAGGTTGCGCGCCGCGATGGCCGGCAGCAGCGTAACCGCATCGACCAGCAGCGCGCCGGTAAGGCGCATCGATGCCGCGATCCCGACCGCAGCCAGCACCAGCATCGCCAGCGTCAACCCCTGCACCGATACTCCCGAGCATAGCGCGAGATCGCGATCGTGCAGTAGCAGCCGCAACGGGCGGCGGAATGTCGCTTGAAACGCGACGAGCGCGACGGCCACCACCCCGAGGAGCACCACGTCGGATGTCGCCATCGCCAGCACCGATCCCCACAGCAGTTCAAACGCGGCGTTGGCATTCACTCCGGTCAGCGACAGGGCGAGCAAGGCGAGCGCGATCGCAACCGTCATCAGCAAGCCGACCGGGCCGGCCAGGCCGTGCCGGCTCGACGCAAATGGCGTCAGCGCGGCGCCGGCCAGCGCGCACAGCACCATCGCTACCACGACGGGTGGCAATCCCGTGAGCATCCCCAGCGCGACCCCCAGCAGCGCGACATGCATCATGGCGAACCGGAACGGAATGAGGTCGAGTCCCAGCAGCCAGAGCCCGGCAACGGGCAGGCCCGCGCCCGCGATCAGACTGGCACAGAACCCCCGTTGCACGGGCGGCAGCGCCAGCAATGCCGCGAAGTCCACGGTCACGCTGCCTCGCGCAGGCGTCCGGCCGCCATTTCCAGCACGCGATCGCATCGCGAAGCGATCTTTGGATCGTGCGTCACCACCAGGGCGCTGACCGCCAGCGTTTCGATCCACATCGTGACTTGATCACGCGATTCGAAGTCAAGCGCTGCCGTCGGCTCGTCGGCAAGCAGCAGATCGGCGTGGTCCTCGATCGCGGCCCAGGCGCGGGCGAGGTAGGCGCGCTGTCGCTGCCCGCCGGATAAGCGCGAGATCGGATGCGGGCCTAGTCCATCGAGCCCGAACCGCTCGAGCGCCGCGGGGACCAGCGCCGCACAGGCCGTCGACTCGATCAGGTCGGCGACTCGCAGCGGAAACAGCCCCTTGCCGTGGAGTTGGGGGACCCAGGCGATTCGCCGCCGCCATGCCGTCCAGTCACCGGCCCGCGTCCCGTCGAGGGCCATTTCGCCAGAGTTCGCGCGATGCAACCCAAGCAACGCCCGCAACAGCGTCGTCTTGCCCGAGCCATTGCCCCCGACGATCGCGACTCGTTCGCCCGGTGCGACATGAAATCCGACGTCTTCGACGGCGACGCTCGCCCCGTAGCGACAACTGAGGTTGCGCACAAGTACCCCCGCACCCCTACCTTTCACAGCGCTTCCTCGCACTCGATCGAAGTCAACAGTTGTCCACGCACCCGGTACGACGGACCGGTCCCGCTCGCCCTGGCCGGGTGGCGCTTGGGCCAGGTAAGCATTATGAAGCAATTTTTCCTAACCACCGCGCCCGGACGTAGATGGTAATGAACAACTGACGGCACGCTGGTGCTTCCCTCGCTGAATTGAGTGTCCGAATGGCCGCAAAGATGAACGAAGTCGCCAGCCTGCTGACGGATTTGGAATTCTTTGATTGCTGACGACATTGGCCTGCTGCTGGCCCACGGTGCCCGGCGCGCGGAAGAGTCAAACGTGAGTTGGTGGCGCCTGCCGTACGCTGCCCGTGACCGACTCGGATCGGGCCACTGAGAGGTCGAGCGCGGGGCTGAGGCAGCTTGGCCCGGCTCATGTTGACGCCATTCGAAGGCGTAGAATGGGATTTCTCGCAGTACATGAAGGACTCCCCATGAAAATCAGCGCCCGCAACAACATTCCCGGCAAGGTTACGAACATAAAGCTCGGTCCCGTCAGTGCCGAAGTGACGATCAACGTCGCGCCGGGAATCGACATCGTTTCCGTGATCAGCACGACTTCGGCGGAAGTACTCAAGCTGAAGGTCGGAGCGCCGGCAATCGCGGTCATCAAGGCAAGCAGTGTCATGGTGGGTGTTGAGCACTGATTGGTCAGATCGGTACGTCGAATTGCCATTGGCGTGCTGGCGCATCGGTTCGGGGCGGTTGCCGACGTGCCGGCCATCATTCGGTACTGCTTAGCGGCCGACACGGGCCGAATGGTCGGTGTCTGGGAACAGCGGCACTTGTGCCCAGCCGACGGCCAGGAAGGGGATCGCCCGACCCGCAGCGACGCCTCGCGCCAAGCGAAGATCGAGACTCATCGCATCGGCGTTTGATCTGTGGCGGTTGCTTCGAGAGCCGCCGCGTACTGGCGGTGCCTCATGTGGTCATGGTGTCTTGGTGGGCAATCTGCCTCGGGGCTCCGGCAGTGAGCGCAACAGTTTCTTGAGTCGACGTGCCGCGGCCGCCGCTGTTTCCTCTTCCAGAGTTCGATACTGCCGCACCAACTCCCTACCGACGACGGTGAGGGTCGTGCCACCTCCGCGGTTGCCACCGGTAGCAGTTTCGACGGCAGGTGCGATCAGGCAGCGGTTGGTTTCATCGACCAGCATCCACGCACGGCGATAGGACATGCCAAGCAGCTTGGCTGCCCCCGTGATCGAACCCGCCCGCTCGATAGCCTCCAGCAGCGCGATCTTGCCGGGACCAATCGCCAGCGCCGATTTACGCGACCCTTGGCGCAGATGCAGGTAAACGTCGGGATTCATTTCCCGCCTTCGTCGGTCATTACGCATATCCCGTACTGCGGTGATCAAACGACACTGCCTTCACCAGCGCATAGACCTGCTGATCGACATGGATGCCTAGTTCTCGCCGAGAGCGCTGCGTAATTCGTGCCATCAAAGCGGTGTCGCCGACCGCAAGCTGGATGTCCACGATGGGACCAGTTTCCTCGCGGATGGCGGTCACGCGGCTCGGCAAGATGTTTAGGGTGCTGATGCCAGTCGGACGTTGGGTCGCGAGCGACACGTCGCGCGCCCGGATGCGCGCGCGGACGCGATCCCCTGGCGCCGCAGCGAGTTGCGGCACGGCCAACTCGCCCCCGGCAAACGATAGCGTCGTCAACTGGTCGGCGGTGTCATGGGAAAGAACCGTCGCTTCGATCACCGCACCAGCTTCGTAGCGGCCGGTGTGGGGCTTGAGGTCCATGCGCCCCATAACCTGATCGACCGGACCAGTGGCGAGGCATTGCCCATCGGCCAGCAGGACGACGGCATCAGACAGGCGGGCAATCTCCGCTACCGAGTGACTGACGTAGATCATCGGCACGGCGAACACATCGCGCAGCCGCTCGATGTAATTGAGGATCTCACCCTTGCGCGGCCCGTCAAGCGACGAGAGCGGCTCGTCGAGCAGCAGCAAGCGCGGCTGGGCGAGGAGCGCGCGACCCAATGCCACTCGCTGCCTCTCCCCGCCCGAGAGGGCACGTGGCTTGCGCTGCAGCAGTTTCGCCAGACCGAGCAGCTCGATTACTTGCGCCGGGTCGATGAAGCGTTCCGTTGCCGGGCACAAGCGATGTCCGTACAGCAGATTGGCTTCGACGCTCAGATGCGGAAAGAGCAGCGCGTCCTGAAACACGTATCCAACTCGCCGGTGCGGTGCAGGAACGTCGACGCTGTCGGCGCTGTTCAGCAAGGTGTCGCCGTTGACCCGAACGTGACCGGTCACTGTCCCCGCGACGCCGGCGATGACGTTCAGCAGCGTGCTCTTGCCGGCGCCGGAGCGGCCGAACACGCCGACAATCCGGCCCTCGACCGCGAAGCGGACTCTCAGCGCGAAAGTCCCGAGTCGCTGCTCGATGTCAACGTCGATCATCGCGCCCGCCGCGCCGTGCGCTGCCGGAAAGCCACTGCGAGGCGGCGAGTGCCACCGCCGACAGGGCGACGGCCACCAGGCTCAGCCGAAGCGCCTGCGCGTCGCCTCCCGGGACCTGCGTGAATGAATAGATCGCGAGCGGTAGGGTCTCGGTTTCGCCTGGGATGTTGGAAACGAAAGTGATGGTCGCGCCGAATTCCCCCAAGCTCCGTGCGAAAGAGAGGAGGACACCGGTTATGAGGCCCGGTATCGCGAGCGGAAGCGTGACCGACGCGAAGACCCACAGCCGTGCACCGCCCAGGGTCCGCGCCGCCGTTTCCAGCCGTCGATCGACGCCCTCAATGGACAGCCGAATAGCCCGCACCATCAGCGGGAAACCCATGATGCCGGCGGCGAGCGCCGCACCCGTCCAGCGAAAGGCGAAGACGATTCCGAAGTGCTCACTGAGCAATCGCCCAATCGGTCCGTGCTTGCCGAACAGTACGAGGAGCGCGAAGCCGATCACGACCGGCGGCAGCACCAACGGCAGGTGCACTGCTACGTCGAGCAAGGTCTTGCCAGGAAATCGTCCGCGCGCCAGGACGTAAGCGACCAGAACCGCCAACGGCAGGCTGCCGAGGACACTGACGGCGGCAACCCGCAAGCTGAGCAAAATGATGCCCAGTTCGTCGGCGCTCAACCAGCCCATGCCCTATTGGGGGAGCCGAAACCCGTACTTGCGCCAGGTCGCGGCCGCCTCCGGCGAACGCAGGAAGTCGAGCAGCGGCTTGGCTGCCGGCGATGAGCTGCCGGCCACCGCCGCAACTGGATAAAGAATCGGCGGATGCGTAGCAGCGGGAAAGGTGTCGACGATGCGCACGCCGCTGTCGGCGAGCGCATCGGTGCTGTAGACGATGCCCAACGGCGCCTCGCCCCTCGACACAAGCGCCAACGCGGCGCGAACGTTCTCTGTTCGCGCAAGCTGATTCTGGACGCTGGGCCATACCCCGAGAGCCACCAGCGCGCTCTTCGCGTACTTGCCTGCCGGAACGCTGTCCGGATTCGCCACGGCCAGCCTCTCGCCGCCAAGCGCGGACTGCAGTCCGAAGCCCCGCTCGATCTTCAGCGTGAGCTTGCTCGCGGCCGGCGCGATCAAGACGAGCGAGTTGCCCAACAGGGTGAAACGGGAACTTGGCGCCAGCAGGCGGCGCTGGTCGAGATAGTCCATCCACTCGAGATCCGCGGAGATGAACAAGTCGGCGGGCGCGCCAGCCTCGATCTGCTTGGCCAGCGCGTTGCTCGCGGCGTACGAAACGACGACCTTGTCACCGGTGCGGCTCTCGAACTGTCGCGCTTGGGCATCCATCGATTCCTTCAGGCTCGCGGCGGCGAAGACGGTGACCGTCGCGGCCGAAGCGGAAGTCAGAGGCACCGCCAGCAGCAAAGACAGCACTGCCGAAATCAGTCCGGTGAAGCGGTTCATGGCGAGGGGCCGTGAAGGGCGATGACGTAATATACACAGGAATATGACGCTTCGCGCATCGATGTCGCCAGCGTCAGGTCGGCTTGGCAGCGGCGGCAACGTCCCCACACCCAACGGTTGTGTCCCGACCTGGGAACCTCTGGTATGGTTGCGCCTATGATCCCTGCCGACCGCCGTCCCGAAGCCGTCTCGCGCCGCACTTCAATCGAAGGCACGTCAAGGATGGGCGTCTCCACGGAAGCGCGCCTCGGCGAACGTCCATGATCAAGGTCGAGCTTGCCCCGACCTGGCGCATCGTTTCGAACGGCCAGGTGCGCGAGATGGACCTGGTGTTGATCGCCATCCTTGGCGACCTGGCCGAGACCGGCAAACTTACCCATGCCGCGCGCTTTGCGGGCATCTCACACCGTCATGCCCGCAACCTGATCAATGGCTGGAGCGAGTTCTTCGGCTCACCGCTGGTCGTGATGCAACGCGGGAGGGGCACCAGCCTGACGCCCGTGGGTGAGCGTGTCCTCTGGGCGGGGCGTAGGATCGAGTCGCGGTTGGCGCCCGAACTCGATGGCTTGGCCACGGACTTCGCCCGCGGCATCAACCAGGCACTGGGCATGTCGGCACCATCACTCGTCGTTCATGCCAGCCACGACTTTGCCGTGGCGCTGCTGCGCGAATATTTGCAGCAGGCCGGGACCTCGGTCGAGTTGCAGAGCCATGGGAGCTTCGACGCTCTGTCTTCACTCTTGCGCGGCGACTGCGTGGTCGCCGGGTTCCACGTTCCGGAGGGAAAGCTGGGCGACCTGATGGCCGCGCGCTATTCGGAGATTCTCGCTGGCCACGCCATCCGAATGTTCCCGTTGGCTCGCCGTAGCCAGGGACTCATCGTCCCCCGCGGGAATCCCCAGCAGGTGATGACGGTATCCGACCTTGCCAAGCCGGGCGTTCGATTCGTCAATCGGCAGCGTGGCTCAGGAACTCGCGCGCTATTCGAGTCCCTGCTGTCGGAAGCCCACATCGATCGCCGCTCGATCTCGGGTTACGACACCGAGGAGATCACGCATTCCGCGGTCGCAGCGCTGGTGGCCGGTCGACAAGCCGACGCGGGGTTCGGCGTCAAGGCGGCGGCGGCACGCTTTGGCCTCGACTTCGTCCCGGTCATGGCGGAGCGATATTTCCTGGCCGTCACCGAAACCAACGCCGATCGCGAGGATGTGAAGGCGATGGTCGTGGCGGCATCGGAGCCCCGGTATGCCGATGCGGTCGACGGAATTCCCGGATATGCATCGTTGCGGGCCACTGGATTCGTCCCCGCCCGCGATGCATTGGGTGTGTCCCGAGTCCAGGCAAAGATTCTGCATTGAGCCAACGCCGGGAGCACGGCGCAGCGTAGGGGCGACGCCAGCTTTCGCCGCCACCACGAACGACAGCCCCGACGCCACGACGTAGCGCACGCGTGGTGGCCAATCCAGCCAAGCCATGGTGCCCTGCTGCCGGTCTGACCGGGCGGCCACAATAGGAATAGTTCTTCCTATTTGATACTGCGACTGCCTGGCCCATCATACGGTCCTGCTCCACTCCACTGTTGAAGAATATTCGACTGCACCGCGCGGTGCTCAGGCGCCGACATCGACCATGCCCGAACCTCCGTTCAAGCTCAGGTTTGCCTCGGGCACTTCGGCTATCCCGGTCGCGGCAGTACCGCATGGAACCGCCGGATGCCGCAGCGGCGCGGAGCCTGGCCGTGGTTCCTTCTCCGTGGTACGACCTTCGCTTGCCGGACTGAAGCCGCACCTCTACTGCTCGGTACTCGGTACCTGTCTCAGCGCTTCCGCCTTGCGCAAGCTGATGGCGCGTTTCATCGAAGTGGATGGAATGAGCGATCCGACCCTCCACCACGAGGCGGTGCGGCTCGCCGGAGAGGATGCGCAGGTTGCAAAGGCATTGCACAAGGCGCTTGACAAGCACCACGACGCGACAGTCCAACGCTTTTCCCGCGCGTCGGATGCAAGCACACTCGGTGCGATGTGGGACGAGGCGCTCCGTCAAGGCGAAATTCCCGGAGCCTACTGGGCATTGCTCACGCACCGGACCCTGACGCCCGAGTTGCGCCAACGGGCATTCGGCGAAGTCCACATGCTGTCGCACCTCGTGGGTGCATCCAATCGCGCCGATATTCGGCGCTTGGTCGCGCTCGAGGGAGACAATGTCGACCTGCGCGACAAGCTCGACCACCAAACGATCCGCGTGCAGCAGCTCGTCGAGGAGCGTGATGCGGTTTCGGCCGAGTTGAATCGACATGTGGTGGCCGATGCCGAGCGACGGCGGCGTGAAGTGGCCGATCCGGTGCCAGTGGTCGATGCAACGGCACTCCTCAGCAAGCTGGCGAACCAGACCGCCCGGCGCGAGCGCACGGAAAGCGATGCGGCTGAAGCACGGCGGGAGGTGACACGCCTGCAGGATGAACTCGAGCGGCTGCGCCTGCATGCCGCGGCACTGGACACCGAACTCGCCGCTGCGGAATCGCAATTGCGGGCGATCAATGATGCGGAGACAGATGCTCCGGAAGCTCGCGCCCCGTGCCTCCTAGGGCAGCGAATCCTGTACGTCGGCGGCCGGCCAAGCTCGACACCGGCGATTCGTGACTTGGTACTGCGCCACGGCGGAGAATTCCAGCATCACGACGGTGGCATCGAGGATCGCAAGGGGCTCCTCGAGTCTGCCGTCGGTTGGGCAGAATTGGTGATGTTTCCCGTCGACTGCATCGACCACGATTCGGCGGGCCGCCTGAAGCGCCTATGCATGAAGCTGGGCACGACGTATGTCCCGCTGCGTACCGCGAGCGTTGCGAGCTTCGCCGCCGTAATCACAGATGCCATTGGAAAACCGGCGGCCGCTCGGTTTCCCTCGCCATGGGAAGAGTTCGCCCCTAGACACGCCTGAAGCCCCGCGTATAGACTTTCATCATTGGTGTTCCTTTCGTCGTGTCCCGTGAGGACCGCCTCGCCAGCGAGGTGCCGGACGAAGCCCACGGAACCTTCCAGTCGATTCCACGGGAATCGAATTCGCACATCGGTTGCCATGCCCCGTCGGGGCTGATGGGCTTGCGACGGCGCAAGCGGCAACCGCCTCAGCTTCACATCGTAGCTGCGCCGATCCACGGTGCCAATGCCAGGTCCCGTGTTGTCGTGCGCCCGCCGCTTTGTGTCAAACGAACCTCTCGAGGATCGCATCGGAATGCACGTCACGGAAGATGACACCTGGGATGCCGGTGACCTCGGCTGCGGCGAACTCGTACTGGAACTGCGCATGCGCCTGCGGGCCATGCCGGGGCAGGTGCTCAAGCTTGTCGCCACCGATGCGGGTGCGCCGGAAGACATCCCGGCGTACTGTCGCATGACCGGGAACGACCTCGTGCACGCGGCCGCACCCGCCTATTGGATCCGGGCGCGGACCTCGAACTGATTTGCCAAGCCACACCCCCACCTCTCGCCACTGGAGATTCACATGCCCGGAAAATTCGTCGTCACGCTGACTCACGCCAAGAACGATACCGACAAGGCTACGGTCGCCTTTGTCGTTGCCAATGCCGCCGTCGCGTCCGACAAGGACGCCCTCGTATTCCTGTCCATCGAAGCGGTTCGACTGTCGCAACCGGGCTACGCCGACGACATCCATGAGGAAGGCTTCGCCCCCCTGAAGGAACTGATGGAGAATTTCGTCAAGGCCGGCGGCAAGATCTACGTCTGCTCGCCCTGCTTCAAGAAGCGCAAGCTCGACGAGAACACGTTGGTGCCCGGCGCGACGATTGTCGGCGGCGCGAAGTTGGTCGAGTTCATGGGCGAAGCCTGCCCGAGCCTCAGCTTCTGAGCATGGAGCCCAGTGCCAGACACACGCTCGATCCCGATGTTTCGTTCGACGGCGGCGACCTCGACTGCGGCAACGGGCTCTTGCTGCTGATCCGCAAGCACATCGATCCGCTGCCGCCCGGCGGGCTGCTGGAGATTCGCTCGACCGAGATCTCGGTCGACGAGGACCTTCCGGCCTGGTGCCGGATGACGAGGAACGAGCTGGTTTCGTGGACCAAGGAGGACAGGCAGCGAAGCTTTCTGGTGTCCAAGGGCGCCTTGGCCGAACGCACGGCCAGCGTGCCCGCCGCACCACGCCAATCCACGACCGAGGCGCAGGCCATCGCACCGCACCCCCGGCGCGATACGGTGCCCGCGCCCGCGGTGCCGCCGCTGGCCATCACCGGAATCGGTAGCTGGCCGCGTCCGCGGTGGCTGGTCGAGGCCATGCATGCCTATGTCCAGGGACGCCTGGACGAACGGGCCTTCCAGGAGACGGCCGACGACGCCGTTCGCCTGATCGTCGGCGCCGAGCAGCGCGCCGGCGTGACGCTCTACACCGACGGCGAACAGCGCCGCGACAGCTACGCGAGCTTCGTCGCCACGCGGCTCGAGAACTGCCAGCTCGTGCCGCTGACGGACTTGTTGCCGCTGGTCGAGGATCCGGCCCAGTTCGAAGCCGAGCTGCGCGCGCTGGACGTGCCGGCCAGCGAAGTGCGCCACCCGGGTGTTTTTGGACGCATCCGCCGCACCAGACCGATCGCTGTACACGAGTTGGACTTCCTGCGTACGGTGACCGCTGCACCGATCAAGGTCGCATTGCCCGGCCCCTACCTGCTGACGCGCACGATGTGGATGGACTGCATCGCCGACAACGTCTACGCCACGCGCGAGGAGATCGCGGCCGACATCGTGCGGGTCTTGCGCGAGGAAGCAATCGACCTGCTGAACGCCGGTGCCTCCTTCGTGCAGTTCGACGAGCCGGTGCTGTCCGAAGTGGTCTTCAGCGGGCAGAAGAACAAACGAAGCTTCATGTGCGGCGCACTCTCCGAATCCGAAGGACCCGAGCATGAGTTGGCGTTCGCCAGGGAGTTGGTCAACGCGGTGATCGATGGCCTGCCGCGCGAGCGGATCGCCTTGCACGTCTGTCGCGGCAACTGGACGCCGGACGAGTCCGTAGCGCTGTCAGGCAGCTACGCGCCGTTGATTCCTGCGCTGGCCGGAATGAAGGTCGGAGCGTATCTACTCGAGGCTTGCACCCCCCGCGCTGGGGACATGGCCCTGCTGCAACAGCTGCCGGCCGACGCTCGCATCGGCGTCGGAGTCGTCAACCAGAAGACCCAGAGCATCGAGCCGATCGACGAGATTGCTGCTCGCATCGAGCGCGCGATCTCGCTGTTCGGCGCCGAGCGCCTGCTGCTGCATCCTGACTGCGGATTTGCGACCTTTGCCGACAACCCGATCTGCTCGATGTCCATCGCCGAGGCCAAGCTCGCTGCCATCGTCCAGGCGGCACAGCGTTTCCAGCATGCCTGACGGGGCCCCGACCGCTGGTTCGACGTGACGTTGTCCGAACGAACGCGATGACTGCCGTCAGAAGACCAGCGTTGCGCTTCCCGACAAGGTCTGCGCGACCACCGTCACCGCCCCGGCGACGCCATCCGCCTCCGGAATCAGCTCGCGATCGCCGGCATGTTCTGCGAGCGCCATCGCGCATGCGTAATGCCGAACGCCGGCCGCCTTGGTTTCCCGGATGAAGTCAAGTACCGTCTTGGTCTGGGCACGGTCGGTGTAGGCGTGCTCGGCGACGCCCGGCACCAACCAGCGCACGCATTCGGCCGTGTAGTGGATCTCGACTTCCGAATCGAGCGCACGGGCCGCGAGTGCGTAGACGAAGGGGGCGGCGACTTGCCGCGGCCGATCGGGCCCCGCCATCCAGAGCACGATCACGAGCACGGGCGCGGGTTCGGCCATCAGTATCCGCGATTGGGGTCGATGGTGAAGTCAGTGTCGAAACCCTCGATGGGTCGCTGCTGCGCCTTTTCCTGAGCCCGGGGTTCGAGCCACCGTACGTAGGAGCCAGCATCGAGCAACAGCGGTCGCTCGGCCTCGAGATTCGACGGCTCGAGTCGGAACATCCACCCTTCGCCGTAGGGGTCCCGTTCGATCGGGGCAACGTCCCCGACGACTGCTTCGTTCACTTCGACGATGCGCCCGGAGATCGGCGCGTGGATCGACACCAGCGTCTTTGCCGTCTCCATCACCCCCATCGACCGATCTCGCTCGACCGTCGTACCAACTGGGCGTGGCGAGAAGTACATGAACTGCCCATGCGCCGCGACCCAGTGCGTTGCCCCGACGCGGACGCGACCGTCCCCCTCGAGCAGGACCCACATGTCCTGCTCGGCGGCATACAGCCTGTCGGTGGGGAACGTGACGTTAAGGGCGTCGTCCATGTCGTGGCGGAAGAGTATGGGAGTCGAACCCACCCGGGGTTGCTGGCAACCCCATCCGGATTTGAAGTCCGGCCGGACCACCGGGTCTCGTCACTCTTCCATGTTCGTGAGTCAGGCTGATCCTTGCGCGGGTTGCCGCCAGAGGTTCCCCCCGCGCAGCAAGTGGTCGTCGTTGATGCGTCGCGTGAAGCCAACGCGATCGAAGAACTCGAGAATCTGGATGGCCAGCTTTCGCCCGCTGCCGATACGGTCGCGAAATGCCGCGGCTCGCGCGATCCCGGCGTCTCCAGCCACATCGACAGCGATGTCGGCAAGCTCGGCGACCGCATCCGTCAGGAAGTAGTGGTCCTGAGCCACGAGCGTGACCTCCCCGACCCGTGACACCTTGCGCAGTAGGGCACGGACCGCGCCCTCACCGAGGCCCGTGTCGCGCCCGATGTCCCGCACGCGCGGCGGTTGGAAGCGGTTGTCCAGGAGCAGCGGCTTGATGCGCTCCCACTGGATTTTCTCGTCCCGGCCCAGCTCGGCCCTGTGACTCGGCAACGCGAGTAAGGCCCCGCGGCGCGCGAGTACCCCCTCCGTCAACAGTTCCTCGACCAGCGCCGCGAAGGCGTCGGTCGGCAAGCGCGGCGCGACGATTCGCTGCAGCCGCTTCTGTTCCAGCCCCGGCATCTCGGGCTCCCGCTGGTGACAGGCGCCGACGGCTTCGAGCACGGTATCGCGCAGACCGTTCCAGCGCAGGCGAGCGAACGCCGTGCCGCCGGCTACTCGTGCCGAGACGGCCGCGCACAAGCGAGGGATGTCATCGTCGTCGAGATTCCATGCGGCCGCGAGCCGGGGCATCGATATTGGCTCGACTGCCATCCATGCCGCCAAGGCGTCCGTGTCGGCGTCGTCCCGCAGATGCGCGAGAATCACCAGCCGCGCGGGTGCACGGCGATAGCGGGTAGGCGGGTCGATGTCGAGCACCGTTCCGCCTCCGATCGTCCGGCACGCCGAGGAATCCCGGATGACGAATCGATCCCCCTTGCAGGCAGCAACCGGCGCCATCAGGGTCAGTCCGATCAGGGCGTCCGTCCCCGGTCCGACACCGGATTGGTCGAGCACGGCGACCCGGGCGAGGGTGTCGTTGGACCCGTGGTGCAGGTGCACGGTGGAACCCGATTGCAACGTACGAGCTTCACGCGGCGACAGGCGCAAGCTCGCATCGAGGCGCGAGGTAACGTTGGCCAGACCGGCGGCCTGCACCCAAGTACCACGCGGCACGTCGTCCTTGGCGAGACCGACGAGGTTCAACGCACAGCGGTCTCCGGCGCGGCTCTCCTGAACGGCGCGATCCTGCGCGTGGATGGAACGAACGCGGGCGCGCAGGCCGGCGGGAGCGACTTCAACCTCGTCTCCTTCCCGGATCACGCCCGCATGAACGGTCCCGGTGATCACCGTGCCAATGCCGGCGAGCGTGAATGCCCGGTCGACCGCGAGCCGGAACCTGCCCCGAGGGGCGGTGGTGTCACTCCGAAGAGCCTCCTCCTGCAGGTAATCTCGAAGCGCATCCACCCCTTCGCCCGTCAGCGCCGACACCTCGAACACGGGCCAGGCGGCTTCGACAGCCCCTGCGAAGAAGGAACGGATTTCGCCGGCCGCTGCAATTCGTCGTTGTTGATCGACCGCGTCGATCTTGGTGAGCACGATGAGACCCCGTCGGACGCCCAGGAGGCGAAGAATGTCGAGATGCTCCTCGGTCTGCGGCATGACGCCATCGTCGGCCGCAATCACCAGCAGCGCAAGGTCGATTCCGGTCGCGCCCGCGAGCATCGTGTGCACGAATCGCTCGTGGCCGGGCACGTCGACGAACGCCAGCATCCTGCCATCCCGCGCGGGGAGAAACGCATAGCCGAGTTCGATCGATATGCCGCGTTTGCGTTCTTCCGGCAATCGGTCCGTTTCGCGACCGGTGAGCCC
>CAIWHR010000212.1 GCA_903912485.1 uncultured beta proteobacterium | reverse complement strand
GGTGCCGCCGCGTCTCAAGTAGCGGCCTGCGTAGGGTGGTCTTTGGCCCCGATGGAACCGCCGAGCCGGTGGCGTTGACGACATCCGCTCCGGCAATTCCACCGTGTCTCGACCCCGCGCTCATCAAGGCGCTGGGCCGCGTTCACTGCCAGCGTCTTCTCGACACGGGCGCCGTAACGGGGTGCGCTGCGCGGCGGCCACCGCGCTTTGGCCTAGAGCGCGCCAGTTCCGAGCAGGCGTTCCGACTCGATGAATTGATTCCCGTCAATCCATCGCAAGAATGCGCGACGCACACCCTGCGGCTCCAACGCCGCGTCTATGGAGGCGCGGAATCCGTGGTCCGAAAACGCCTCTGCTACCAAAGCCAGAAGGAGCAGGTTGCGTTCGTTGGCACCATCATCCGGCACCAAAATGACAAAGAGCTCGGACACTCGCTTGCCATCGAGGGCGGCGAAGTCTAAGGGAGCACTCATCCGAACGTAGGCCGTCACCGGCTCGGATATTCCCGCAACTCGCGAATGCGGGATGGCAAGGCCGTTTCCGACACCGGTCGAGGCCGCCAGCTCACGTCGGCATAGTGCGCGGTAAGCCGTCTGCGCGATTATCCCGCGAGATTCCTCGATCATGGCACTGACCGCTCGCAGTGCCTCCCACTTGGTTGGCACGTCGACGTCGACTGCAATTACCTGCGGGCACAGCCATCGCGTCATGGCATCCATGTCAATCCTCTTAGGTTGGTTCATTCACTGCGGCCGCCACATTGCGATGCACGCGTACACATCATCGGCCTGCGCGCATGTACGCAGGCCGTCCCGGAACGACACGTCGCCGAACATCTCGGCAACTTCGGCGAGCAGTGGCAGATACGCATTGGTGGCGTCGTTCGGAACCAGGAGCACAAACAGGTCGCTCACCGGCTTGCCGTCCGGCGCGTCGAATGGAACTGCAATCTCCGTTCTCACGAACGCGGCAATCAAGCGAGATAGCCCTTTCAAACGCGCGTGCGGAATGGCGATCCCGCAGCCGAGCGCGGTCGATCCGATCGCTTCCCGCTGGACGAGGCTCGCGTAAACCTGTTCGCCGCTCAATCCGTGGCGCGCACTGACAAATCGAGAGATTTCCTGCAAGACGAGGTTCTTGGAAGGCACATCGAGATCGAGCAAGATGTCGTCCGGCGCCAGTACCGCACTGATCGAATTCGGCGACGCGTTTGCTTGTACCCCGGCGCAGTAACCAGTGGCGACCTGAGTGAATGCGCAAGTTGTATTCAGCATTGGTGCGCCCGGAACGGTTGCGTGTCCATGAGACAAGCCTAGCGCGGACCGTATATACGTCGTGTCACATTTGCGGTGTCGTTCGTAGAGATTGTGTAAAGACGCGATGCCCCTTTACACTTTCTTTACGTCGCACCCCAGCAACTTTTGCACCGTCTTTACGCTGTTCAACCTATCTTGGTCGAACAGCGGGTCCCGTCTCGATCGAGCATGTATCGTGCTGGCTGTTCCGGGCTCGTTGGGCGACTCACCGTATAGCCAACGCCTGGAGGAATGACATGCACGTCGATTGCCAACCAAGCTCAGCCATCGTCGCCCTGGCAGCAATTGTGCTGCTCTCGGGAGTAGCTAATGCGCAACCGGCTCCCACGCCGGCTCCGGGCGCGGCCGGCCCCGCCGGAGCCGAATCCCCCAAGTCAGAAACTGCGAAGCCGGAACCGGACTGGACGTTCACCGGCAACGTCGGCCTCTACAGCCAGTACGTGTTCCGCGGCATTTCGCAGACCGATGGAAAGCCCGCCGTGCAGGGCGGCTTCGATCTCGGCCACAAGAGCGGGTTCTACGTGGGCACGTGGGCGTCGAACATCAGCTGG
>CAIWHR010000211.1 GCA_903912485.1 uncultured beta proteobacterium | reverse complement strand
TTTGCGCGTCTCGGTCGATGCCAAATTGGCTGCCGGAAGCTTTTTGCGCGTCTCGGTCGATGCCAAATTGGCTGCCGGAAGCTTTTTGCGCGTCTCGGTCGATGCCAAATTCGCTGCCGGAAGCTTTTCGATCGTCTCGGGCGACGGTCCGGAGGCTTCCTGCTCTCTTCAATCTGTCTCCCCGAATGCTTCACGGCTGCCGGAAGCCTGCACCGGCGCGCGCCCGACCCGGATCGCCCGGCACATCGTCTCCACCCTGTCGATTGTCTGTAGCACCCGCCCCGCTCTGGCCGACAGGAAAGTCACAGACGCACGGTGCATTGGGCGCCGTCCGATTCTACCCCAGAGGTCAATCATGAATTCCGTCGAAATCAGCAGAACCGCCGCCCTCGTCGATACCATTCTCGCAGACCGAACCGAATCCGCCGTCGCCTACGACCAACTCCTCGGAGAGTACCGTGCCATCAGCGCCCCGCTCGTGCGCGCCGTCAATATCGACGTCACCAGCGCCGTAACCCACGTGCTGGCCGCGGTGCCGCGCCTGATCGAGTTTCGCGCTCAAATCTCCCGCGATCTGCCGACCGTGAACCTCCCGTACCTCGACAAGCTGTCAGCGTACGCTTCCGGCTTACAGGAGGCCCACGTTCGATATATCACCGTGGGGCGCTCGCCCGACGCGGTCCGCGCCCTGGCCACCCAGGGAGACCTGCTGCGCACCATCCTGCGCACAGATGGCGCGGCGCTCGTGCGTCGCGGGCTCTTGGATGGCGCAACCCTCGAGCATTGCCACGGATTCAACGGCTACAACAACATCGCAACCGACCTGTCTTCCCTGGCGACGGTCATGATGGCGAACTGGACCGCGATCGAGTCCAAGTGCGGCGTCAAGCTCGAAGAACTGCGCCGCGCAAAGGCCATCGCCGAGGCGCTGCTGACCTTCGTCGCAGCCCGCGAACGCGTGCCCGAACTGAAAGCCGCCGCACTGGACATGCGCGCCCGAGCTTTCACGCTCATGGTCGAATGCTACGAAGAAGCCCGCCGCGCCATTACCTTCCTGCGCTGGCACGAAGGCGACGCCGAACAGATCGCGCCCTCACTGTACGCCGGCCGCCATCACGCCGTCCCGGAAGACGCTGCAACTGCCGACGACGCGACCACGACCGAACCCACAGCCCAGCCCGCCGCCGCGCAAGCGCCTGCCGTGGCGACACCCGCAGTTCCCGAGCCCGCCGTGCCTGCCAAGACCCGTGTCTACGGTCCTCCCGGCAGCCCGAACAGCAACCCTTTCATGCAGTGATTCAGCAACCCATCGTCTCGAAAAAAGGAAACTCGTCATGCCTACGCTAGCCAACACCCGCCCCGTCTCCGAAGAAACCGGCTTCCTTGCAGCCTATGACCGCGTCCTGCCGGCGCTCAAGGCCCTTCCCGCCGAGAAGGTCCGACGACTGATCGTCAACGTGCCCTCGGCGGTCGCCCTGCTGCTCACCGCGTACGCCCGGATCGCCCCGATGCGCGCTCAGCTTGTGCAGGCGCTGCCCCAGTTCGACGCGACCCAGCTCGACAAGCTCCAAGACTATGCGCTTGCCCTGCGCGACGCCGACGTCCTCTATGCAGCAGAACCGGCGTCCCCGGCGGAGCTGGCCACCGTCGCGGAGGAAGCCATCGACACCCGGGGCAGACTCAGTGCGGACGTCGACGCCCTGACCCTGCGCGGCTTGCTCGACGCCACCCAGCTCGACAAGTACACCAACTCGCCGGCGCACAAGGACGTCGCGAAGGATCTGCTGATCCTGGTCGCCGTGCTCCACATCAACTTTGCAACGATCCAAGGCCACTGCGGCGTGACCGAGCCCGAACTCGATCGCGCCGCCAAGGTCGCCGGCCGCCTCCTTCGTCTGGTGGGCGAGCGCGACAACGGCCCGATCACGACGCAGCAATCGTCGGACCTGCGCGACCGGGCGTTCACGATCTGTGACAACGCCTATGACGAGGTGCGCCGGGCGCTGCACTGGGTGCGCTGGGAAGAAGACGATGCCGACACGATTGCGCCGTCGTTGTACGCGGGGCGCAAGCGGCGCCCCAGCGCGGAGGACGCAATCGCCGCGCCCGCTACCCCTGCCACCCAGGCACCTGCACCTTCTGCTCAACCTTTCATGCAGTAACACCAAGAGAAACTCGGGAGGCAGCCTTGCCTCCTGACCCGATCCCCCCCCAATGAGGTATGCTATGCAATCGGAACCCGTTTTCAATCTACCGGGTCCGCGAGCAGTTCCTTATCCGTCCCCTTCGCACCCTGCGCTCCGGGGCTCGTCGAACACCGGCTCGCCGTTTCCCCCCTTCGGCCAAGCAGAGCATTGGATCTCACCCGGTTCACCCTCCAGCCTCGACGCTCACCCAGGGCACCGGTGCGTGGCTTCGCGGG
>CAIWHR010000210.1 GCA_903912485.1 uncultured beta proteobacterium | reverse complement strand
GGTTTCTGCGGAAGCACGGCCTGCGCCCGCCGTCGACGGCGCGGCTGGCCGACATGCTCGGGCAGTTCGTGCGCGCCGCGCCCGACGCCCGCGTACGCGTCGCGCACGCCGGCATCGAACTCGGGATCTTTCGCGGACGCATCGTCGTCCACGCGTGCGCCGTGGCGCCGTTCGCGCTGCTCTGGTCGGGCGAGCCGGTGCTGACGCTGCCGCACGGCGTGCTCGAGTTCGCGCCCGAGCCCGGAGCCGGCCTCGCGGCGGCGGCGCTGCGAGCCGCGACGGTCACCGTCCGCCGGCGCCAAGGCGGCGAGCGCCTGCGTCTGGCCGACCAGCGTCCGGCGCGCGCGCTCGCGCGGCTGCTCTACGACGCCGGCGTCGCGCCGTGGCAGCGCGAAGGACTTCCGCTGGTCTTCTGCGGCGAGACGCTCGCCGCGGTGCCCGGGATCGGCGTCGACCCGGCGTATCGGGCCGCCGCCGGCGCGCCGGGAATCGTCCTGCGCTGGCGGCGGCTGAGAATCGACCATTGACAGCGGCAGCCGTTGCGCGCCTAATTTTCGGCGCAACGATGAAAGGCTTGGATGCGTCGCACGCCGGTGACTGCGGTGGATGCGCCGCGGCAAGGCGGTACTCACACTTGGAGGTAGGGATGAAGTTGCAAATGGTGGTGGCCGCGGTGGCGGCAGCATTGGCCGTCGGCGTGGCGGCGGCGCAGCAGCCGATCGTCATCAAGTTCAGCCACGTGGTCGCGCTCGACACGCCCAAGGGCAAGGCGGCGGAGTACTTCAAGAAGCTCGCCGAGGAACGGACCAAGGGCCGCGTCAAGGTCGAGGTCTATCCGAACAGTTCGCTGTTCAAGGACGGCGAGGAGATGGAGGCGCTGCAGCTCGGGTCGGTGCAGATGCTGGCGCCGTCGCTCGCGAAGTTCGGGCCGCTCGGCGTGCGCGACTTCGAGGTGTTCGACCTCCCCTACGTCTTCGACGACTACAGCGAACTGCACAAGGTCACCGCCGGCCCGGTCGGCGCGGCGCTGTTCAAGAAGCTCGATTCGAAGGGAATCGTCGGGCTGGCGTACTGGGACAACGGCTTCAAGGTGATGAGCGCGAACAAGCCCATTCGCATGCCGGCCGACTACAAGGGCCTCAAGATGCGGATCCAGTCGTCGAAGGTTCTCGGCGACCAGATGAAGGCGCTGGGCGCGATCCCGCAGGTGATGGCGTTCTCCGAGGTCTACCAGTCGCTGCAGACCGGCGTCGTCGACGGCACCGAGAACCCGCCGTCGAACTTCTACACGCAGAAGATGCAGGAGGTGCAGAAGTTCCTGGCGCTGACCAACCACGGCTACCTCGGCTACGCGGTCATCGCCAACAAGAAGTTCTGGGACGGCCTGCCCGCCGACGTGCGCACGACGCTCGAAGGCGCGATGAAGGACGCGACGAAATTCGCCAACGACATCGCCAAGAAGGACAACGACGACACCATCGAAGCCATCCGCAAGACCGGCAAGACCGAGATCATCACCCTCACGCCCGAGCAGAAGGCGGCGATGAAGAAGGCTCTGGTCGTCGTGCACAAGGACAACGAGGCGCGCGTCGGCAAGGAGACGATCGAAGCCGTCTACAAGGCCACCGATTTCAAGCTGTAGCGTTCCGGGATCCGCCGGCAGCGGGTGCGCGCAGCGCCCGCCGCGGCGGCCGCAGCTTTGAAGCAGCACGGAAGGAGGGGCCGTGAAAATCCTGGATCGTCTTGAAGAGTGGCTGATTGCATTCCTGATGGCCGCGGCGACGCTGCTGATCTTCGTCGCCGTCGTCCACCGTTACGCGGCAGGGCTGCCGATACCGTACCTGCAGGACTTCCTGCTGAAGATCGACCTGTCGTGGTCGCAGGAGCTCTGCATCTACATGTTCGTCTGGATGGCGAAGTTCGGCGCCGCGTACGGCGTGCGCACCGGCATCCACGTCGGCGTCGACGTGATGATCAACCGGCTGCCCGGCAACACGCGCCGGGGTTACGTGCTGTTCGGGCTGTTCGCCGGCGCGGTGTTCACCAGCATCGTCGGCACGCTGGGCGCCAGCTTCGCCTGGGACGTCGGCCACACCGATTCCACGTCGCCCGATCTCGAACTGCCGAAGTGGATCGTCTATCTCTGCATTCCGCTGGGCTCGTACCTGATGTGCTTCCGCTTCCTGCAGGTCGCGTGGTCGTTCGCGCGCAGCGGCGAGCTGCCGCACCACGACGTCGCGCACGTCGAGGGCATCGAGGCGCCCGTGGACATCAATCCGTACGGCATGGAAGACAACCTGCATCCGTCCGACCTGACCGAAGGGGGTGCCAAGTGAGCTCGCTGATCCAGCCCGTCCCGGCCAATGCGCCGCGCTGGCCGGCGCTGATCCCGCCGCTGCTGATCGGCCTTCCGATCGCGCTGAAGCTCGCCGGCCTGCCGATCGCCAACCCCTGGATCATCTTCGCGCTGCTGTTCGGGCTGATGCTGACAGGGATGCCGATCTCGATCTCGCTCGGCCTCACCGTGCTCACGTACCTGTTCACGATGACGACGGTGCCGATCGAGTCGGTGGCGCTGAAGCTCTTCACCGGCATCGAGAAGTTCGAGATCATGGCGATCCCGTTCTTCATCCTCGCCGGCAACTTCCTCACCCACGGCGGGGTGGCGCGACGGATGATCCAGTTCGCGTCGTCGATGGTCGGGCACTGGTACGGCGGCCTCGGACTCGCCGGCGTCATGGCCTGTGCGCTGTTCGCCGCGGTGTCGGGCAGTTCGCCGGCGACCGTCGTCGCGATCGGTTCGATCCTGCTGCCGGCGATGATCAAGCAGGGCTTCCCGGCGCGCTTCGGCGCCGGCGTGATCACCACGTCGGGCGCGCTCGGCATCCTGATCCCGCCGTCGATCGTGATGGTGATGTACGCGGTGGCCACCAACACGTCGGTGGGCGCGCTGTTCATCGCCGGGGTCATCCCGGGCATCGCGCTGGCCACGCTGCTGGGTCTCACCACGTGGTGGCGCGCGCGCAAGTTCGACTACCCGCGGCAGCCGCGCGCGAGCTGGGGCGAACGCCTGTCGTCCTTCCGCGAGTCGATCTGGGGCCTGGCGCTGATCATCGTCGTCATCGGCGGCATCTACACCGGCATCTTCACGCCGACCGAGGCCGCGGCGATGAGCGCCGTCTACGCGTTCCTCGTCGCCGTGTTCGTGTACAAGGACATGACGATCAGGCAGGTGCCGAAGGTGCTGCTCGACTCGGCCAACATGAGCGCGATGCTGCTGTACATCATCACCAACGCGGTGATGTTCAGCTACCTGATGACGTCGGAGAACATCCCGCAGGAACTGGCCAACTGGATGCTGACCAAGGGGCTGGGCGTCGTCGCTTTCCTGTTGTTCGTCAACGTCGTGCTGCTGCTCGCCGGCAACGTGATGGAGCCGTCGTCGATCGTGCTGATCATGGCGCCGATCCTGTTCCCGGTGGCGATGAAGCTGGGCATCGACCCCATCCACTTCGGCATCATGATGACCGTCAACATGGAGGTCGGCATGTGCCACCCGCCTGTCGGGCTCAACCTGTACGTGGCGTCGGGCATCACCAGGATGGGGATCACCGAACTCACCATCGCCGTCTGGCCGTGGCTGCTCACGATGCTGGTGTTCCTGGTCGTCGTCACCTACTGGCCGCCGCTCACCACCTGGCTGCCGAAGACGCTCGGCATGATGTAGCGCCGCGTCGTCGCGTTCCCGCGTCCGGGCGCCCCGGCCTCGCTGGCCGCGGCGCCCGTTCGTTCGGCCCGGCGCCGGCTTCCGGGAGGGGGCGCCCATGTTATAATTTTGAATTTACTCGGATTTATTTCGTCGGAGCCCAGAATGGCCGTTGAACGCACGCTTTCCATCATCAAGCCCGATGCCGTCGCCAAGAACGTCATCGGCAAGATCTATTCGCGTTTCGAGACCAACGGTCTGCGGATCGTCGCCTCGCAGATGCGCTGGCTGTCGCGCCAGGAAGCGGAAGGCTTCTACGCGGTGCACCGCGAGCGCCCTTTCTTCAAGGATCTGGTCGAGTTCATGATCTCCGGACCGGTGATGATCCAGGTGCTGGAGGGCGACGAGGCGATCGCGAAGAACCGCGACCTGATGGGCGCGACCGACCCGAAGAAGGCCGCCGCGGGCAGCATACGCGCCGACTTCGCCGCATCGATCGACGCCAATGCCGTCCACGGCTCCGACGGCCCGGACACGGCGAAAGTCGAGATCGGCTACTTCTTTCCCGCGCTGGCCGTCTACAACCGCTGAACCGCCGGCCGGCGCGCGTCGCGCGTCGGCCCGTGTCCATGATCAACCTCCTCGACCTCGACACCGCCGGCCTGGCCGCGCTCTTCGCCCGACTGGGCGAGAAGCCGTTTCGCGCCCGGCAGGTCTCGCACTGGCTGCATCAGCGGCTGACCGGCGACGTCGACGCGATGACCGACCTCGCCCGGCCGCTGCGCCAGCGGCTGGCGGCGGTGGCGGACGTTCGCGGCCCGCGCGTGATCACCGACACCACGGCTGCCGACGGCACGCGCAAGTGGCTGCTCGACGTCGGCGGCGGCAACGCCGTCGAGGCCGTCTACATCCCCGAAGACGACCGCGGCACGCTGTGCGTCTCGTCGCAGGCCGGCTGCGCGCTCGACTGCGCGTTCTGTTCGACCGGCAAGCAGGGCTTCAGCCGCAACCTGACGGTGGCCGAAATCGTCGGCCAGCTCTGGCACGCCAACCGCACGCTGCTCGCCGACGGCGCGTCGGCGGCGGCGCCGTGGGTCGAGCAGGGCCGCGCGCCGATCACCAACGTGGTGATGATGGGCATGGGCGAGCCGCTCGCCAATTTCGACAACGTCGTCGCCGCGCTGTCGCTGTTCCTCGACGACAACGCCTACGGGCTGTCGCGGCGGCGGGTGACGCTGTCGACCTCCGGCCTCGTGCCGGCGCTCGACCGCCTGCGCGACGCCTGCCCCGTCGCGCTCGCGATCAGCCTGCACGCGCCCAACGACGCGCTGCGCGACCGGCTGGTTCCGATCAACCGCAAGTACCCGCTGGCCGAACTGCTCGCCGCGTGCAGGCGCTACCTCGAGCGCGCGCCGCGCGACTTCGTCACCTTCGAATACGTGATGCTCGACGGCATCAACGACCAGTACGGGCACGCGCGCCAACTGATCGCGCTCGCCCGCGACGTTCCCTGCAAGTTCAACCTGATACCGTTCAACCCGTTTCCCGGCTCGGGGTTCGCCAGCAGCCCGCGCGCGCGCATTCTCGCGTTCCAGACGATGCTGATGGACGCCGGCTTCGTGACGACGATCCGCAGGACGCGCGGCGACGACATCGACGCCGCCTGCGGCCAGCTCGCGGGGCAGGTCCAGGACCGCAGCCGCCGCGCGCCGCTGCGGATTCCACCGATCGTGTCCTCGCCGGCACCGGGCCCGTGCTGACGGCGCCGCACCGCTTACCGATGACCATGACCAGAACGCATTTCCGCCACGGCCTCGCCCTCGCCTGCGCACTGCTGCTCGCAGCCTGCGCGTCGAAGGAACCTGCGCCGCCCGCGCAGCCCGAACCGCAGCCGCCGCCCGCGCCGCTGCAGGAAGCGACGCCGCAGCGGCGCGCGGAGCTCCACACCGAGCTCGCTGCCGGCTACTACGAGCGCGGGCAGATGGACATCGCGCTGAAGGAACTCAACGAGGCGGCCAGGCTCGATCCGAACAACGCAAAGGCGTACAACATCTACGGCCTCGTCTACACGGTCCTCGGCGAGAACGCCAAGGCCGAGCAGAATTTCCGGCACGCGCTCACGCTGGCGCCGCAGGACTCGGAAGCCCGTCAGAACTGGGGCTGGTACCTCTGCACGCACGAGCGGGTGAAGGAATCGATCCCCGAATTCGAGCAGGCGGTCGCCAACCCTCTCTACAAGACGCCGGACATCCCGCTGATCAACGCCGGCCGGTGCAGCGCGATGATCGGCGACGCCAGGGCGGCCGAGGGCTATTTCCAGCGCGCGCTCGCGGTGTCGCCCAACAGCGAAGCCGCCGCGTACGGGCTCGCGCTGCTCGCGTACAAGGCGGGACGTTACGACGACGCGCGGCGTTGGATGAAGGGCATCCGGCAGACCAGTCTGCGTCCGGAGGCGCTCTACCTCGGCCTGTGCGTCGAGCAGAAGCTGGGCGACCGGCAGGCCGAGTCGTCGTACAGCGCGCAGTTGCGCAACCGTTTCCCGGATTCCGCGGAAAGCCGGACGCTCGCCACGGGACCTTGCGAATGACCGAACCATCACCGAACACC
>CAIWHR010000209.1 GCA_903912485.1 uncultured beta proteobacterium | reverse complement strand
GCGCGGCCCGACCGGCATGTCGCCGGCCCTCGCGTCAGGCCCCGGTGAGCCAGCGGGGAAGCTCGATGGCGTCGAGGATGTTCTTCAGCCGCAGCCCGGTCTCGGTGTCGCCCTCGATCACCAGCCGGCGGTCGAAGAACAGCGTGTCGGGGTCGGCCCGCCGCGTCGCCAGCAGCAGGAGGTCGGCGGCGGTCGCGGTGAACGTGACGTCGACGTTGCGGTCCGCCCCCAGCGGCAGGAAGCGCTGCGCGCGCAGGCGGAAGGCGACGCCGACGCCGGCGTCGCGCACGACGATCCGGAACGTCTTGCCGTCGAGCGTGTCGAGCGCCTCGCGCCCCAGCACCCGCGGCGCCACCAGCGACAGCGCCAGCGCGCAGGCGACCGCCGGCGGAAAAGCGGGCAGCCGCGTCGCCACCGCGCGCACCAGCGACGGCAGCACGAATCCGGTCGCGGTCGCGGTCGCGCTGCGCGGCGGCAGGCGAGTCGTGACCACCGAGTCGGGCGTCATCGGGCGAGTCGTCGGCGGGGGCTCGTGCGCCATCGGTCAGGACGCCGCGCCGCGGGCGACGAGTTCGAGGCCGGGCCGGCCGTGCCAGTAGCCGTTGCACGCCGCCGCGGGCAGCGCCGGCGCCAGCATCGACGCGACCTCGTCCGCCGCCGCGCCGTCGCAGGCCGCGCGGAACGCGGCGATGACGTCCATCATGCGCTCCGGCTGCGGCGACAGGCGCACCGCGTCGACGCCGAGCGCGCGCATCTCGGGCAGCGCGTCGGCGAGGTTCAGCACGCGGTGCGACTGCGTCTCTATGCCGTTGAGCACCAGGAAAGGCTCGCGCTCGCGCGTCGCGACGACGAGCCCCTCGGGGTGGTCGAGGCAGACGAAGCGGCAGTCGTCCTTCGGCAGATCGTAGTGGCGGGCGGTGAAGCAGCGCGCCGAGAACGCGAGCGGCAGCCGCCCGTACGCGAACACCTCGGTGGCCACGCCCGCCGGCCGGTCGGCGAGGATCAGCGCCAGCGCCGCGCGCGACATCTCGAACGGCGGCACCCAGCGGGTGGCGCCCAGCGACGCGAAGAACGCCAGCGTCTCGGCGCTGTAGATGTTGAGGTGCGCTCCGGCGACGAACGGCGCGTGGCCGGCGACCGCGTGCACCGCGCCCATGTCGTTGGCCTCGAGCAGAAAGCGCCCGTCGGCGGCGAGCCGGCGCAGCGTGCGCAGGTCCGACTCCGATTCCATCAGCACCTGCGACGAGAGGACGACTTCCTTGCCGGCGTCGGCCAGCCGCGCCGCCGCGTCGAGCCAGTCCGCCGTCCGGTACTCGTGCCGGCGCGAGCAGACGACCTCGCCCAGGTAGACGCGGTCGACCGGCGCGGCGGCGATGGCGTCGTGGAACGCGTCGAGCCGCGCCTTCGGCCAGTGGTAGAGCAGCGGTCCCAGCGTCAATTGCATGGCAGTCGTCAGCGCCACGGCCGGTGGTACGCGCCGAGCGTCGTCTGGCGCCCTTCCGACAGGCTGGCGAGCTCGTCCATCCACGCGCCGCGCACGGCGAAGCGCGACGGCGCCGCCGCGCAGGCGTCGATCGCGGCGCGCCAGACGCGCGTCACCGCGGCGACGTAGGCGGGGCTGCGCTGGCGGCCTTCGATCTTGACCGCGGCGACGCCGATCCGGACCAGCTCCGGCAGCATCTCGAGCGTGTTGAGCGAGGTCGGCTCCTCGATCGCGTAGTAGGTGTCGTCGCGCACCGTGTAGTGGCCCTTGCACAGCGTCGGGTAGCCCGCCTTCTCGCCCTTGGCCAGCCGGTCGATCAGCACGCCGTTCAGCCGCACTTCGAGCCCTTCGGCGGACTCCTGCCAGCGCACCGCCTTCGCCGGCGAGCACACGCCGACGGTGTTCGGACCCTCGCCGGTCGCGTACGACGACAGCGCGCAGCGGCCTTCGACCATCACGCACAGGCTGCCGAAGCCGAACACCTCGATCTCGGCCTGCGCCTGCCCGACGACGTACTCGACCTGCGCGAGCGACAGCACGCGCGGCAGCACCGCGCGGCGGATGCCGAAATGGCGGACGTAGAAGTTGATCGCCTCGTAGGTGGTCGCCGACCCTTGCACCGACAGGTGCAGCCGCAGCTGCGGATGCCGCTCGACCGCATAGCGCATCAGGCCGGGATCGGCGAGGATCACCGCGTCGACGCCAAGGTCGGCGGCGAGGTCGAGCGCGCCGGTCCAGCGCGCGAACGCGCCGGGCTGCGCGTAGGTGTTGAGCGCGACCAGCAGCTTGCGGCCGCGCGCGTGCGCGTAGCGGACACCTTCGGCGGCGGCTTTGGCGTCGAAGTTGAGCCCGCCGAAGTTGCGCGCGTTGGTCTCGTTGCGAAAGCCGAGGTAGACGCAGTCGGCGCCGTTGTCGATCGCCGCCTTCAGCGCCGGCAGCGTGCCGGCCGGGCAGACGAGTTCCACGCGCTGGGGGCTGGTCATCTCGGAGGTTGCGGGCGTCGATCCGGGCGGAGGTCTCGTCGGACGGCGCCCCCTGCGGCTCGCGGGAACGCGCTGGCGGTTCGCCGGTCGCTGAATCTAGCGCCGGCGAACCGCCCGCGCGTTGATTTCCGTCAAGTTTCCGCAGAATCGATCACGCCTGCACGAACGTCGTCACGCGCCGGCGGCTGCGCTCAGCCGTGGCCGAGGTAGAGCTCCGCCATGCGCGGATCGGCGAGCAGATCGGCCGCGGGGCCACTGAGCACCGCGCGGCCCTGGTCGAGGATCACGCCGCGGTCCGCAATCGCCAGCGCCTGCCGCGCGCGCTGCTCGACGATCAGCACCGCCACCCCCTGCGCCGGCAGCGCCTGGACCAGGTCGAACACGAAGCGGACGAGCGTCGGCGCGAGCGCCGCGGTGGGCTCGTCCAGCACGACCAGCGAGGGCCGCGTCACCAGCGCGCGGGCGAAGGCGAGCTGCTGGCGCTCGCCGCCCGACAGCGTCCCCGCGCGCTGCCTGCGCCGCTCCTTCAGCGCGGGAAACGCGTCGAGGATCTCGGCGATGCGGCCTGCCGCGTCGCGCACGCCGGGCACGACCTGCAGGTTCTCGAGGACGGTCAGCGCGCCGAAGACGTTGGCGACCTGCGGCACGTAGCCAAGCCCCAGCGCGACGCGATCCTCGGCGGCAACGCGCGTGATGTCGCGGCCGGCGAGAACGATGCGGCCGGCGACGCGCGGCAGGAGCCCCAGGAGCGCCTTGGCCAGCGTCGACTTCCCCGCGCCGTTGGTGCCGGCGATGGCGACGATCTCGCGCTCGCCGACGACGAGATCGACGCCGTGCAGGATGTCGGTCTCGCCGTAGCCGCCGCGGATCGCCTCGACCTCGAGCAGCATCAGATCACTCCGCCCATGTACGCTTCCTGCACCCTGGCGTCGGCGAGCACGGCGGCGGGGTCGCCCTCGGCAATGACGCGGCCGCGGTCCATCACGTAGAGCTGCGAGACCAGCCGCTTCAGCGCCTCCAGGTTGTGCTCGATGATCACGAAGGCGATGCCCTCGGTGGCGTTGAGCTCGCGTATCCGCGCCGAGATCTCGCCGATGAGCACCGGGTTGACGCCGGCGAAGGGCTCGTCGAGCAGGATCAGCCGCGGGGCGAGCATCAGCACGCGGCCCAGCTCCAGCAGCTTCTTCTGCCCGCCCGACAGCTTGCCCGCGTGCAGGTCGGCCACCGCCGCGAGGTTCAGGAACGCGAGCCAGCGCTCGGCGATCGCGGCCTGCGCGGCCTCCTCGGCGCGCACGCGGCGCGGCTGCAGGAAGACGCTGGACAAGGTCTCGCCGCTGGTGCGCGGCGCGGCGGCGAGCAGGTTGTCGCGCACGGTGAGGTGCGTGAACTCGCGCGGCACCTGGAACGTGCGCGCGAGCCCGCGGCGCGCCCGCGCGCTGGGGGACAGCCGCGTGATGTCGTCGCCGCCGAGGGTCACGCTGCCGGCGTCGGGCGCGAGCTGTCCGGCGACCAGCGCGAACGCCGTGCTCTTGCCCGCGCCGTTGGTGCCGACGATGCCCGTCAGCTGCCGCTCGGCCACTTCGAACGCCACGTCGTCGACGGCGCGGAAGCCGCCGAACGCCTTCACCAGCCCGGTCGCGGCGAGCAGCGGCGGCGCCGCCCTCGCTGCCTGGGCGGTCGCGCCGGGGCTCGCCGGCGCACCCTCGGGGCGGCCCTTCGCGCTCACCGGTGCACCCTTGGCGCTGCGCGCCTTCCCTCCGGGAGGGAGCAATTCGCCCTCGGGGCGGCCCTTCGCGCTCATTCCTTCCGCTCGCCGAAGATGCCCTGCGGGCGGTAGAGCGTCATCAGGATCAGCGCGAGGCCGATCATCGCGATGCGCACGCTGGCGAGCTGCACTTCGGAGACGCCGGGAACGAGCTCGCGGGTGAAGCGCGAGCCTTCGAGGAAGACCATCAGGATGGTGGCGCCGGCCACCGCGCCCGCGGTGCGCCCCGGGCCGCCGATGATCATCGCGATCCAGACGTAGAACGTCACCAGCGGCAGGAACTGGTCGGGCGACAGGTAGGTGATGAAGTGCGCGTAGAAGCCGCCGGCGAGCCCGGCGAGCGCCGCGCCGACCATGAACACCTGCACCTTGAGCCGCGCCGGGTGCTTGCCCAGCGCCTCGACGGCGACCTCGTCGTCGCGGATCGCCTGGATCAGCCGCCCGTAGGGGCTCCTGACCAGGTGGACGACCAGCGCGACCGCGGCGGCGTTGACGACGACGAGCAGCGCCAGCGTCGCGATCTCGGCGTATTCGCCGATGCCCAGCGACTGGAACATCCGCGGAATGCCGGGCAGCCCCTGCACGCCCTTGGTCAGCCAGCGCTCTTCCTGGATGGTGATGCGCACCGCCTCGGAAAAACCCAGCGTGACCACGGCGAGATAGTCGTCGGACAGCCGCAGCGACAGCAGCCCGATCGGCCACGCGGCGAGCCCCGCCAGCAGCGTGCCGACGGCGAACGCCGGCGCCATCGGCCATCCCGACAGCGTCAGCAGCGCCGACGCGTAGGCGCCGATGGCGAAGAACGCCACGTGCCCGAAGTTGATGAGGCCGGTGTAGCCGTACTGCAGGTTGAGCCCCAGCGTCAGCAGCATGTAGATCAGCGCGACGATGCCGACGGCGACGAGGTACGCGGTCATCGCGTCATCGCGTCAGCGCGCCGCCGGCGCCGAGCCGAACAGGCCGCGCGGACGCAGCAGCAGCACCGCCAGCATCACGCCGAAGGTGACGGCGATCTTGTACGACGGCCCGACGAAGGGGATCGACAGTTCCTGCACCATGCCCAGCAGCACGCCGCCGGCCACCGCGCCGGGGACGCTGCCGATGCCGCCCAGGATCATCGCGGCGAACGCCGGGATCAGGAGCTCCCAGCCGAGCTCGGGCATCACCACCGCCTTGACGCCCATCAGCACGCCGCCGACCGCGCACAGCGCGCCGGTGCACGCCCACATCACCAGCATCACGCGCCCGGCGCGGATGCCGCTGGCGCGCGCGAGGTCGGGATTGTCGGCGACCGCGCGCATCTGGCGGCCGATCGGCGTCGCGTGCAGCAGCGCGAACAGCGCGGCCATCGCCACGATCGCGCCCAGCGCGGCGTAGAGATCGGTCGGCAGCAGGCGGACGCCGCCGAAGTTCCACGCCCGCACCAGCGCGACCTGGAACGTCTGCTGCTCCTGCCCGACGAAAAGCGTCAAGAGCGCGCGGACGAGAAAGGCGATCCCGATCGACGCGACCAGGCTCGCGACCGGACGCCGCCTGGCGAGCGCGCGAAAGACCCAGAGGTGGAAGAACAGCGCGACGGCGATGCCGGCCGCCGCCGCGCCGATCGCGGCGACGGCGATGGCGACGCCCAGCGCCTTCTGCACTCCCAGCGCCGCGTACGCCGACACCGTCATGTAGTCGCCGGTCGCCGCGTTGGGGAAACGCGCGATGCCCATGACCAGCGTCAGCGCCAGCGCCGGCAGCGCGATCAGCAGCCCCTCGACGAGGCCGTTGAGCGCGAGGTTGACGAAGTCGACCGCGGTCGTCATCGAACTGCCGTTACGCCCGCGGCGTACGCCGCTGCGCTGCGCGCGCTAGATCGAGACAACGTCGCGGCGGACGAGCTGCCCCTTTTCGATGACGTAGACGCCGAAGTCGGGCGTCACGTCGCCGTACTGGTCGAAGTCGAGGCGGCTGGACGCGCCCTCGAAGTTGACCTTCTTCTTCTCGGCGATCAGCTTCTTGCCCTCGGCGAACGAGCTGACCTTGTCGCCGGGCGGGTTGGCGACGTCGCGGATCTTGGCGTTGACCTGCGCGACGGTCGCGTTGGCGCCGGCGGCTTCCATCGCCAGCGCGATGCAGATCACCATGTCGTAGGTCATCGCCGCGTACACGTTCGACGACAGCGACTTGCCGGTCGCCTTCAGGTACTGCGCGTCGAGGCTCTTGTACGAAGGCGCGTTCTCGTTGCTGACGCTGTCGACCGAGATGATGCCCTCGCAGACCTCGTTGCCGAGCGCCTTGACGAGATCGGGATTCGCCGCCCAGCCCGGGATGATCCACTTGACGTCCTGCCCCGACTGGTACCACTCGCGCAGGATGATCGTGGTGTCGGGCAGGTACGACCCGGTGACGATGACGTCGGGCTTGGCGGCGAGGATCTGCTGCAGCTCGCTGCGGTAGCTCGGCCGGCTCGGCTCGTAGACGACGCTGGCGACGATCTGGCCGCCCTTCTTCTCCCACGCCTTCTTGAAGCCCTCGGTGTTGCCGATGCCCGAGGCGTTGTTGAACGCCATCGTCGCCGGCCGCTTGTAGCCGCGCTTCTCGGCGATCACCGCGAACGCGGCGCCGAAGCGGTCGTTGGTCGCCTGGAAGCGCCAGACGAGGTCCTTCTTGTCCTCGGTCGAGATCGCCGGGGCGCCCGAGCAGTTCATCTCGATGAGGTTCGCCGCGTCGGTCAGCGGCATCACCGCCAGCGTGACGCCCGACGCCCAGGTGCCGATCACCGCCTGCACCTTGTTGACCTCGATCAGCTTCTTGGCCGCGAGCACGGCGGCGTCGGGCTTGGTCTGGCTGTCCTCGGAAAAGAGCTCGAGCTTGCGGCCGCCGGCGCCGCCGGCCGCGTTGACGTCGGCGATCGCGATCTCGATCGCCTTCTGCATGCCGCTGCCGTACGAGCTGCCGCCGCCGCTGATCGGACACAGCGAGCCGATGCGAAAAGTCGCCCCCGCCTGCGCGAAGACGAGCGTGGGCAGCATCGATGCGGCGGCGAGGCCGGCGCCGGTGGCCAGGAATTCACGACGGGTGCGGTTCGATGGCATGCTGTTTCCCCTGAATGAGATCTGCGGCCGAAGGCGGCCTGTGGTTGCGTGGAAGGCGCCCGCGTCACGCGGACAGCGTGTTCTTGTACGTCCGCCCGCCCTTGATGATCAGCGGCAGGTGTCGTCCCTGGTCCTGCAGCAGCGCGAGGTCGTCGAGCGGGTTGCCGTCGACGGCGACGAGGTCGGCCAGCGCCCCCCGCGCCACGACGCCCAGCCGGCCGCCCTGCCCCATCATCTCGGCGTTGACGAAGGTGGCGCTGCGCAGGATCTCCGCCGCCGGCATCGCCGGCGCGCGCAGCGTGAACTCGAGGCTCTGGTCGGCGTGCATGTCGCCGAGGAGGTCGGTGCCGAAGCCGATCTTGACGCCGGCGGCGCGGGCGTGGCGGATGGCGTCGACGCCCTGCGTGCGCACCAGTTCCAGCTTGGCCATCATCGCCTCGCTCCAGCCCAGCTTCGCGCCGTTGCGGTAGAGCGCGTCGTAGGTGGCGAGCGTGGGCACGAGGTAGGCGCCGCATTCGGCCATCGCGCGCGCGGCCTCGGCGTCGACGAGGTTGCCGTGCTCGATCGAGCGGATGCCGTTCCTGACCGCGCGGATCACCTGCGCCGGCGTGTACGCGTGCGCCATCACGTAGGTGCCGGCGTTGGTCGCCTCCTCGACGATCGCCCGCATCTCCTCGATCGAATACTGGAGGCCGTCGAGCGGGTCGTTCGGCGAGGCGATGCCGCCGCCCGCCATCACCTTGATGTGGTTCGCCCCGTTGCGCAGTTCCTCGCGCACCGCGCGGCGAACCTCGGAGACGCCGTCGGCGACGTGGCCGAGCAGGCCGACCGCGCCGCAGCAGACGCAGCCGGATTGACCCTGGAAGAACGCGGGACGCGTGTCGCCGTGGCCGCCGGTCTGCGTGATCGCCCGGCCGGCGATGTAGAGGCGCGGTCCGGCGAAGTGGCCGCGCTCGATCGCCTGCACCAGGCCCGCGTCGGCGCCGGCGGCGTCGCGCAGCGTCGTGAAGCCGCGCATCAGCACGCTCCACAGGATGTCCTTGGCCTGCGCGGTGATCAGCGACTGCGGCAGCAGCGTGAGCTGGAAGAAGTTCGCGATCGTCGCGGTGACGTGGATGTGCGCGTCGATGAGCCCGGGCAGCAGCGTGCGGCCGGCCAGATCGATGACCCGCGCGCCGCGCGCCTCGGGGGCGCCGCCGACCTCGGCGATGCGGTCGCCGTCGAGCAGCACCGCCGTCCCGGCGCGCAGCGTGCCGGTCGGGCTGTCGAACAGCGTTGCATTGGTGAGCAGCGTGCGCATGGTCATCTTGGCCGGGGGCGCGCGGAATGCCCCGGGTGGGGCCGGTCCGTCGCGCACAAACGAGCATTCTAGCGCGTTTGCCCGCCGCGGGCGGAGCTTCCCCACGCGCACCGGCGCGCTCCCGGGCGCTGCGCGCCG
>CAIWHR010000208.1 GCA_903912485.1 uncultured beta proteobacterium | reverse complement strand
GCTTCGCCGCCGGCCGCGCCCGGCGCCCGACGCGGCAGGGTAGAATGTCGCCCGCCCTCCGCTCGCCCTTCCGCCTGCCGCGGCGCCTTTCCACCCACACCCGAGGCCCCCGATGAACCGCTTGCTCCCCCGATTCCTGGTCGGCCTGGCGCTCGCCGCGCTTGCCACCGCCATCCCCGCCGCCGCCCAGGGCGCGCCCGACACGCTGGCCCGGATCAAGGCCGCGAAGCGGATCAACGTCGCCTTCTCGGGCGACTCGCTGCCTTTCTCGTTCGTCGACAAGGACAGCGCGCCGGCCGGGTATTCGATCGACCTGTGCAGAAAGGTCATCGGCCAGATCGGCCAGGCGGCCGGCGTTGCCGACCTGAAGGTCAACTGGCTCGTCGGCACCGCGGCCGAGCGCATCCAGATGGTCGCTTCGGCCAAGGCCGACCTCGACTGCGGCAACACGACCGCGACCCAGACGCGGGCGCAGACCGTCGATTTCTCCGCGCTGGTCTTCGTCGAGTCCGGCGGCTTCCTCGTGGTCGGCGGCGGGCCGGTGCAGCGGGTGGCGGACCTCGGCGCGAAGCGCATCGGCGTCATCGCCGGCACGACCACCGAGGCGCGGCTCGTCCAGATGCTCAAGGAAAGGATGGTCAACGCCACGGTGATCAAGCTCAAGGACGGCAACGAAGGCGTGGCGATGCTCGAATCCGGCTCGCTCGACGCGTTCGCCAGCGACAAGATCAAGCTGGTGGGCCTCGGCGCGCAGGCCAGGGAGCCGGGCAAGCTCGCGCTGCTCAACGACGACCTGTCGTACGAGCCGCTCGCGTTCGCGCTGCCGCGCGGCGATTCGGCGTACCGCCTCGAGGTCAACAAGGCGCTGTCCCGGGTCTACGCCGGAGGCGAGATCGACGCGATCTTCGGGAAGTGGTTCGGCGCGCTGGGCCGCCCGACGGCGCTGCTGGCGGCGATGTTCGTGCTGAACTCGATGCCGGAGTGACGGGGCGCGACCGCATCGGCGCGCACCGGCGGTGTAGTATAATGAACATTGCCGAATGGCATTGCAAAAAAAGGAGAATTCCCATGAGCCATACCCTGTTTCGTTCCACGCTGGTCGCGGTGGTGACCGCCGTCGCCGCCGCTGCGGTCGCCCCGGTCGCGTACGCCCAATCCGAGCAGCAGAAGCTGGTCGGCGCCGCCGAGACGACGTTCTCGAATTTCGTGCGCGACCCCGACATGACCTGGTTCCAGCAGAACGTCGGCCGCGCCAAGGGCGTGCTGATCGCGCCGGAAGTGGTCAAGGCCGGCTTCATCCTCGGCGGTTCGGGCGGTCGCGCCGTGCTGCTGGCGAAGGACGCCAAGTCCGGCAAGTGGGTCGGTCCGGCGTTCTACTCGATGGCGACCGGCAGCGTCGGCTTCCAGGCCGGCGTCGCGGTGTCGGAAACCATCACGCTGGTGATGACCGAGAAAGGCATGAATTCGCTGTTGGCGTCCTCGTTCAAGATGGGCGCCGACGCCAGCGTCGCCGCGGGTCCGGTCGGTGCGGGCGCCAAGTCCGACGTCGTCGCCGACCTCATCGCCTTCAGCCGTTCGAAGGGCGTGTACGGCGGCCTGAATCTGGACGGCACCGTGGTCAAGACGTCCGACGACTGGAACGACGCCTTCTACGGCAAGAAAGTGCTGCCGCCGGACATCCTGGTCCGGATGAACGTCTCGGCCAAGGGCGCCGAGAAGCTGCTCGCCGAAGTCGCCAAGGTGGCCGGCGGGAAGTAAGCGCCGCGCCTCGCAGCCGTGCCCTCGGGGACCCGCATCGGGTCCCCGATTTTTTTCGGGCGAGGCAGGACCATCCGTGCGGGTGAACCCATGACCGACGCGCCGCGCCTGCACCTGGCCGGCATCACCAAGCGCTACCCGACCGTCGTCGCCAACGACGGCATCGACCTCGACGTCCGGCCCGGAGAGATCCACGCGGTGCTGGGCGAGAACGGCGCCGGCAAGTCGACGCTGATGAAGATCATCTACGGCGTCGTCAAGCCCGACGCCGGCAGCATCGCCTGGGACGGCAAGCGCGTGGCCGCGTTCACTCCGGCGCGCGCGCGAAGGCTCGGCGTCGGCATGGTGTTCCAGCATTTCTCGCTGTTCGAGACGCTGACGGTCGCCGAGAACATCGTGCTGGCGCTCGATCACGATCGCGCCGGACCGGGCCTGCCGGCGCGCATCCGCGACGTGTCCGAGCGCTACGGGCTCCCGCTCGACCCCGACCGGCGCGTGCATTCGATGTCGGTCGGCGAGCGGCAGCGCGTGGAGATCGTGCGCTGCCTGCTGCAGGATCCGCGCCTGCTGATCATGGACGAGCCGACGTCGGTGCTCACGCCGCAGGCGGTCGAGAAGCTGTTCGAAACGCTGCGCCGGCTCGCCGCCGAAGGCTGCAGCATCCTGTACATCAGCCACAAGCTCGACGAGATCCGGGCGCTGTGCCACCGCGCGACGGTGCTGCGCGGCGGCAAGGTCACCGGCGAATGCGATCCGCGCCACGAGTCCTCGACGGCGCTGGCGCGGATGATGATCGGCGGCGACCTCCCGCATCCGCGCCACCGCGCGGCGCGCCCGGGGGGGGCCGCGATGCTGGTCGTGGCCAACCTGACGCTGCCCGCCGCCGACCCCTTCGGCACCGGCCTGCACGACGTCTGCCTCGGCGTTCACGCCGGCGAGATCGTCGGCATTGCGGGCGTCTCCGGCAACGGTCAGGCGGAGCTCCTGGCGGTGCTCTCCGGGGAGTGCCGCCTGGCCGACCCCGGCGGCGTCGTCATCGGCGGCGTCCCAGCGGGACGGCAGGACGCCGGCGCGCGCCGCGCGTTGGGGCTCGGCTTCATCCCCGAGGACCGGCTGGGGCGCGGCGCGGTCCCCGAGATGTCGCTGGCCGAGAATACGCTGCTGACGGCGCATCGGCAGGGTCTGGTGGCGCACGGGTTCATCCGCAACGACGCCGTCCGCGCGGCGGCGGCGGCGACCATCAAGGAGTACAGGGTCAAGGCCGGCGGCCCCGACGCGATCGCGCGCAGCCTGTCGGGAGGCAACCTGCAGAAGTTCATCGTCGGCCGCGAGATCCGCCAGCGGCCGAAAGTGCTGATCGCCGCGCAGCCGACCTGGGGCGTCGACGTCGGCGCCGCCGCCCAGATCCGGCAGGCGCTGATCGACCTGCGCGACGCGGGCGCCGCCGTCCTCGTCGTCTCCGAGGAACTGGACGAACTGTTCGAGATCTGCGACCGCATCGCCGTCATCGCACAGGGCCGCCTGTCGGCGCTGCGCCCGGCGAGCGAAACCAACGCCGCCGAGATCGGCATGCTGATGAGCGGCTCGTTCATCGCGCCGGGAACGCACGGCGGGCGGCAGTTCTCGCCGGCGGGAGCCATCGGTGCGGATTAGGCTCGAGCCGCGCCCCGAGCCGTCGCGCCTCGCGGGCTGGCTGTCGCCGCTGATCGCGGCGGCGGCGACGCTCGTCGTCGGGTTCGTGCTGTTTTCGGCGCTGGGCAAGGATCCGTGGCAGGCGTTCCACGTGTTCTTCATCAAGCCGGTGTCGACGCTCTACGGCGTCGGCGAGCTGCTGCTGAAGGCGGGACCGCTGATGCTGTGCGCGGTCGGGCTCAGCGTCGGTTACCGCGCCAACGTCTGGAACATCGGCGCCGAAGGGCAGCTGACGATGGGCGCGATCTTCGCCGGCGGCATCGCGCTCGCGTTTCACGAGTCGACGTCGGCGCTGGTGCTGCCCTTGATGATCGTCGCCGGTGCGGCGGGCGGCATGGCCTGGGCGGCGATACCCGCGCTGCTGCGCACGCGCTTCAACGCCAACGAGATCCTGGTGTCGCTGATGCTGGTCTACGTGGCGACCTACACGCTGTCGTTTCTCGTGCACGGACCCTGGCGCGACCCCGAGGGCTTCAACTTTCCGCAGTCGACGATGTTCGGCGACGCCGCGCTGCTGCCGAACCTGCTGCCGGAGACGCGGCTCAACGCGGGCATTCTGCTGCCGCTCGCCGCCGTCGCCGTCGGCTGGGTGTTCGTCAGCCGCAGCCTCGCCGGCTACCAGATGCGGGTCGCGGGGCTGGCGCCCGCGGCGGCGAACTACGTCGGCATCTCGGCGCCGCGCACCGTCTGGATCGGGATGCTGGCCGGCGGCGCCTGCGCCGGGATCGCCGGCGTCAACGAGATCGCCGGACCGCTAGGCCAGCTGCAGCCGACGGCGTCGCCGGGGTACGGATTCGCCGCGATCATCGTCGCCTTCGTCGGCCGGCTGCACCCGGTCGGCATCCTGTTCGCGAGCCTGCTGATGTCGCTGCTCTACCTCGGCGGCGAGTCGGCGCAGATGGGGCTGGCGCTGCCGTCCGCGGTCACCGGGCTGTTCCAGGGCGCGCTGCTGTTCTTCCTGCTGGCGTCGGACGTGTTCATCGACTACCGGCCGCGCTTCGGCGGCCGCCGTCGCGCCGCCCGGCGTTAACGCTGCGAAGCCCGCCGCCACCGCAACCGACAACCCATGGACCAGGTCGCCGAACTTCTCGTGCTGACGCTCGCCGCCGGGACGCCGCTGGTGTTCGCCGCGCTGGGCGAACTGGTGACCGAGAAATCGGGCGTGCTCAACCTCGGCGTCGAGGGCATGATGCTCGTCGGCGCGGTGACCTCGTTCATGGTCGCCGCGACGACGGGCAGTCCCTGGCTCGGCGTCGGCGCGGGCATGCTCGCGGGCGCCGCGCTGTCGCTGGTGTTCGCCGTGCTGACGCTGTCGCTGATGGCGAATCAGGTCGCGACGGGCCTCGCGCTGTCGCTGTTCGGCATCGGGCTCTCGGCGTTCGTCGGCCTCGGCTACGTCAGCATCGTCATCGAAGGCATCGCGCCGCTCGGCGTTCCCGGACTGTCGGACCTGCCGCTGGTCGGCAAGCTGCTGTTCGGCCACAATCCGCTGGTCTACCTGTCGCTCGCGCTGTTCGCCGCGATCCGCTGGTTCCTGTACCGGACGAGGCCCGGCCTCATCCTCCGCGCGGTGGGTGAAAACCCGCAGTCGGCGCACGCGATCGGCTTTCCCGTCGTGCGCATCCGTTACCTTGCGGTGATGTTCGGCGGCGCCTGCGCCGGTATCGGCGGCGCTTACCTCGCGGTCGCTTACACGCCGCTGTGGACCGAAGGCATGACGGCGGGCCGCGGCTGGATCGCGCTGGCGCTGGTCGTGTTCGCGACGTGGCGGCCGTGGCGCGTGCTGGCGGGCGCGTACCTCTTCGGCGGCGTCACGCTGGCGACTTTCCAGGCGCAGGCGCTGGGGGTGACCGTGCCGTCGCAACTGCTGGCGATGCTCCCCTACCTCGCGACCATCGTCGTGCTGGCGATCATCTCGCGCGATGCGACCGCCATCCGCCTCAACGCGCCGGCTTCGCTGGGCAGGCCGTTCCATCCCGGCCTGTGACCGGCCCCGGCGGCAACGATCCGGCCCGACCGATCCCGCAGGTGGCGCGCCGGCGCGAAATGCAGCGGTCGCCCGCCCCGTTGGGCGGCGACGCCGGGTAAGATTCGCCGTTGACGCCGCCTGCACAACCCGAACCCCCAGGAGATCACGATGCCCGATCCGCAACGCAGGACCGCGCTCTTCGCCACCGCCGCCCTGACCATCGCCGCGCTCGCCGCCGCGCTGCCCGCCGCAGCGCAGCCAAGCCCCGCCGCAGCGAGCGCGACGCCGTTCAAGGTCGGCTACGTCTACGTCAGCCCCATCGGCGACGCCGGCTGGACCTTCCAGCACGATTCCGGCCGCAAGGAGATGGAAAAGGCGCTCGGCGGCAAGATCGTCAGCAAGTACGTGGAAAGCGTGCCCGAAGGCGCCGACGCCGAACGCGTGATCCGCGAACTCGCGCAGAGCGGCAACCAGTTGATCTTCACGACGTCGTTCGGCTACATGAACCCGACGCTCAAGGTCGCCAAGGCGTTCCCGAAGACGCACTTCGAGCACGCGACCGGCTACAAGACCGACGCCAACGTCGCCACCTACAACGCGCGCTTCTACGAGGGCCGCTACCTCGCCGGCATCGTCGCCGGGAAGATGACGAAGACGAACACCACCGGCTACGTCGCCGCGTTCCCGATCCCCGAGGTCGTGATGGGCATCAACGCGTTCGCGCGCGGGATGAAGAGCGTCAACCCCAAAGCCGAGGTGAAGGTGATCTGGGTCAACTCGTGGTACGACCCGGGGCGCGAAAGCGAGGCCGCGAACACGCTGATCTCGCAGGGCGCCGACGTCGTCACGCACCACACCGACTCGACCGCGGCGGTGCAGGCCGCCGAGGCGAAGAAGGTCTACGCGATCGGCTACCACTCGGACATGTCGAAATACGGTCCGCACGCGCAGCTGACCGCGGTCACGCACCAGTGGGGCGCGTATTACACCAAGGCCGTGCAGGACGCGATGGCCGGAAAGTGGAAGCCGGGCAATACCTGGGGCGGCATCAAGGAGGGCATGATCAGGATGGCGCCGTTCAACCCCGTGGTGCCGAAGGAGACGCAGGATCTCGTCAACAAGGTCTCCGGCGACATCGGTGCCGGAAAATTCCATCCGTTCACCGGCCCGCTCAAGGACAACGACGGCAAGGAGCGCCTCGCTGCCGGCAAGGTGATCACCGACGCCGACCTGTCCAGGATGGACTATTACGTCGAAGGCGTGCAGGGCAAGCTTCCGACCAAGTAGCCCGGGCTACGCCGCCACCAGCACCGACCGACGAAGCCCGTAAATCGACCGGCGTAGCCCGGGCTACGCCGCCACCGACGCCCGCCGGCAACGCCCGGACATCGACCGGCGAAACCCGGGGAGGAGACAACCGATGATGGCCTTGCCGTTCGCGACGCTGGCGCTGGCGCTGTTCTTCACCTGGCGCGAAATGCGCGGCGCAGCGCTGGCCGGATGGGGCGTGTCGCTGCTGCTGCTGCTCGCGCTGTTCAGGTGGCACGCGACCGCCCCGCTCAACCTGTCGTGGTGACCCGGCGGGTGCGGCGATGACGCGCAATCTCAACCTGCTGGGCCTGTGGGGGCTGTCGACGATCCTGCTGTTCGCCTTCCTCGACCAGATCGTCCTGCACGACCTGCCCTGCCCGCTCTGCCTGCTTCAGCGCGCCGCATTCGTCGCCGCCGGCGTCGGCTTCGCGCTCAACGTGACCTTCGGCAGTTCCCCGGCGCATTACGGCGTCACGCTGCTGTCGGCCATCGCCGGCGCCGCGATGTCGGCGCGCCAGATCCTGCTGCACATCGTCCCCGGCAGCGGGTCGTTCGGCCAGCCCTTTCTGGGCCTGCACTTCTACACCTGGGGCCTGACGGCGTTCGTGCTGACCGCGGTCGCGGTCGGCGTCCTGCTGCTGGTCGAGGAAACCGCCGCGCCGGGCCACGGCCGCAGCGCCGCCACGCCGGCGTCGCGCGTCGCGGTCGGCCTGTTCCTCGCGCTGGCTCTGGCCAACGCGGCGTCGACGCTGCTCGAATGCGGGCCGGGAATGTGCCCCGACAACCCCGTGTCGTACCAGCTGCTGCGCTGGTAGCGGGCACCGAGGCAGGCACTGCGCCGCCCCGCGAGCGCGCTGCGCGTCAGCCGTGCGGGGCGCTCGTCTCGCGCGGCTCGACGTGAATCGTCACGTGCGCCTTGGCGAGGCTCGCCGTCAGCGCCGCCTCGATGCGATCGCAAAGCGCGTGCGATTCGGCGACGGAGAACGTCCCCGGGACGACCAGGTGAAACTCCAGAAACCGCCGCGCGCCGGCCTTGCGCGTGCGCAGCGCGTGGAAACTCGCGGCGGACGGCAGTTCCGCGCCGATCAGCGCTTCGACCCGCTTCACGTCCTTCGCCGGCAGCGCGACGTCCATCAGGCCGTCGGCGGAACGCCGCAACAGCTCGAAGCCGGTGAACAGGATGTGCAGCGCGACCAGGATCGCCATCAGCGGATCGAGGATCGCCCACGACGGCGCGAGCACGACCAGACCGAGGCCGACCAGCACGCCCGCCGTCGTCCACACGTCGGTGAGCAGGTGCTTGGCGTCGGCCTCGATGGTGATGCTGTCGTGCTGCCGGGCGACCTTCAGCATCACCCTGGCGGTGGCGAAGTTCGCGGCGGCCGCCAGCAGCGCGATCAGCATGCCCAGGCCCAGCTGTTCGAGCGGACGCGGCGCGAGCACCCGCTCGATCGCCGACCAGATGATCGCGATCGCGGCGACCAGGATCAGCGCACCCTCGACGCCGCTGGAAAAATACTCGGCCTTGTCGTGGCCGTAGGCGTGGCGCTCGTCGGCCGGCTGCTCGGCCAGCGTGAGCGCACCCAGCGCCACCAGCCCCGCCGCAAGGTTGACGAACGCCTCCAGCGCGTCGGACCAGAGGCTGACCGATCCGGTGAGGAAGTAGGCGCCGAACTTGAGCGCGAGCGTCACGATTGACGTCGCGATCGACAGCATCGCCATCCGGCGCACCGCGGTCACCGCCATGCCGTCCTCGCGGCGTGCGATCCGCCGGCAGAGGTCGCGATCAGGCGCGCTCGAAGTCGATGACCACGCTCTCCGGCGCGCGTTCGAGATAGCGCACCAGCATCGCGTTGCCGTAGCGCGGCACGATCTGCTCGAGCAGCGGGAGCGGATCGTGGTCGCCGACCAGGCGCAGCGTCTCTCCCCGGCGCAGCGTGTCGAGCGCGGCAAGGATCGCGGTCTGGCGGAAACGCCTGGCGATGCCTCGGGCGTCGAACCGGAAGACGATCGGCGCTTCGGACTGGACCGGGTTGAACGTAGCGCTCATCGCACCCCTGCGCAAGATCGACTCCGTCTTTGGACCGTATCATCATCCCCACTCGCTGCGCTTTAAGCTGGATCAATCCCGATGTCGCTTCGCCGTCCCCCCGAGCGACCGGCTGCCGCGCACCGGCCCGCAGACACGCTGGTCGGCGGCGCTGCGGCGCGCGGTTGCGAGCGCCGACACCGGGATTATCCCCCGGCAAAGCCTTGGCCGCCTGCGGGCCAGGCGCGATAATGGGCCGCCCGCCATGACCATCGCCGCTCGCCGTTGGGACATCTTCTGCCGGGTCGTCGACAACTTCGGCGACGCGGGCGTGGCGTGGCGACTCGCGCGCCAGCTCGCCGCCGAGCACGGCGTCGCGGTGACGCTGTGGCTCGATCAGCCGGCGGCGCTGGCGCGCATCGCGCCCGGCATCGACCCCGCCGCCGCCATCCAGCGCGACCGCGGAGTCACCGTTCGGGTGTGGAGCGATCCGCTTCCCGCCGCGGACCCCGCCGACGTCGTCGTCGAGGCCTTCGGCTGCGGACTCCCCGACGCTTACGTCGCTGCGATGGCCGCGCGCCCGGACCCGCCGCGTTGGTTCGTCCTCGAATACCTGAGTGCGGAGGACTGGGTCGAGCGGACGCACGGGCTCGCCTCGCCGCACCCGCGGCTGGCGCTGGACCGCAGGTTCTGGTTTCCCGGATTCACCGCGGCAACGGGCGGGCTGCTGCGCGAGCGCGGTCTGCTCGGCAGGCGCGACGCCTTTCGCGCCG
>CAIWHR010000207.1 GCA_903912485.1 uncultured beta proteobacterium | reverse complement strand
TTGCGCCGGTCGGCGCCGAGGCTCGCCGGCGGCGTCGTGGCCGCTCCACCCGGGTTGCGCCGGTCGGCGCCGAGGCTCGCCGGCGGCGTCGTGGCCGCGCAACCCGGGCTACGGGAGCGCGCGCGGGCCGGGGTACGTGGGGACGTGCGGGCGCGCGGCCGGAGGTACGGTCACTCGTCGGCTGCGGCGCCGTCGGGGAACAGCACGTCGGTGTAGCCGAAGCGCGAAAGGTCGGGCATCCGCATCGGGTAGAGAATGCCTCGCAGGTGATCGCATTCGTGCTGCACCACGCGCGCGTGGAAGCCCGCGACTTCGCGCCGAATGGCATTGCCGCGGGGGTCGAAGCCCTCGTAACGCAGCCGCGTGTAGCGCGGGACGACGCCGCGCAGCCCCGGGACCGACAGGCAGCCTTCCCAGTCTTCGTCGATCTCGGTCGACAGCGGCGTCAGCACCGGATTGACGAGCTCGGTGAAAGGCACCGGCTCGGCGTCGGGGTAGCGCGGACTGCTCTCGACGCCGAAGATCACCACCTGCAGCGGCACGCCGATCTGCGGCGCGGCGAGGCCGGCGCCGCTCGCCGCGGCCATCGTCTCGCGCAGGTCGGCCATCAGCGCGTCGAGTTCGGGCGTGGCGAAGCGCTCGACCGGCGCCGCGGGCTGCCACAGGCGCGGGTCGCCCATCCTGAGAATGTCGCGGATCACGCCGTGACCTTCATATCAAAGGCGCCACGCGTTCGAGCAACGCACGGACGCGTTCCATCGCGGTCTCGAGAACGCTGGCGATGCCGGCCATCGAGATCGCGGCGGCCGAATCGCCGCGTCCCGCCGCGTGGTTGACCACGACCGCAATCGCCGCGTACGGCAGCTCGAGTTCGCGCGCCAGCACCGCCTCGGGCATCCCGGTCATCCCGACGACGGTCGCGCCGTCGCGTTCCATGCGGTCGATCTCGGCGACGGTTTCGAGCCGCGGCCCGGACATCGCGCCGTAGACTCCGCCGTCGGTCAGCGCGATGCCGCCGGCGGCTGCCGCAGCCAGGCATTTGACGCGCAGCGCAGCCGAGTACGGGTGGGTGAAATCGACGTGGACGACGCCGCCGTCGCCGCCGTCGAAGAAGGTCGCTTCGCGGCCGTGCGAATAGTCGATGATCTGATGCGGCAGCAGCAGTTCGCCGGGCAGCACGCCGCGGATTCCGCCGACGGTAGCGACTGCGAGCACCGCGGTGGCTCCCCGCTCCTTCAGCGCCCACAGGTTCGCGCGATAGTTGATCCGGTGCGGCGGGATGCCGTGCCCGTGCCCGTGGCGGGCGAGGAAAACCGCGTCGCGGCCGCCGATCTGCCCGAACAGCAGCGCCGACGACGCTTCGCCGTACGGTGTCGGAACGACTTCGCTGCGGGCGATCGCGAGCGTCGACAGGCGGGTCAGGCCGCTGCCGCCGATGATTGCAAGCATCAGCAATGCCTCCGGGTGAAGTTCGGGCGGCGCGTCACGCCCCGCGGCGCCCCGGTCGCTGCGGCACCGCGCCGGCCGCGGGCCGCGCGACGCGGGAGGGTGGAACTTCGCGCCGATTCATGACATTATCATCGAAAATTCGGAACCGCATTGCGCGTCTGCGCGCAGCCGGGCGCCGACATTCTAACGCGGGATGCCATGTACCTCGACCGATTGTTCCGATTGATGGCGGAAAAGCAGGCGTCCGACCTCTTCATCTCCTGCGATGCGCCGATCAACATCAAGGTGAACGGGGTCGTCGCGCCGGTCTCGACCGTGCCGATGGACGCCGAGACCGTGCGCCGGATCGCCTACGAACTCATGTCGAAGGAGCAGGCACTCGAGTTCGAGCGCGAACTCGAGATGAACCTGTCGTACCTC
>CAIWHR010000206.1 GCA_903912485.1 uncultured beta proteobacterium | reverse complement strand
GCGCCGGCAGCGCGACGCCGAGGAGCCGCGCCACCCGCGCGGGCCGCACGCGCACCGCGTCGCGGCGCGGCAGATCGCCGGCGACGTCGTCGAGCGGCCCGGCGCGGCCGCCGCAGATATCGAGGATGAGTTCGGTCGCGCGTTCGACCGCCACCGCGCAGGCGCCGAAATCGACGCCGCGCTCGAAACGATAGCCCGCGTCGCTGACGAATCCCAGCCGGCGCGACTTGCCCTGGATGACCGCGGGGCTCCAGAAGGCGCCCTCGAGGAACACCGTCGTCGTGGTGTCGCTGATGCCCGAGTGCTCGCCGCCCATGATGCCGGCCAACCCCAGCGGCTTGTCCTCGTCGCAGACGAGCAGGAGGTCGGGCTCGAGTTCGAGCACCTGCCCGTTGAGCAGCGTCAGCGTTTCGCCGGCTCTGGCGAAACGGACGACGATGGCGTTTTCGAGCAGCCGGTCGTCGTAGGCGTGCAGCGGCTGGCCGAGTTCCAGCATCACGTAATTGGTGATGTCGACCACCGCGGAAATCGAGCGGATGCCGCTGCGCTCGATCCGCTGCCTCATCCACGCCGGCGTCGGCGCGCCGGGATCGATGCCATCCACGATCCGGCTGACGAATCGCGGGCACGCCAACGCGTCCTCGACGCGGACGTTGCGTCGCAGCGCCGACGTCACCGTCGCGGGCTTGCCGACGGGGAGGGCGAGCGGGGCGCCGGTCACCGCCGCCACCTCGCGTGCGATGCCGACGAGCGAGAGGCAGTCGGCGCGGTTGGGCGTGAGCTTCAGCGTGATCAGCGCGTCGTCGAGTGCCAGCGCGTCGCGCAGGTTCGCGCCGACGGGAGCGTCGGCGGCAAGCGCCAGCAGCCCCGAGGCGTCGTCGTCGATGCCGAGCTCCTTCGCCGAACAGAGCATGCCCTGCGACTCGACGCCGCGCACCGCGGCGAGCGTGATCTTCACGCCGCCGGGGAGTACGGCGCCGACCTGCGCGCAGGGCACGTTCATGCCGGCCGCCGCGTTGGGCGCGCCGCAGACGATCGTCAGCGGCGACGCGGTCCCGGCGTCGACGGTGCACACGCGCAGGCGGTCGGCGTTGGGGTGCGGCGCGACGGCCTGGATCCTGCCGACGACGACGCCGGAGAACGGCGGCGCGGCAGGCTCGGCTTCCTCGACCTCGAGTCCCGCCATCGTCAGGCGGTCGCACAGGCCCGCGGTGTCGAGCTGCGGGTCGACCAGCGTGCGCAGCCAGCGTTCGGAGAATCTCATCGTTTCATCCCCTCACGCGAACTGCTTCAGAAAGCCGAGGTCGTTCTCGTAGAACGCCCGCAGGTCGTTGACGCCGTAGCGCAGCATCGTCAGGCGGTCGGGGCCCATGCCGAAGGCGAAGCCCTGGTAGCGCTCGGGGTCGATGCCCACCGCGGTGAGCACGTTGGGGTGCACCTGGCCCGCGCCGGCGATCTCGAGCCAGCCGTCGCCGAAGCTCATGTCGATCTCGGCCGACGGTTCGGTGAACGGGAAGAACGACGGCCGGAAGCGGACCCTGAGGTCGTCGCGCTCGAAGAAGTTGCGCAGGAACTCGGTGATCACGCCCTTGAGGTCGGCGAACGAGACGTTCTCGTCGATCCACAGCCCCTCGACCTGGTGGAACATCGGCGAGTGCGTGGCGTCGCTGTCGACGCGGTAGACGCGGCCGGGCGCGATGATCTTGATCGGCGGCGCGTGCGTTTCCATGTACCGCACCTGGATCGGCGACGTGTGCGTGCGCAGCACGTGGCCGCCCTCGACGTAGAACGTGTCGTGCATCGACCGCGCCGGGTGGTTTTCCGGCGTGTTGAGCGCGGTGAAATTGTGGAAGTCGTCCTCGATCTCGGGGCCGTCGGCGACCTCGAAGCCGAGCGAGCGGAACAGCGACTCCATCCGCAGCAGCGTGCGCGTGATCGGATGCAGCCCGCCGCGCCCGGTGCCGCGTCCCGGCAGCGACACGTCGAGCGCTTCGGCGGCCAGCTGGAGGGCGAGCTTCGCCTCGGCCAGCGCGTCGCGGCGCGCGTTGAGCGCGGCTTCCAGCGCGACCTTGGCGGCGTTGATCTTCGCGCCGGCGGCGGGGCGTTCGGCCGGCGACAGCCTGCCCAGCGACTTCAGCAGGTCGGTCAGCGCGCCGGCCTTGCCGAGATAGCGGGCCTTGGCGTTCTCCAGCGCGGCGGGATCGGTGCACGCCGTGAATTCGGCCTGCGCCGCGGCAATGATGCGTTCGAGTTCGTCCATGGCAGGCTGTGAAGGCGAAAAAAAGGGAGGCGGGTCGCGCCTACACGCGAAATTGTTCTTCATAGGGGGAAATCGAGAAATCCCGCGCGCCGGCCGGAAACTTGCCCCCTGGTGCAATCGGCGCAGCCTGCAATTGTACCGTGGCCGGCCGATTCGCCGCAGCGCCTTATCCATTCGGAAGCGCGCCGCCGCTCCGGCAAGCGGACGTTCACTGGTCGTGTTGCGGCGGATCCGACTTTGGCGCGCCCCGCGCCCCAGGCCGCAAGGTATGCCAGTCGCCGCTGCGCGCGCCGGCGACGCCGGACGAGATGATTGTCGCCGCCCACGGGTTCGCGGCACGGAGGGCGACGGCAAGTTCCTCGGCCTCGGCACGTAGACCGCGCGCGATGTCGGGGCGGCCGCGCGCAGCCCAGGCGTCGGCCAGGGCAAGCGCCGCCTGCGCATGCCAGCGGCTCGCTGGCGCGTCGTGCGCGCGGCGCAGCGCGAGCGCCGACTCGAGTGCCTTGGTGAGCGCGATCACTTTGTTTGATGTCGTGATTTGCACATTCGGTGAGGGTCGGCGGGCGATAGATGGGTGGTTCACCCGTGGTGGCTTTGGGACACGCTGATTTGCAAATTGCTTGAGGGGCGCCGGGGATCAGAACG
>CAIWHR010000205.1 GCA_903912485.1 uncultured beta proteobacterium | reverse complement strand
GCCGCGACCCGGGCGGCCGTTGCCGTGGGCAGGGCAGCAGCGGGCGGCGCGCCGGATCGTGCATGGCCATCAGGGCTGCACGACCCAGTCGGCGTTGGGGAATTCGCCGAACATCTCGGGCGCGTACATCGCCTCGACGCGCGTCGGCGGCAACTGGAAGCTGCCGGGATTGTTGAGGCGCAGCGTGTACTCGACGACGAAGCGTCCCTTGGGCACGTAGCGGTAGTACGCGCGGAAGCCTTCGAAGGTCCGCTCCTCGAACGCCGGCCACACGGCGCCGGCCCGCCGCTCGCCGGCCGTCTGCAGCGTCGAGTCGCCGCCGAGGCCGCGGCCGAGGACCGTGCTGCCGGCGGGGATCGGATCGCCGACCACGACCCACGTCATGTCGGCCTGCGCGTCGATCGCGAGCTGCACGCGCGCCACGTCGCCGCGGGCCCAGCGCCCCGGCGTCTTCTGCTGCACCGGCGTCACGCTGCGTGCCACCTGGTAGCCCGACGAGATCGGCGTCTTCAGCGGGATCGCGGCGATGCTGGACAGCGTCACCCACGGCGCGCCGCTGCCCTCGTGGCGCAGCGCGAGGTTCTCGCGCGCCGCCGGCCACGCCAGCCGGTGGCCGAAGGCGGTGGTGGCGGGGGGGCCCTGCCAGGCGTGTTCGAAGCGCTCCTTGCCGAGCGTCGCGGTCGTGGTCCCGGTGACCGCGGCGGACTCGAGGCGCTGCGCGAAGCGGGTCAGCGCGAGCACGCCCCAGGCGTTGGCGACGGTCGTGTTCCAGTGGCCGCGCTGCATGCGGGACAGCGCGCCGGTCGCGATCCGCGGCAGGTCGTCCTTCCACTGCGGCGCGTCGAGCACCGCCAAGAGCAGCCGGTTGGCGTTGGCGTCGGTCGACACCATCAGCCACCACAGCGCGTCGCTCTTCTCGGTCGAGAAGCCCATCGTCGTGCCCTGGAAGTTCAGCCGCGAGCGCAGGATCTGCAGCGCCTCCGCCAGCCGCTCGGTGCGTTTGGGCAGCGCGGCGGCGCGCGTGAGCAGCGCGTGCCAGTCGAGCACCGCCGACGTCGGCCACAGGTTGGGCTCGATGGCGATGCTGTCCAGCCACGCCGGCTTGATCGGCGTCTTTCCGCGCGCCAGCGCGGCCAGCGCCGCGATCTTGCGGATGGCGAGGTCGGCGGTGGGCAGCGGCGAGCGGCGGACGACGCGGCCTTCGACGAAGCCGGTCAGCGCCTGCTCCATCCGCTGCCGCGGCTCGTCGGGAATCCGGAAACCCGCTTCGTCGGCCACCGCCAGCACGTAGGCGGTGAGCGAATCGTCGCCGTCGGACAGCAGCGTGAAGTACTTGACCAGTCCGTCGCGGTCGAGATGGTCGGGCAGCACGCGCATCAGAGCGTCCCAGCGCCGCCGGTCGGACAGGCCGACGGCGGTCGACGCCTGCTGCTCGAAGCAGGTGAACGGATAGCGCTCGAGGTATTCGCGCACGCCCGGCAGGTCGCCGCCGAGCTTCGACTGCAGCCGCAGGCTGACGCCGCCGCGGCCGGGCAGCGCGTCGGCCGGGCGCTCGACGGCGATGTCGCGCGGCGCGTCGAGCTGCGAGAGCGTCGCCTGGAACGTGCGCTCGGGCACCGCGGCGATCACCTTCTGCGCGACCTTGACCGCGTCGTGCGCCGACGCGGCGGCGCCGTCGGCGCGCGCGGTGGCGCCGAACTGCCAGTCGAGGCGCTCCGCGCCCGCCGGCACGGTGACGTCCCAGCCGAGCTCGCGCGCTTCGCCCGCGGCCAGCGTCGCGTCCTGCGCCGGCAGCGCGGCGCCGGCACGTCCTGCGCCGGCGGTGAACTGCGCGGTGACCGTGACGCTCTGCGGCGCCTGCGTCGCGTTGCGCACGGTGATGCCGGCGCGAAAGCGGTCGCCGTCGCGCACCAGCGGCGGCAGCCCCGCCTGCAGCATCAGGTCCTGCGTGCTGCGGATCGACGTCTCGCCGGTGCCGAAGAGCCCGGCGCCGGCGCTGGCGACGGCGACGATGCGAAATCCCGTCAGCGAGTCGTTGAGCGGAATCTCGACGGTCGCGTCGCCGGCGTCGTCGAGCGGCACGCGCGGCTTCCAGGCGAGCAGCGTCTCGAACAGTTCGCGCGTCGCCTGCCGGCCGCCGCCGCCGCCCGCGGGCACCGCCTTGCGGCCGAAGTGACGGCGTCCGATCACCTGCATCTGCGCGGTGGCGGTCTCCACTTCCTCGCCGCGGCGCGTCATCATCGCGTCGAGCAGCTTCCAGGAGGTGTTGGGCAGCAGTTCGAGCAGGCCCTCGTCCACCGCCGCGACCGCGACCTCGGCGCCGCGCGGCGGCGCGCTGCCGTCGCTGCGGCGCACGTGGATCGTCACCCGCGCCTTGCCGCGGACCGGGTACGTCGCCGCGTCGGCGGCGACCCTGACGCCGAGTTCGTGCTCGGCCCAGCCGACGCGGACCTCGGCCAGCCCCATCTTGTACGCGGGCTTGGCGAGGTCCAGCATCGCCGTCGGCGCCACGCCGCCGATGCGCCCGCGCACCACCAGCGCCGACACGAACACGTTGGGCGCGTAGCTGCCCTTGATCGGCACGTCGATCGTCGGCGCGCTGCGGCTGACCGTGCGCACGAACGCGTCGAGCACGCCCTCGCGCTCGACGGTGACCAGCACCGTGGCTTCCTTGAACGGCGTGCGCAGCTGGAAGCGCGCGGTCTGCCCGGGCTCGTAGCGTTTGCGCTCGGGCAGGAGGTCGATCCGGTCGTTGTCGGTGGACGCGAACGACCATTCCTCGTCGGCGGCAACCCAGGCGTCGGCGCGCGTGACCGCGGCGCGGCCGTCGGCGTCGACGGCCTGCGCGCGCAGGATCAGGTTGCCGGAGGCGGGCGGCGGCACGTCGCAGATCAGGAGCCCGCGGCGGTCGGTCTCGCCGGCGCAGAGGTCGCCGTCGCCGCCGGTGCGCGAGGTCTCGGTGCCGTAGTCGTAGGCGTAGAAGCCGCCGATCAGCCGGCGGCGATGCGAGTAGTACTCGCGCTTGAACGCATCGACCTTCACGCGCACGCCGGCGGCCGGCGCTCCCGCCAGATCGACCGCGGCGACGGTGAACTTGAGCCGATCCTTCGACGCCGCCCAGCTGTCGGGCTTGACCGCGAGCAGGATCCGCGACGGCCAGATCGGCACGCGGGTGGCGGCGGTGAGCGTTTCGCCGTTGGGATCGCGGTATTCCAGTTCGGCGACCAGGTCGCGCGGCGCGTCGGCGGTCGCGGGATCAACGCCGAGGTCGTCGACGCTGATGCGCCCGCCGCCCGAGGCGTCGAGCGTGAGGCTCCGCTCGCGGCCGCCGGCGCGCGCGCCGGCGCCGGCTGCGGCGGGCTCGTCGTCGTCGTCGGTGTCGGCAAAGAGCTGGCCGTCGAAGCGCGCCGCGCTGTCGCCGCGCTCCTCGCGGCCCGGTGCGACGTTGCCCGCGGCGAACGCGTAGTCCTCGAAGTCGGGGAACGTCGTCGCGCGCGGCTCGAGCGCGGTGCGCAGCCGCACCGGCAGGCCGCCGGCGCCGCCGCCGGCGAGGTAGCTCACCTGCACGTCGAAGCCGACCGCGGCGGGCGCGACCCAGGGCGCCGCCACCGGCTGCAGCCGCGCGCGAAGCAGCGGGACGCGAAACGCCTCGACGCGGAACTCGCCCGCGGTGCGCTCCTGCGGCTCGCGCACGTCGGTCGCCAGCCGGTCGCGAAGCACGATGTCGTAGGTCCCGGCCAGCGCATCCTGCGGCAGCGCGAACGCCGCTTCGCCGTGCTGCGTGTCCTGCCACGTCACCGGCAGCGCGTACTTGCGCTCGGAGCCGCGGTGGCGGATTTCGAGCGTCGCCGGCAGCGGCGGTCGGGGCACGAACGCGAATCCCTGGCCCGTCTGCCGGCGCACGAACAGCTTCATCGACACCGTCTCGCCGGCGCGCAGCAGCGAGCGGTCGAGCACCGCGTGCGCGACGAAGGGACCGGAATAGTTGCCCGTCGGCATGTTGAAGCGCCACGGCGCGATGCCTTCGCCCCAGTCGGAGAAGGCGAACGAGACGTCGCTGCCGACGCGGGCGGTGACGAAGTACTCGCGCCGCTGGTCGGCGCCGCACTCCGGCAGCGCCTCCTTCCTGGGCAGCGCGCGGTCGACGCGAGCGATGCCGGCGTCGTCGGTCGGGCCTTTCCAGTAGCTGCGGCCGGCGCAGTCCCGCAGGTTGACCTGCGCGCCCTTGACGGGCTTGCCGTCGGCGAGCCGCGTCACCCAGACCAGCGACGACTCGCGTCCGAGCTTCAGGTGCACGCCGAGGTTGGTCACCAGCGCCGCGGCGTGGACGTAGTACGGCTTGCGCGTCTCGAACAGCGCGGCGCCCAGGCGCGGGCTCGCCAGCTCGACGACGTAGAAGCCGGGGGCGGGCAGCGGGATGCCGACGACCTCGAACGCCCTGGCGCCGAGCGGCTTCGGCACGCCGATGGCTTCGCGCGCGTCCCTGGGCGTGAAGATCGACTGCGCGCCGCCGTGGCGCACGACGGTCGAGCGTCCGGTCTTGTCGTTCCATTCGCGCTCGATGCGGTTGCCCTCTTCGACCCGACGCAGCCAGTCGACGATCTTCATCTCGTCGCCCGGCTGCACGCGGGCGATCGCACCCGGGATCGTGGCCGGCGGCGAGGCGGCCGCCGCCGCGTCGCTCGTCCCGGGCTTGCCCAGCGTGCCGACGGCGCCGGCGATCGTCGGCTCCAGATTGCGCACCGTCACCGGCAGTAGCGGCGGCGCGCCGCCCGGCAGCGTGCCTTCGAGGATGCCGAAGGTGGCGGCGAACTTGGCCAGCGGCGGCAGCAGGTCGGTGGCGACCTTCAGCGGAAAGCTGGCGGCGTTGGTCAGCGTCCGGCCGGCGTCGTCCTTGAGGCCGGAGGGAAGCTCCAGCCGGAACGCGGTCTTTTCCGGCAGGCCGGGCCCGAAGGCCACGGCGTCGACGGCGTCGTCGCCGCCCTTCGGCAATTTTGCCGCGTAGACGGTGCCGGCGGCGTCGACGAGACGGATCGCCGCCGCGTCGCGCCGCGCGATCGGCGCGGTGAACGACAGCGACAGCGGCGCCAGCGAAAGGCACTGCGCGTTGCGGTTGACGCGGTCGCAGGTGAACGACGCGCGGAACGCCGGCCGCACCTCGAAGGCGAGCGGCTGGTCGGCCGCGACCGCGACGCCGCTGGCGGCGGCGACGCCGCGGCCCCAGACCAGCTTGACCTCGGCGCCGGCGGGCAGCGTGCGGGTGCAGGCGAGCGTCGCCAGCGGCGAGTCCGCGGCGTCGCGCAGGCGGCGGAACTTGTCCTCGTCGCTGCCGGTCGCCGGCAGCGCGAACGCGAACGCCCGGCTGCGGCCGGACTCCGGGTCGCGCAGCAGCACGCGCAGGTAGCTCGCCGCGAACGACTTGCGGTGATCGAGCAGCACGCGCCGCTCGTCGCCGGTCACCAGCCGCACCGGAATGCGCTCGTTGACGCCGGCGGCGACGCAATACGCGCTGGCGGTGATCGACGCCGGCGTGGCGGGGGCGTCGAGGCCGAGGATGAACACCTGGTTCTCGTCGATCTTGCTGCCCTCGGCCGGCAGGCTGCGCACGATCGCCGGGCCGCCGGTGCTGAAATCGAAGCGCGCCTCACCGTCGAGCGGGCGGCCGTCGAGTGCGGCGAGACCCGCCTTCAGCGTGAAGCTGCAGCGCACGCCGGCGG
>CAIWHR010000204.1 GCA_903912485.1 uncultured beta proteobacterium | reverse complement strand
CGTCATGCCGTCCTGCCGCGCGCGGTCCACCGCCGCGTCGAGCAGCGCCGCCAGCACGCGCTCGTCGTCCGCGCGCGCCAGCGCTTCCAGAATGGCGACGCTCCTGCGCGCAGGCCGCCGCCAGACGGTCACGCCGTCCAGCCTTCCGTCGCGGTAGGCGCCCAGCCGGCGATAGTCGCGGTCCGGGCAATCCGCGTAGCGCCAGTTCATGTACGCCGCGTCGCGCACGGCCGACACCCGCCGCGAGGGTTCGAGCGCGCGCCACAGCGCGTCGTAGGCGTCGTCGAAGCGGTCCAGCGCGCGGATCTCGACGCCGTCGCCGGCGCCGCGAGCGCGGCGCACGCCGACCATGGGCTGCGCGAGCCCGGCGGCAGCGGCGAGCGGCCGGGACAGGCCCCGGTCGGCGAGCGCGAAGCGCAGATCGAGGATCCCGGCGAACACCGGCTGCGGGCCGATCGGGATCATCCCTGCCCTGCGGGAGAGCGCCACCGTCGCGCGGTTGACGAAGGAATAGCTGAACGCCAGGCCGTCGGCGATGGCCTGGTCGCGGCACCCGGAGACCAGGCCGCGATAGCAGTTCCACGACCGCGCGTCGGGCAGCACCGCAAGATCGCCAAGCAGCCCGGCGCGGACCCGCCGCCCGCCGGCGACGAAGTCGAGCCGGAAGCTGGCGTAACGGCCGACGACGGCGCCGTCGCGCAGCGCGGCAACGACGCAGGCGGGACCCGCCGGCGCGTCGAGATAGCGCCACCGCCAATGCCGGGCGGCCGCAGTTTCGCCCTGCGTCGCAAGCTGCAGCGCCGACAGCCCGGCCTCGTACCGGCACAGGTTCGCGCTGTCGATGCGGGTGAAGCTGACCCCGTTCGTCGACACGTGCCGGCCCCGTCTGGTCGTCATTGGACAGTCCGACCGTACCACGGTGCCCGGAAGGGCGGCAACCCGGCGCGTCGCCCGGCGCGGCGCCCGCCCCTTCCCCGGCCGGGCCCATCCGGATCGGGTATTGACGCCGGAGGCGCTTCTTCTGCCTAATGCGGCGTCGCCACGCAGCCCGTGGCGGTCGGCGGCGACGTCCGCCGCCCGACGCCAAGGAGCCCCATGGAAAACCCACCCAGGAAGATGGCCCTCATCGCGAGCAAGGGCACGCTCGACATGGCGTACCCGCCGCTGATCCTGGCGACGACCGCCGCCGCGCTGGGCTACGAAGTGCGAATCTTCTTCACCTTCTACGGCCTGCAGCTGCTGCGCAAGGATCTCGGCCACATCCGGATCAGCCCGCTGGCCAATCCGGCGATGCCGATGCCGGTGCCGATGCCGGTGATGGTGTCGGCGCTGCCCGGGATGGAGGCGATGGCGACGATGATGATGAAGCAGAAGATCAAGAAGCACGGCGTCGCCTCGCTCGAGGAGCTGCGCGACCTGTGCCTCGAAGCCGACGTCAAGCTCATCGCCTGCCAGATGACCATCGATCTGTTCGAGTTCGACAAGAGCGAATTCATCGCCGGCATCGACTACGGCGGCGCGGCGACCTTCCTCGAGTTCGCGGGGCAGGCCGACATCACGCTGTTCATCTGATCACGCCCGCGCCAGCGGGTTCGGCGTCGGCTCGGCGATCCTGGTCAGCGTGTTCCGGTCCGCGTGGTGGAACGGCTCGGACTGGCCGCGGATCAAGAGCACCGTGTCCTCGTCGTACGACCAGCTGCCGTCGGGATTGACCGTGACCTTGATCCTGAACTCGACGGTCCTGAACGCGTAGTCGAGGAACGGCGACGAGCGGATGCCGTGGTGCGGGTCGTCGCCGGTCGCGACCAGCTCGAACGACTTCGCGTCGGCGCTGGCGTGCCCCGCGGCCATCACCACCTGCGCGCGCGGGATGGTCAGCGTGTGGATCACCGTCTCGGTCGCCGGCTCCCACAGCCAGTAGCCAACCTGGTCGTGGTAGGTCTTCACCTGGTCGGGCTTGGTCACGTGCGTGTGGTAGCGCAGGCCGTAGAGCAGCTGCGGGCCGTTGGTCTGCGGGTCGATCGGCTGCAGCTCGATGCGCTCGACGTAGGCCTGCTTCTTCGCCCCGTCGGCCTTGGGCTTGACGTCGAGGCCGCGCTGCCCTTGCCAGACCCCGGCGATGCCGCGCAGCGGGCCGAGGTTGCGCAGGGTGTCGACGTCGACGTCGGCGGGCTCGGTGTAGATGTCCTCGGGAAACGCTGTCATCGACGTGCTCTCCGGTCAGGGGGTCGCGGGGCCTCTCGGACTGCGATCGGCACCCGCGAAATTTTACGCGATCCTCGGCGCCGGCAATATCGGCTAAGCTTGCCCGGTTGCCCCCACCCCGGCCGGCGACGGCCGCTTTCGCATGGCGCTGTCGATAGAGATCCTCGAGGAAGCCGGCGTGCGCTCGCTGCACTTCGGATCGCACTGGATCCAGGGCGCGATGCGGATCGCCCGGCCGCACGCGCTCGAGCTCGAGTACACGCGCGACATGATGTTCTCGCTGCTGCTGCGCCCCGGGCGGCGGTGGCCGCGCCAGGTGCTGCAGATCGGCCTGGGCGCCGCGTCGCTGACCAGGTTCCTGTGCCGCCACCGGCCGCACGCGGCGCTGACCGTGGTCGAGATCGAGCCGGCCGTCGTCGCGGCGGCGCGGCAGTTCTTCAAGCTGCCCGAGGATTCGGCGCAGGTGACCATCGAGATCGGCGACGGCGCCGACTACGTCGCCGGCTCGACGCGCGAGTTCGACCTGATCCTGGTCGACGGCTTCGACGCCAAGGGCCGCCCCGGCATGCTCGACATGCTGCCGTTCTACTGCAACGCCCGCGCCCGGCTGTCGCAGCAGGGCCTGCTGGTGGCCAACGTGCTGACCCGCAGCCGCGGCATCACCGCCAGCCTCGAGCGGATCGTGAAGGCCTTCGACGGCCGCGCCTGCGCGCTGCCCCCCTGTCCCGGCGGCAACACCATCGTCGTCGCGGCGGTCGGCGACCCGATCGACGTCGCGCTGACCGATCTCGCGGCGGCGGCGCGCGCACAGAAGCGCGACACCGGCCTCAACCTGCTGCCGCTGCTCGCGCGGCTGGCCGCCGCGCAGGCGGCGCCGGGAGACCGCTTCGTGCTGTGAACGCTGCGGCCGCGATTCGGCGCGACCGCAGCGACGCGGGTCAGGCCGTGGATCCCGGGCGCGCCGCCGGCAGCGAGGCGGTCGGCCCCAGGTACTTGAGGTGCGCGCCGCAGCCGGCGCGGCAGTCGGAGGCGCCGAACCCGCGCACCGGGACGCCGCCGCCAACCGCGCGATTGAGCGCGCACTCGCCGCGCCGCGAGCGAAGCACGTCGACGACGCGCACGCCCGGCGCCGCCAGCAGGTAGTCGACGTGCCAGCGCAGCGTCTTTTCCCGGCGACAGTGGCGCGCGATGCGCGCCTCGAGGTTGCGCCTGGCCGATCCCGTATAGACGTAGCGGCCTGCCGGAAAATCGAACTCGCCGAGGCGGCCGATGGCGCAGCGCAGCGGCCGCGCCACGTCGATCAGCAGCTGGTAGCTGGTGGCGGCGACCGCTGGCGCCTCCCCGGCGCTCACGGGTGCACCCTTGGCGCTGCGCGCCTTCCCTCCGGGATGGAGCAATTCGCGCTCGGGGCGGCCCTTCGCGCTCATGCCTCGCGCGCGAACCCGGTGATCTTGAGCTTCTGCACGACCAGCGAACCCTTGCGCGCGCGGTGCAGCAGGTGCCGCGCCAGCTCCTCGCCTTCGATCGCCACGGTGATCGCGCGGCCGACGCGGTTGGTTCCCTGCAGCAGGACGCGGTGCGCCGTCGCGAGACCGACCAGCGCCAGCGTCTCGCCGCGGTCGAGCCCGATGACGATGACGCCGCGCCCGCGCGGCACCTCGCGCATCTCGGCCAGCGGAAAGACCAGCAGCCGCCCGCGCGACGACAGCGCCGCGACGTGGTCGAACCCCGCCGCCAGCGGCAGCGGCGGCAGCGGCTCCTCGCCGGGAGCGAGCGTCATGAACGCCTTGCCGCCGCGCTGGCGCGCGACCATGTCGCCCTGCGTCGCGACGAAGCCGTAGCCGCCGCTGCCGGCGACCAGGAACCTCTGCGCGGGCTCGCCGCAGATCGCGTGCGCGACCTTCGCGCCCGGCTGCAGGTCGACGAGCGTGGTGACCGGCACGCCGTCGCCGCGCCCGCCGGGAACGTCGGCGCCGCGTATCGTGTACGCGCGGCCGAGCGTGTCGAGCACGACGACGCCGCTGACCGTGCGCGTTTCGAGCACCGCCAGCGGCGCGTCGCCGGCCTTCCACGCGAACTGCGCCGCGTCGAGGCCGTGACCCTGGCGCGACCGTATCCAGCCGTTGCGCGAGACCGTCACGGTGATCGGCTCGTCGGCAACGCTGCGGCTGACGGCCGCCGGCGCGACCGCTTCGATCAGCGTGCGCCGCGCGTCGCCGAAGCGCGCGGCGTCGGCCTCGATCTCGGCCACGATGAGATCCGAGCGCGCGGTCGCGTCGACGAGGATGCGGTCGAGGCCCTTGCGCTCGGCCTTCAGCGCCTTCAGCTCGCCTTCGATGCGGATTCCTTCGAGGCGCGCCAGCTGGCGCAGCCGGATCTCGAGGATGTCCTCGGCCTGGACGTCGGTCAGCCCGAACGCCGTGATCAGGTCGGCCCTGGGCTCGTCCGAGCCGCGGATGATGCGGATCACCTCGTCGATCGACAGCAGCACCAGCAGCCGCCCTTCGAGGATGTGGATGCGGCGGTCGACTTCGGACAATCGGTGCTGCGTGCGCCGCGTCACCGTCTCGAACCGGAACGCGATCCACTCGGTGATGATCTGCTGCAGGTTCTTCGAGCGCGGCCGCCCGTCGCGCCCGAGCATCACCAGGTTGACGGGCAGGCTGGATTCGAGCCGCGTGTTGGCGAGCAGCAGGCTCATGAATTCGGCGGGATCCTGCCGGCTCGACTTGGGCTCCAGCACGATGCGCACCGGCGACGACTTGTCCGACTCGTCGCGCACCGCGTCCAGCGCGGCGAGCATCACGTTCCTGAGGTTGACCTGCTCCTGCCCGAGCGACTTCTTGCCTTCCTTGGGCTTGGGGTTGGTCGCACGCTCGATGTCTTCGAGCACCGTGCGCGTCGACACGCCGAACGGCAGCTCGGTGACGGCGATCCGCCACTGGCCGCGCGCCAGCTCCTCGACGGTCCAGCGCGCGCGCAGGCGCAGGCTGCCGCGCCCGCCTTCGTAGATCGCGCGCAGGCTCGCGGCGTCGGAGATGATGTGGCCGCCGCCCGGCAGGTCGGGCCCGGGCAGGTGCGTCATCAGTTCGTCGAGCCCGATGCCCGGATCGCGGATGGTCGCGACGACCGCGCGCGCGACCTCGGCCAGGTTGTGCGAGGGGATGTCGGTCGCCATGCCGACGCCGATCCCCGACGCGCCGTTGAGCAGCAGCAGCGGCAGCCGCGCCGGCAGCAGCTTCGGTTCCCGGAACGCGCCGTCGTAGTTGGGCGCGAAGTCGACGGTGTCGCGGTCGATTTCGGCGAGCAGCAGCTCGGCCATCGGGGTCAGCCGGCACTCGGTGTAGCGCATCGCCGCCGCGTTGTCGCCGTCGCGCGAGCCGAAGTTGCCCTGGCCGTCGATCAGCGGATAGCGCAGGCTGAAGTCCTGCGCCTGCCGGACCAGCGCGTCGTAGGCGGCGGTGTCGCCGTGCGGGTGGTACTTGCCCAGCACGTCGCCGACCACGCGCGCGGACTTCACGTGCCGCGACGGCGCGTACAGGCCGAGCTCGTGCATCGCGTAGAGGATCCGCCGCTGCACCGGCTTCTGGCCGTCGGCGACGTCGGGCAGCGCGCGGCCGGTGACCACGCTCATCGCGTATTCGAGATAGCTGCGCTCGGCGAACTGCGCCAGCGGCAGCGAGTCGTCGTCGTGCGTGCCGCCGCCACGCGCCGGCGGCGGCGCCGACGGCACACCCGGCGCCAGCGTTAGCGCCTGCGCGCGGGGGGCCGGCGGCGGCAATCCTGCCGCCACCACGCCGTCGAACAGCTCGCCCGTCAGTGTGTCGGCGGTCGAAGCAGCGCGCCGCGCGCGGGCGACCGTCGGTTTCTTCCTGCCTGTTGCTGCCATGATTCAGTCCACCCGCTTGCGCATGCGCTCAGACGTCCACTTCGACCGCGTTGCCGTCGCGTTCCATCCACTCGCGGCGGGCCGCCGCTTCGGACTTGCCCATCAGCTTCTCGAACACGCGCATCGCTTCGTCGGCCGCTCCCGGCGCGATGCGCACCGGCAGCACGCGGCGCGTTTCCGGGCTCATCGTTGTCTCCCACAGCTGCTCGGGGTTCATCTCGCCCAGCCCCTTGAACCGGCCCACCGACCACGAGCCCGCCCTGACGCCCTCCTTGCGCAGCCGGTCCTCGATCACCTCGAGCTCGGCGTCGTCGAGCGCATAGAGCTTGCGCGCGGGGCGCTTGCCCGAAGGCGGAACGTCGATCCGGTACAGCGGCGGACTGGCGACGTGGATGTGACCGCCCGCGATCAGCGCGGGAAAGTGGCGGAAGAAGAGCGTGAGCAGCAGCACCTTGATGTGGCTGCCGTCGACGTCGGCGTCGGCCATGATGATGATCCGCGCGTAGCGCAGCCCCTTCAGGTCCGCCTGCGCCGCGAAAGCGTGCGGATCGACGCCGACGGCCACGGCGATGTCGTGGATCTCGGTGTTGCCGAACAGGCGGTCGCGGTCGACCTCGAAGGTGTTGAGCACCTTGCCCCGCAGCGGCAGGATCGCCTGGTACTGCTTGTCGCGCGCGAGCTTGGCCGAGCCGCCGGCCGAGTCGCCTTCGACCAGGAACACCTCGCGCCGCGACACGTCGTCCGATTCGCAGTCGGTGAGCTTGCCCGGCAGGACCGCGACGCCGGAGCCCCTGCGCTTCTCGACCTTCTGCGCGGACTTGAGCCGCGTCACCGCCTGCGCGATGGCGAGTTCGGCGATGCGCTTGCCGAACTCGACGTGCGAGTTGAGCCACACCTCGAACGGGTCCTTCACCACCTGCGCGATCAGCTTCAGCGCGTCGCGGCTGGTGAGCTTCTCCTTGACCTGGCCCTGGAACTGCGGATCGAGGATGCGGGCGGCGAGCACGAAACGCAGCTTCGCCGACACGTCCTCGGTCTGCAGCCGCGCGCCGCGCGGCAGCAGGCCGTGATGGTCGACGAAGGTCTTCACCGCGTCGAACAGCGCCGCGCGCATTCCCGCCTCGTGCGTCCCGCCCGCCGACGTCGGGATCAGGTTGACGTAGCTCTCGCCCGTCGCACCGCCCTCGTCGTACCACGCCAGCGCCCACGCCGCGCCCTCGCCCTCGGCGTAGGTGTCGCCGTCCCTGGGCTTGCCGAGGTAGGTCTCGCCGGCGAAGATCGGCGCCACCGGCTCCAGCCCGTCGGCGAGCTGCCGCAGGTAGTCGCCGAGGCCTCCCGGATACGACCACGACTGCGTCTTCCACTCGCCGCCTTTCTCGATCGCGAGCGTGACCTTGACGCCGGGCAGCAGCACCGCCTTGGCGCGCAGGAGCCGGACGAGGTCGGGCACCGACACGCCGGGCGCATCGAAGTACTTCGGGTCCGGCCACGCGCGCAGCGTCGTGCCCGACGCCCGCTGGCCGCAGCTGCCGACGACCTTGAGCGCCTCGGCCACCTCGCCGCCTTCGAAGACGATCCGGTGCACCCTGCCGTCGCGCTTGACCTCCACCTCCAGCCGTCGCGACAGCGCGTTGGTCACCGACACGCCGACGCCGTGCAGGCCGCCCGAGAACGCGTACGCGCCCTGCCCGTCCTTCTTGTCGAACTTGCCGCCGGCGTGCAGGCGCGTGAACACGACCTCGACCGTCGACACCTTCTCCTCGGGGTGCAGGCCGACCGGGATGCCGCGGCCGTCGTCCTCGACCGTCACCGAGCCGTCGGCATGCACGCGGACGTCGATGCGCGTGGCCTGGCCGGCCAGCGCCTCGTCGGCGGCGTTGTCGATCGCCTCCTGGACGATGTGCGTCGGATCGGTGGTCCGCGTGTACATGCCCGGCCGCTCGCGCACCGGCTGCAGGCCTTTGAGCACGCGGATCGACGATTCCTCGTATCTTCCCTTGGCCAACTCGACCTTCCTCCGGCGACGGCGCGTGGCGGCGGAATCCGGCCACCCGCTGGCGCCCGGCATGGTACAGGTTTTGCGGCCGCGGTGCCGCCGCGCGCGCCTTTGGTATTCTTGCTGGCCGGTGCGGCCATCGGGGCCGCGCCATCCACGCTTTTCTTCACCGCCAACTGCCATGACCTTCGACGACTTCATAGAGACTGCCTGGAACGACCACGGCGACCGGCCGCAGGAGGTCGCCGACCGGCTGGCGGCATCGCTGGCGATGGTCGCAGCGCCCGGCGACGTCGCGCCCCTGGCGCGGATCGTCACGCACGTCTTCGGCGAGCACCTCGGGCAATGGCAGCGCGGCGTCGGCGTGCTGGAGGCGCTGCAGGCGCTGCCGGCGGCCGGCGACGCGGCGGGG
>CAIWHR010000203.1 GCA_903912485.1 uncultured beta proteobacterium | reverse complement strand
GGCGGCGAGCAGGATGCCGACGACCTTCAATAACCCACCCTTGGCCCGGCGCGCGGATCGCAGCGGCCGGCCCCGTGCTACTCGGGCAGCAGCCGGAACTTGCCGTCGCGCACGACCACCAGCACCCGCGCGCGCTCGTCCATGCCGTTGTGGTTGGTCGCCGACATGTTGAACACGCCCTGACAGCCGACGATCTCGCGCTCGCGCTCGACGGCGTCGCGCAGCGCGCTGCGGAAGGCCTCGGTGCCCGGCTTGCCCGCCTTCTGCGCGAGGGGTATCGCCCGCAGCAGGATGAGCCCGGAGTCCCAGGTGTTGGCGCCGAAGGTCGCCGGCTTCTGGCCGAACTGCTTTTCGTACGCGCCGATGTAGTTCTGCGCGACCTTCTTGACCGGATTCGAGTCGGCGATCTCGTCGATGACCAGCATCGGCCCCGCCGCCAGCACGGTGCCTTCGACCTTCTCCTTGCCCAGGCGGATGAAGTCGTCGGTGGCCACGCCGTGCGTCTGGTAGACGGGGCCTTTGTAGCCCTGGTCGCGCAGCGTCGTCTGCGGCAGCACCGCGGGCCCGCCGACGCCGGCGACGAGGATCGCATCGGGCCTGGCGGCGATCAGCTTCAGCGACTGCCCGGTCACGCTCGGATCGGTGCGCAGGTAGTACTCGGTCGCGATCAGCCGGATCCCCGCCTGCTCGGCGATGGCCGAGAACACCTTGTGCCAGTTCTCGCCGTACGGATCCTTGAAGCCGATGAAGCCGACGTTCTTCACGCCGTTCTTCACCATGTGCTTGACCAGCGCCGCGGCGATCAGGTCGTCGTTCTGCGTGGTCTTGAACACCCAGCGCTTTTTCGCGTCCAGCGGCTCGACCACACTCGACGTGCCGACGGTGGCCATCAGCGGGACCTTGGCCTCGGCGATGATGTCGAGGATCGCCAGCGCGTTCGGCGTCGTCGACGGGCCGATCAGCGCGTCGATGTTGTGCTCCTGGATCAGCTTCTTGGCGTTCTGCACCGCGCGCGTCGGGTCGCCGCCGTCGTCGTACTGGATGTACTCGATGCTGAGGTCGCCGACCTTCTTCGGCAGCAGCTCGCCGGTGTTCTTCTGCGGCACGCCGATGGCGGTGGTCGGCCCGGTCGCCGAGACCATCAGGCCGATCTTGACCTGGGCGAACGCAACCATCGACACGGAAACGGCGAATACGGCAACGGCGAGACGGGCGAGCACGGAGAACTCCTTCATCGGGTTGGGATCACGAATGGCACCCTATCACAGGTGGCCCGCGGTTTGCGCCCGCGAACGCGAGCGCTGCGGCCGGGCGCGTCAGGGCGCGAAGAAGTCGCGGACCTTGTCCATGAACGACTTGGCGCGCGGATTGTGCGCGCCGGGATCCTTGTCGTTGATCGCCTCGAATTCGCGCAGCAGTTCCTTCTGGCGGTGCGTGAGCTTGACCGGCGTCTCGATCGCGACGTGGCAGAACAGGTCGCCGTGGTGCGTGCCGCGCACCTGCTTGATGCCCTTGCCGCGCAGCCGGAACACCTGGCCGGTCTGCGTCTCGGGCGGAATCTTGATGTTGGCGTGGCCTTCGAGCGTCGGGATCTCGATCTCGCCGCCGAGCGCGGCGGTGGCGAAGCTGATCGGCATCTCGCAATGGAGGTCGGCGCCTTCGCGCTGGAACACCGCGTGCGCCTTGAGGTTGACGACCACGTACAGGTCGCCCGGCGGGCCGCCGTTCATCCCGGCCTCGCCTTCGCCCGAGAGCCGGATGCGGTCGTCCTGGTCGACGCCCTGCGGAATCTTCACCGACAGCGTCTTGTGCTTTTTCACGCGGCCCACGCCGTGGCAGGTCGCGCAGGGGTCGGGGATCACCTTGCCGCTGCCGTGGCAGGTCGGGCAGGTCTGCTGGATCGAGAAAAAGCCCTGCGAGACGCGGACTTCGCCGCGGCCGTGGCAGCTCGGGCACTCCTTGGGCTGCGTGCCGGGCTTGGCGCCGGTGCCGTGGCAGGTGCCGCAGCCTTCCATCGCCGGAATGCGGATCTTGGCCTCGGTGCCGCGCGCCGCTTCCTCCAGCGTCAGCTCCAGGTTGTAGCGCAGGTCGGCGCCGCGATAGACGCCGTTGCCGCGGCCGCCGCGCTGCGCGCCGAAGATCTCGCCGAAGATGTCGCCGAAGGCGTCGGAAAAACCGCCGAAGCCCTCGCCGCCGCGCGCGCCGCCGGCGGCCTGCTCGACTCCCGCGTGGCCGAACTGGTCGTAGGTCGCGCGCTTCTTGGCGTCGGACAGGATCTCGTAGGCCTCCTTCGCCTCCTTGAACTTGTCCTCGGCCCCCTTGTCGTCCGGCGCGCGGTCCGGATGGTGCTTCATCGCGAGCTTGCGATAGGCTTTCTTGACGTCCTCGTCGGAGGCGTCGCGAGGGACGCCCAGCACCGTGTAGTAATCGCGTTTCTTTGACATGTTTCCGCCGCTCGATACCCGACACCCGCAACCCGCATGACATGCCAAACCCGGGATGCGCGTCGGCGCAACCCGGGCTTCGCCCGTCGACGCCGGGGGCTGGCGGCGAGCGACGGTGGACGCGAATCCCGGGCTACGGCACCTGGAACGGCGCGGGCCCTGGCCGGGACCGCGAGTTTACTTCCTGTCCTTCACTTCGGTGTACTCGGCGTCGACGACCTTCTCTTCGTGCTTGCCGCCGGCTTCGCCGCCGCGACCGCCGCCTTCGCCGCCGCTGCCGGATCCGCCCCCACCGCTGCCCGCCGCGGCGGCTTCGGCCGCGGCCTGCGACTGCGCGTACATCATCTCGCCCAGCTTCTGCGCGGCGGCCGACAGCTCGGCCGTCTTCGCTTCGAGCGTCTCCTTGCCGGCGTCCTTCTGCTTCAGCAGGTCCTCGGCGTCCTTGCAAGCGGCCTCGATCTTCGCCTTGTCGTCGGCGCCGACCTTGTCGCCGTATTCGGTCAGCGACTTCTTGACGCTGTGCAGCAGCGTGTCGAGTCCGTTGCGCGCCTGCACGAGCTCGAGCTGCTTCTTGTCGTCCTCGGAGTGCTCCTCGGCGTCCTTCACCATCTTCTGGATCTCGGCCTCGGACAGGCCCGAGCTCGCCTTGATCTTGATGGTGTTTTCCTTGCCGGTCGCCTTGTCCTTCGCCGACACGTGCAGGATGCCGTTGGCGTCGATGTCGAAGGTGACCTCGATCTGCGGCATGCCGCGCGGCGACGGCGGGATGCCTTCGAGGTTGAACTGGCCGAGGCTCTTGTTGCCCACGGCGACGTTGCGCTCGCCCTGCAGCACGTGGATGGTCACCGCCGCCTGGTTGTCGTCGGCGGTCGAGAACACCTGCTGCGCCTTGGTCGGGATGGTCGTGTTCTTCTGGATGAGCTTGGTCATCACGCCGCCCAGCGTCTCGATCCCCAGCGACAGCGGGGTCACGTCGAGCAGCAGCACGTCCTTGACTTCGCCCTTGAGCACGCCGCCCTGGATCGCGGCGCCGACGGCGACCGCCTCGTCGGGGTTGACGTCCTTGCGCGGCTCGCGGCCGAAGAATTCCTTGACCCTCTCCTGCACCTTGGGCATCCGCGTCATGCCGCCGACGAGGATCACGTCGCCGATCTCGGTCAGCTTGACGCCGGCGTCCTTGATCGCGATGCGGCAGGGCTCGATGGTGCGCTCGACCAGCTCCTCGACCAGCGCCTCGAACTTGGCGCGGGTGATCTTGATCGACAGGTGCTTGGGGCCGTTCTGGTCGGCGGTGATGTACGGCAGGTTGATCTCGGTCTGCTGCGACGACGACAGCTCGATCTTCGCCTTCTCGGCCGACTCCTTCAGCCGCTGCAGCGCCAGCACGTCGTTCTTGAGGTCGACGCCCTGGTCCTTCTTGAACTCGGTGACGACGTAGTCGATGATCCGCTGGTCGAAGTCCTCGCCGCCGAGGAAGGTGTCGCCGTTGGTGGAGAGCACCTCGAACTGGTGCTCGCCCTCGATCTCGGCGATCTCGATGATCGAGATGTCGAAGGTGCCGCCGCCCAGGTCGTAGACGGCGATCTTGCGATCGCCTTCCTTCTTGTCCATGCCGAACGCCAGCGCCGCCGCGGTCGGCTCGTTGATGATGCGCTTGACGTCGAGACCGGCGATCCGGCCGGCGTCCTTGGTCGCCTGCCGCTGCGAGTCGTTGAAGTACGCCGGCACCGTGATCACGGCCTCGGTGACTTCCTCGCCGAGATAGTCCTCGGCGGTCTTTTTCATCTTGCGCAGGATGTCGGCCGACACCTGCGACGGCGCGATCTTCTTGCCGCGCACGTCGACCCAGGCGTCGCCGTTGTCGTGCTTGACGATCCGGTAGGGCATCAGCGCGATATCCTTCTGGACCTCCTTTTCCTCGAACCGGCGGCCGATCAGCCGCTTCACCGCGAAGATGGTGTTCTTGGCGTTGGTGACGGCCTGCCGCTTCGCCGGCGCCCCGACCAGGACTTCGCCGTCCTCGAGGTAGGCGACGACCGAAGGCGTCGTCCGCGTGCCTTCGGAATTCTCGATGACCTTCGGCTGACCGCCTTCCATGATGGCTACGCAGCTGTTCGTGGTCCCGAGGTCGATGCCGATGATCTTGCCCATGCTCTGCTCCCTCTGCTCTGAAATGTGCTCGCCGCGATGGCGCGGCCAACCTGTTGTTTTAGATGACGCCGGACGGCCCCGTTTCAAGGGGCCCGAATCCTATCCCGCCCCTTTCGCCACGGCGACCAGCGCCGGCCGCATGACGCGGTCGTTGAGCAGGTACCCCTTCTGGAAGACGGTGACGACGGTGTTGGCGGGCTGGTCGCTGTCGACCATCGCCATCGCCTGGTGAAAGTAGGGGTCGAACTTCTGGCCGGCCGGCGCAATCTCCTTGATCTGCGCCTTGTCGAAGGCGCCGCCCAGCTGCTTCAGCGTGAGCTCGACGCCGGTGCGCAGCGCTTCGGGCGACGCGTTGCCGGGGGCCAGCGCGGATTCGAGCGAGTCCTTGACCAGCAGCAGCTCCTCGGCGAACTTTTCGATCGCGTACTTGTAGGCCTTGGCCACGTCGACGCTGGACTGCTTGCGGACGTTCTCGATGTCGGCGCGCGCGCGCAGCCACGCGTCCTTGAGATCGCGCGCCTCGTCCTCGGCCTTCTTGAGCAGCGCGGCGATGTCCGGCGCCGGATCCGCCGACGGCGGCTCGGGAATGGAATCGACAGGCGGCTGGTCGGCGGTCATCGGCGGGTGCATCGCGCCGTGGTCGGCGGAATGGGATTTCGGGTCTTTGTGGGCACTCATTGCGGCTCCGGATCGTCCTGCGCTTCGCTCGGGCGCAGGCACATTCCGACAATGGGGTCATTTCCCGCGGATTCAAGCCGAATCCGCGAAACCGTTTTCGATCGACGGATTGGCGGACGCCGTGCGCCCAATCGTAGCCCGCGCTCCGCCGCCACGACCCCCTACCGCCGGCCCCCGACCCGCATCCGCGTAGCCCGGGCTTCGCCGCCACGACCCCCTACCGCCAGCCCCCGACCGCCATCGGCAAAGCCCGGGGCAACATACCCATGGCCACGGCGTCCCCGGGTTGCGCCGATGGGGATCGGGGCTTGCGATCGACGCGGGTGGCGGCGCAACCCGGGCTACGACACCACGAAACCAACCCGCAGCCCCGAACGCGTAGCCCGGGCTTCGCCGCCACGACCCCCTACCGCCAGCCCCCGACCCGCATCGGTGTAGCCCGGGCTTCGCCGCCACAACCGCCTACCGCCAGCCCCCAACCGCCATCGGCAAAGCCCGGGGCAACATGCCCAAGGCCACGGCGGCCCCGGGTTGCGCCGATGGGGATCGGGGCTTGCGATCGACGCGGGTGGCGGCGCAACCCGGGCTACGACGCCACGAAACCATCCCGCAGCCCCGAACGCGTAGCCCGGGCTTCGCCGCCACGACCCCCTACCGCCAGCGCCCGACCCGCATCCGCGTAGCCCGGGCTTCGCCGCCACAACCGCCTACCGCCAGCCCCCAACCGCCATCGGCGAAGCCCGGGTCCACATACCCATGGCCACGGCGGCCCCGGGTTGCGCCGATCGTGGTCGGGGCTTGCGATCGACGCGGGTGGCGGCGCAACCCGGGCTACGACGCCACGACCCCCAACCGCCAGCCCCCAACCGCCATCGGCAAAGCCCGGGTGAATGCGGCAATGAAACACAACCAAGGGGCTTGCGCCTGGTCCAACAGCGCGCACGTCAAGGATGCGGGCTTACGACTTCGCCCCCAGCGCGGTGGCGCGCGCCAGCGTGGCGGCACGCGCGGCGGCGTCCGGCGGCGGGGCGAGCCAGCCCTGCAGGTGGTGCACGACGAGGTCGGTCAGCGCCGCCATCCACAACGGCTGCGCGTTGAGGCAGGGGATGGCGTGGAATTCGCGCCCCCCGGCCGCGAGGAAGGTCTGCTTTCCCTCCATGCCGATTTCCTCGAGCGTCTCCAGGCAGTCGGCGACGAAGCCCGGACAGAACACGTCGACGCGGCCGGTCTGCTGCCGGCCCAGTTCGGCCAGCACCGCCGCGGTGTACGGCTGCAGCCACTCGGCCTTGCCGAAGCGCGACTGGAAAGTCACCGCGTACTGCGCCGGCGCGAGGCCCAGTTCCGCCACCAGCAGGCGGGCGGTCTTGTGGCAGTGGCAGTGGTAGGGATCGCCCAGGTCGAGCACGCGCCGCGGCAGGCCGTGAAAGCTCAGCACCAGTTTGTCGGGCCGGCCGTGCTTCGACCAGTAAGCGCTCACTGCGGCCGCCAGCGCCTTGATGTAAGCCGGGTCGTCGTGAAAGCAGTCGATGCTGCGCAGCGCCGGCATCCGGCGCGCGGTCTGCGCGTAGGCGTAGACGGCGTCCATCGCCGACGCGGTGGTGCTGGCCGCGTATTGCGGGTACAGCGGCACGACCAGGATGCGGTCGCAGCCGGCGGCGCGCAGCCGGTCCAGCGCGCCGTCGACGTCCGGATTGCCGTAGCGCATGGCGAGTTCCACCAGCGCGAAGTCGGGCGCCAGCCCCGCCGCCTTCAGCCGCTCGCCCAGCGCGCCCTGCAGCAGCAGCTTCTGGCGCAGGCTGTGCGCGAGCAGCGGCGAGCCGGCGTCGGTCCACACCAGAGCGTATTTGCGCGCCGACTTGGCCGGCCGCACGCGCAGGATGACGCCGTGCAGGATCAGCCACCAGATCGCCGGCGGGATCTCCACCACGCGGCGGTCGGCGAGGAACTGGGCCAGGTAGCGGCGGACGGCGGACGCCGTCGGCGCGTCCGGCGTGCCGAGGTTGACCAGCAGCACGCCGATTTTCGGCGCGCGATCGTGGGTGAACGGGGGTTCCTGGCGCAAGGTGGGGATCTCGATCGTGGAGCTGCGGTGCCGGCCGCGCGGGCGCGCGCGCCGGGGTTCATCAGTCGGCGGGACGACGTCCCGGCCCGCCGCTCGCCCGCCGGACGGCAGGCGCCGCGGCGTCGGCCGCCGGTTCAGGCATCGGATAGCTGCGCGGTCAGCGCGTTCGAGAGCAGCTTCGCGGTGATGTCGACGATCGGGATCACGCGCTCGTACGCCATCCGCGTCGGGCCGATGACGCCCAGCGTGCCGATGACCTGCCCCTCGATCTCGTACGGCGCGGTGACCACGCTGCATTCGTCGAGCGGCACCAGCCCCGACTCGTCGCCGATGTAGAGCTGGACGCCCTGCGCCTTCTGCGCCGCGTCGAGCAGGTGCAGCAGCGACGTCTTCTGCTCGAACAGGTCGAACAGCCGCCGCAGCCGGCCCATGTTCGACGCCAGGTCGTCGGCGTTGAGGAGGTTCTTCTCGCCGGTGACGAACAGCGCGTCGCCCTCGTCCCTCGCCTCGCTGCCGACGTCGACCGCGGCGGTCATCAGCCCGACGATGCCCTCGCGCAGCGACGTCAGCTCCTCGGTCAGCAGCGAGCGCAGCGCGCCGAAGGGCTGGCCCGCGTAGTGGTGGTTGAAGAAATTGGTCGCCTCGAGCAGCTGCGTCTGCGTGTACGGCCGGTCGGTGTGCAGGATCCGGTTCTGGACGTCGCCTTCGGGCGTGACGATGATGAGCAGCACGCGCCGCTCGGACAGGCACAGGAACTCGAGGTGCCGGAAAGACGGCTCGCGCCGCTTCGGCGTCACGATCACGCCGGCGAAGTGCGTCAGCTGCGAGACGAGGTGCGCCGCCGCGCTGACCAGCTGCTGCGGCCGGTCGGCGACGAGTTCTCCCTCGAGCCGGTGGATCTCGGAGACGTCCAGCGGCTTGACCACCATCAGGCTGTCGACGAAGAAGCGGTAACCCTTGGGCGTAGGAACGCGCCCGGCCGAGGTGTGCGGGCTCGCGATGTAGCCCAGCTCCTCGAGATCGGCCATCACGTTGCGGATGGTCGCCGGCGACAGCTCGAGCCCTGTCTGCTTGGACAGCACGCGCGAGCCGACCGGCTGCCCCTCGGCGATGTAGCGCTCGATGAGCGACTTCAGCAGGAACTGGGCACGGTGGTCGAGCATGGGCGATATTCTACGCATCTTGGCGGCCGGTCGTACCCCGCCGCAACGCCCGGCCCGCACCCGGGCTACAATCGCGCCTATGCCCGCCGCGCCTATGCCCGCCGCTCCCGCCCCCGTCGCGTTCGCTGCCGCCTTCCGCCGGGTCGCGCTGATCGGCCGCTATGCGAGCCCGGGGATCGCCGAGCCGCTGATCGGGCTCGCCTCGTTCCTGTTCGGCCGCGGCCACGACATCGTGCTCGACGCCGAGACCGCGCGCTCCACGCCGATGCCCGGCTATCCGACCGCGGAGCCCGAAGCGCTGGGCGCGCTGGCCGACGTCGCGATCGTCGTCGGCGGCGACGGCACGCTGCTGTCGATCGCGCGCCAGCTCGCCGTCCACAACGTGCCGCTGATCGGCATCAACCAGGGCCGGCTGGGCTTCCTCACCGACATCCCGCTGGCGCAGATGGAAGAGGCGCTGGACGCGATCTTCGCCGGGCACTACGTCGAGGAACAGCGGACGCTGCTCGAAGCGCGCGTCACCCGCGCCGACGGCTCGCACGAAACCGCGCTGGCGCTGAACGACGTGGTGGTCAGCCGCGGCCACATCGGCGGCATGGTCGACATCACCGTCGAGATCGACGGCCACTTCGTCTACACGATGCGCGCCGACGGCCTGATCATCGCCACGCCGACCGGATCGACCGCGTACGCGCTGTCGGCGCAGGGGCCGATCGTCCATCCCGAGGTGCCGGCGATCGTGCTGGTCCCCGTCGCGCCGCACGCGCTCACCTACCGCCCGATCGCGGTCAGCGACGCGGTGACCATCAGCATCACGCTGGAAAAAGCCCGCGACGCCGCCGTCCACTGCGACGGCCAGGCGCATCTGGCGTTCGAGGAAGGCGACAGCGTGACCATACGCCGCGCGCCGTACCCGGTGCGGCTGCTGCACCCCGAAGGCCACGACCACTACGCGACGCTGCGCAGGAAGCTCCACTGGGGCGAGACGCCCGAACGGCTCGGCTGAGCGGCCGATGGGGCGGGGCGCCGGATGGCATTACCCTACCAAGCAGACCGTCGCCACCGTGACCCGACACCGTGACCTGCCACCGTGATCCGCCACCGTGACCCGACACCGTGACCTGCCACCGCGACCTGCCACCGCGTCCCGCCACCGCGTCCCGCCACCGTGACCCGCCACCGTGACCCGACACCGTGATCCGCCACCCGCCACGTAGCCCGGGCTTAGCGCCCACAGACGCCGGCCACCAACCCGCGCCGTCCAAGCGCAAAGCCCGGGGAGGCGTGCCGATGGCAGCAGGCATGCCAACTGCAGCAGCTGCCCCGGATCTCATTCCCCTCGACGCCGCGCCGCCACGGCCCACCTACTGATCCTCCGACCCATGCTGCGCCTCCTCTCGATCCGGAATTTCGTCGTCGTCGAAGCGCTCGATCTCGAGTTCGATCGCGGCTTCACCGTCCTCACGGGAGAGACCGGCGCCGGCAAGTCGATCCTGCTCGACGCCCTCGCGCTGCTGCTGGGTGACCGCTTCGAGCAGCGGCAGCTGCGCCCCGGCGCGGAGCGCGCCGAGCTCGCCGCCGCGTTCGACGTCGGCGACCGCCCCGACGTGGCCGCCTGGCTCGCCGAGCAGGGGCTCGCCGGGGACGGCGCGGGCGCCGACAGCGAACTCCTCGTCCGGCGCACGCTCGACGCGCAGGGCAAGAGCCGCGCGTGGATCGGCGGCCGCCCGGCGACGCTCGCGCAACTCACCGAGGTGGGCGAGATGCTGGTCGATCTGCACGGCCAGCACGCGCACCAGTCGCTGCTCGCGACCGACGCGCAGCGCGCGCTGGTCGACGCCTTCGGCGGCTTCGCGGTGCTGACGCGCGAAGTCGCCGCCGCCTGGCGCGCCTGGCGCGCCGCGGTCGAGCAGAGCGATGCCGCCGCCAGCGCCGCGCAGGCGTTCACCGCCGAGCGCGACCTGCTCGAAGCGCGCCGGCGCGAACTCGCCGCGCTCAACGTCGCCAGCGACGAATGGAACCTGCTCGCACAGGCGCAGTCGCGCCTCGCCCACGCGGCGGCGCTGCTCGACGCGGCGAACGCCGCCGAAGAGGAACTCGCCGAAAGCGATGCGTCGCTCATCCGCCGCCTGTCGGGAGTCGTCGCGCGGCTGGCGGCGGGCGCCGCGCACGACCCGGCGCTGAGCGAAGTCGTCGCGCTGCTCGAACCGGCGCGGATCCAACTCACCGAGGCCGCGCGCGAGCTGCGCGCCTATCGCCAGAAGCTCGACCTCGATCCGGCCGAACTCGCCCGCGTCGAGGAGCGGCTCACCGCGCTGCACGACGCGGCACGCCGCTACCGCGTGCGCGCCGAGGCGCTGCCGGAACTGCTGGCCGAGACGCAGGCGCGGCTGGCAATCATCGCCGAGTCGGCGGACGTGGCCGCGTTGGCGCAGCGCGCGGCGCAGGCCGAGGCGAGCCTGCGCGCGCTGGCCGAACAGCTGTCGAGCAAGCGCCGGTTCGCGGCCAGCGAACTCGGCCACCGCGTCACCGCGGCGATGCAGGATCTGGCGATGACCGGCGGCCGCTTCGAGGTCGCGCTGCTGCCGCTGGCGACGGTCGCGAGCTTCGGTCAGGAACAGGTCGAGTTCCGCGTCGCCGGCCACCCCAAACAGCCGCTGGGGCCGCTGGCGCGCGTCGCGTCGGGCGGCGAACTCTCCCGCGTCGCGCTGGCGATCCAGGTGGTGACCAGCGAGGTCGGCGCGGTGCCGACGCTGGTGTTCGACGAGGTCGACGCGGGCATCGGCGGCGCCGTCGCCGCGACGGTCGGCCGCCTGATGCAGTCGCTCGGCACGCGCCGGCAGGTGCTGTGCGTCACCCACCTGCCGCAGGTCGCCGCGTTTGCCGACGCCAATTTCCGCGTCACCAAACGCGACCAGGCCGAGGCCGCGCGCGCCGACGTCGAGCCGCTGTCGCCGGCGGCGCGGATCGAGGAACTCGCGCGCATGCTCGCCGGCGACGCCATCACCGCCAAGACCCGCGCCCACGCCAAGGAGTTGCTCGACGCCGGCCAGCGCCCCAGGCGCAAGTCACCGTAACCCCCGCTTCGCGACCACCAACGCCCGCCCCCGAAAACCGTACCGGGTCTGTGCCGACAGCCACGCCTTCCCCGCCGAATCGCGTAGCCCGGGCTTCGCGACCACCACCGCCTGCCGCCGCCCCCACTGCCGAACAGCGAAGCCCGGGGCGGGTGCCAACGGCCGCGCCTTCCCCGCCGAATCGCGTAGCCCGGGCTTCGCGACCACCATCGCCTGCCGCAGCCCCTGCCGCCGAATCGCGAAGCCCAGGGCCGTGCCGCCGGCCACGCCTTCCCCGGGTTGCGCCGGATGAGGCCGGGCGACTCGCGATCGACGCCGGTGGCGGCGCAACCCGGGCTACGACCGCCCCCCCGCCGAATCGCCCGGGGCCGTGCCAACGGCCGCGCCTTCCCCGCCGAGTCGCGTAGCCCGGGCTTCGCGACCACCAACACCTGCCGCAGCCCCCACTGCCGAACAGCGAAGCCCGGGGCGGGTGCCAACGGCCACGCCTTCCCCGGGTTGCGCCGGATGAGGCCGGGCGACTCACGATCGACGCCGGTGGCGGCGCAACCCGGGCTACGACCGCCCCCTCGCCGAATCGCCCGGGGCCGTGCCAACGGCCGCGGCGCGCCGCCGTCAGGCGGGGACGAACTTCAGCGCGACGCCGTTGTTGCAATAGCGCAACCCCGTGGGCTTCGGACCGTCGTTGAACACGTGCCCCTGATGACCGCCGCAGCGGGCGCAGTGGTATTCGTCGCGCGGCAGGACCAGCTTGTGGTCGACCTTGGTCTCGACGGCGCCCTTGATCGGCTCCCAGAAGCTCGGCCAGCCGGTCCCGCTGTCGTACTTGCTGCGGGAATCGAACAGCGGCAGCGCGCACCCGGCGCAGACGAACGTGCCCTTGCGCTTCTCGTGGTTGAGCGGGCTGGTGCCCGGCGCTTCGGTGCCTTCCTCGCGCAGGACGGCGTACTGCTCGGGGGTCAGCACTTTGCGCCACTCGGCGGGAGTCTTGGTGACCTTGCCGACGGGTGGCGGATTGGCGTCTGCGGCGTGCAGATCGGCCCAGGCCGCAACACCCGCCACGGCGCCGGCGGATTGGATCAGGAAATGGCGTCGGTTCATCGTGCACTCCGGTGGATTGGGGGTCATCTGCGCGGGGTGGAGGGGCATCAGGCCCCGGGCTTCGCTTGTTGACGGCGGCGGCTCGCTTTGCGTGTTGGTGGGAGCGAAGCCCGGGCTACGGGCGGCGGGTCGCTTTGGGCGATCGTGGCGGCGAAGCCCGGGCTACGGGCGGCGGCTCGGTTTGGGCGGTCGGGGTGGCGAAGCCCCGGGCTTCGCGGGTTGACGGCGGCGGCTCGCTTTGGGCGTCGGTGGGAGCGAAGCCCGGGCTACGCGAGGGGAGCGATCGGTGATGGCGGAAGAGAATCCCACGCCACGTCGACGCGGGACGTGCGCGTCGCGTCAGGCGCGGCGGGCCTTGCCGGATTTCGCGGGTGCGACCGCATTCTGAGAGGTCTTCGCCGGAAACGTTCCCTTGATGCCGGCGCGCTTCGGCGTCGCCTTCGCCGGCTTGGCGGCCTTGGCCGTGCGCACCGGCAGCGACTCGCCGGTCTCGAGCCAGTACTTGACGCGGATCGCGTCGGCCACGCGCGTGTACTGCCCGAGCGAGTCGAGCAGCACGATCACCACCGGCCGGCTGGAGATCGTCGCCATCATCACCAGGCACTTGCCGGCCTCGCGGATGAAGCCGGTCTTGCTGACCTGGATGTCCCAGTCGGAATTCTTGACCAGGCCGTTGGTGTTGTTGAAGCCGAGCAGCTGCCCCGTCGACTGCACTTCGACGTAGTGGCTCTGCGTGGTGCTGAACTCGCGGATCAGCGGATACTGCGCCGCCGCGGCGACGATCATCGCGAGCTCGTTCGCGGTCGACACGTTCTTCGCCGACAGCCCGGTGGGATCGGAATACTGGGTGTGCGTCAGGCCGAGCGCGCGGGCCTTGTCGTTCATCGCGGCGACGAACGCCAGCGTTCCGCCGGGATAGTTGCGCGACAGCGCCGACGCCGCGCGGTTCTCGGACGACATCAGCGCCAGGCGCAGCATCTCGCGGCGCGGCAGTTGGGCGCCCATGCGCAGCCGCGAATGCGTCCCGCGCAGGTAATCGAAATCGTCCATGTCGATGGCGATCGGATCTTCCAGCGACAGGCCGGAGTCCAGCGTCACCATCGCCGTCATCAGCTTGGTCAGCGACGCGATCGGCGTGACGTCGTTGGCGGCCTTGGCGTAGATCGGCCGATTGTCGGCGGCGTCGAGCACGACGACGTTCGCCGACGCGAGCTTCAGCTTCCTCGCATCCAGCGCCAGCGGACCCTGCGCGTTCGCCGGCAACGCGGCGAACAGCGCGGCCAGTCCAGCAAAAACAACGAGAAAGCGACGGTTGATCATATCCTGCCTTAAGTCGATCTGTTTTATAGCATACGCCCCTGCCCGAAGGCAATCGGCCGTCCCGGGCTACGCGACGGCCTCGGCCGCCTCGTCCTGCATCTGGTCCTGCTGCAGGCGCCACATGCGGGCGTAGACGCCGTCGGCCGCGAGCAACGCGGGGTGCGTGCCGCGCTCGACGATGACGCCGCGGTCGAGCACCAGGATCTCGTCGGCGTCGACGATGGTCGACAGCCGGTGCGCGATGGTCAGCGTCGTCCGGTTGCGCGCGATCTGCCGCAGCTCGGCCTGGATCGCCTTCTCCGACCGGGAGTCGAGCGCGCTGGTCGCCTCGTCGAAGATCAGGATCCGCGGATCCTTCAGCACCGCGCGCGCGATCGCCACCCGCTGCTTCTCGCCGCCGGAGAGCTTCAGCCCGCGCTCGCCGACCGGCGTCGCGTAGCCCTCGGGCAGCGACGTCACGAACTCGTGGATCTGCGCGAGGTCGGCCGCGGCGACGATCTCGCCGTGCCCGGCGGCGACGCGCCCGTAGCCGATGTTGTATTCGATCGAGTCGTTGAACAGCACGGTGT
>CAIWHR010000202.1 GCA_903912485.1 uncultured beta proteobacterium | reverse complement strand
TCCGCGACCTGGTCGACGCCGCGATCAAGCAGACGCGCGAAGCCGAGACGCGCCGCGTCCGCGACCGCGCCGCCGACGCGGCGGAGGAGCGGATCCTCGACGTGCTGCTGCCGCCGGCGCGCGAGGTGAATTTCCACGACATGCAGCCGACCGATTCGGCGGCGCGGCAGAAATTCCGCAAGATGCTGCGCGAGGGCAAGCTCGACGACCGCGAGGTCGAGATCGAGGTCTCGCTGCAGCCGCAGCAGATGGAGATCATGGCGCCGCCCGGCATGGAGGAGCTCACCAGCCAGCTCCAGGGCATGTTCCAGCAGCTCGGCGGCGCGCGGCGCAAGGTCACCAGGATGCGCGTCGCCGACGCGCTGAAGCTCCTGACCGACGAGGAGGCGGCCAAGCTCGTCTCCGACGACGAGATCAAGGCGCGCGCGCTCGCCAACGTCGAGCAGAACGGCATCGTGTTCCTGGACGAGATCGACAAGATCGCGAGCCGCCAGGAGACGCACGGCGCCGACGTATCGCGCCAGGGCGTGCAGCGCGACCTGCTGCCGCTGGTCGAAGGCACCAGCGTTTCGACCAAGTACGGGATGGTGCGCACCGACCACATCCTGTTCATCGCGTCGGGCGCGTTCCACCTCGCCAAGCCTTCCGACCTCATCCCCGAGCTCCAGGGCCGCTTCCCGATCCGCGTCGAGCTGTCGTCGCTGTCGGTCGCCGACTTCGAGAAGATCCTGACCGCCACCGACGCCTGCCTCGTCCGGCAGTACGAGGCGCTGCTCGCCACCGAGAAGGTCCGGCTCGATTACCGGCCCGACGGCATCAGGCGGCTGGCCGAGATCGCCTTCGCGGTCAACGAGAGGCAGGAGAACATCGGCGCGCGCCGGCTCTACACGGTGATGGAGCGGCTGCTCGAGGAAGTCTCCTACGACGCGGCGAAGCTCGAGGACGCGTCGGTCGTGATCGACGCCGCGTACGTCGACACCCGCCTTTCCGGCATCGCCGGCGACGACAACGTCTCGCGCTACATCCTCTAGTGCTGGCGCGCGTCCTCGGCATCATCCTGCCGGTGTTCCTGATCATCGCACTGGGCTTCGGCTACGCGCGCAGGGCGCGGCCGGACATGACCTGGATCAACCGGATCAACGTCAACGTCCTGGCCCCCGCGCTCATCTTCACCGCGCTCGCGGCCAAGGACTTCGACCTCGCCGCCAACGGGCTGCTGATCCTGGGCGGCATCGGCGTGGTGCTGGGCTCGGGGCTGCTGGGGTGGCCGTTCGCCCGGCTGCTGGGCGAAGACCACCGGACGCTGGTGCCGCCGGTCATGTTCAACAACTGCGGCAACATGGGCCTGCCGCTGGCGGCGCTCGCGTTCGGGCAGACGGGGCTGTCGGCGATGGTCGCGATCTTCACGATCTCCAACCTGCTGCACTTCACACTCGGCATCTGGATCATCGACCACCACGCGAAGTTCCTGGCGATGCTGAAGAGTCCGATGGTCGCCGCGACCGTCGTCGGCTTCGCGTTCGCCGTCGTGCATCCGCCGATGCCGGACTGGCTGATGCAGGCGCTCAGGATGATCGGCGACGCGATGATCCCGCTGATGCTGCTCTCGCTGGGCGTGCGGCTCGCCGAAGGCTCGTGGTCGAGCTGGCGCCTCGGCGTCGTCGGCGGCCTCGTCTGCCCGCTCACCGGCATCGCGATGGCCGCGCTGCTGTCGCCGGTCCTGGGCCTCGACGCGCAGCAGCAGGGCCTGCTGCTGCTGTTCGGCTGCCTGCCGCCGGCGGTGCTCAACTTCATGGTCGCCGAGCAGTACGCGCAGGAGCCGGGAAAGGTCGCGTCGATCGTGCTGATCGGCAACCTGATGGCGGTGTTGTTCGTGCCGCTCGGCGTCTCGCTGGCGCTGCATTGACGTGATTTCAACGCCTCCGACGCGCATCGACGCGATCCTGTTCGACCTCGGCGGCGTGCTGATCGAACTCGCCGGCGTCGAGCAGATGCTCGCCTGGTGCCCGGAACTGCCGGACATCGACGAGCTGTGGCGGCGCTGGCTGCGCTCGCCCGCGGTGCGCCGCTACGAGACCGGCGCGGCCACCCGCGCCGAATTCGCCGACGAGATCATCGGGGAATTCGGCCTGCCGGTGGACGCCGACAGCTTCCTGCGCGCGTTCGCGTACTGGCCGCGCACGCTGTTTCCCGGCGCCACCGCGCTGCTGGCCGAGCTCTCGCCGCGCTACCGGCTGGCCAGCGTGTCGAACACCAACGAACTCCACTGGCAGCGGTTCCGCAGCGAGTGGTCGCTCGACGCGCACTTCCACGACAACTTTCCGTCGCACCAGGTCGGCAAGCTGAAGCCGGACGCCGCGTATTTCCGCCACGTGATCGAGGCGCTCGACGTTCCGGCGGAGCGCGTGCTGTTCGTCGACGACAATCCTCTGAACGTCGAAGCCGCCGCCGGGCTCGGCATCGTCGCGCGCCGCGTCGCCGGCGTCGAGGGTGTGCGCGAAGCGCTCGCCGCGCTGG
>CAIWHR010000201.1 GCA_903912485.1 uncultured beta proteobacterium | reverse complement strand
CGCCGAGCCCGCGCCCGCCGCCGCACCCGCTGCCGAACCCGAACCCGCGCCGGCCAGGGCGGCGGCGCCCGGATCGGCGCTCATGCAGCAGGGCATGGCGCAGCAGAAGGCCGGCAACCTCGAGGCCGCCTACGCGTCGTTCAGCGATGCCGTGCGCAACGAGCCCGGCAACAAGGACGCCGTCATGCAGCGCGACGGCGTCAAGGCGGCGCTGGTGGCCAAGTACAACCGCGAGGCGCAGCAGGCGCAGGCGCGCCAGAACCTGGATCTGGCGATCAGGAAGTGGGATCAGATCCTGGAACTCGAGCCCGGCAACCAGAAGGCCAAGCTCGAACGCGAGCGTGCGGTCGAACTCAAGAAGAAGATGAACGAGAAGTTCGGCGCCGCGGGCAGCGCCGCGCCTGCCGCCGCCGCGAAGTAGCCGGCGCCGAACCCGCCGCCGCGGATCACTTCGCGGCGCCGGCGCCCTTGCCCGGTACGGCCCGTGCCTCCTTGAGGCGCGCGGCCGCCCTGGCGTTCTGCGGATCGAAGCGCAGGCTCGTTTCCCACTGCCTGATCGCGAGCGCCGGATCGGTCGGGTACGCCTTGACGCCCTTGTCGAAGTATTCGTCGCCGAGCGCCTTTTTCAGCGCCTGGATGCGCGAGGCCCAGCCCGTCGCCGGCTCGCCGCGCAGCGCGACCGCCTGCTCGTACAGCGAAAGCGCCTGCTCGCGCTGGCCCTGCGCTTCGAGCTCCCTGGCGCGGTCGTAGACGGCGGTGCCGATGCGGTTGCGCGCCGCCTTGTCGTTCGGGTTCGACTCGACGTAGCGGCGCAGGTCGCGCAGGCCGCCCTCGGTGTCGCCCGCCCGGAACATCTCCAGCGGCTGGTCGAGGCTGTACGCATCGGCCAGGTCGGCCGCCGGCGCGCCCGACGGCGACGCCGGCCGAGTCGCCGAGCTCGCCGCGCTCGCCGCGACCGCGGTCCCGCCCGCCTTCGCCGCGCGCCCGGCCTGGATCCGGATCAGCCGCCGCTTCTCGAGGTCGCGCAGCAGCTTCGCCGCTTCGGCGTTGTCGGGGTCGACGGCGAGCACCCTCAGCATCGATTCGGCCGCCCGGTCGGCGTCGCCGCCTTTCAACGCCGCGTTGCCGGCCGCGAGGCTTTCGGCAGCGCGGCGGTCGATCGCGGTGCCTGCGTCGGCGAGTTCGCGGCGGAAGGTCTCGTCCTGCGGCGCAAGCACCGTGAGGATCTGCCACTGCGCTGCCGCCGCGGCGAGGTCGCTCGACTGCTGGTACTGCCGGGCGAGCTGCTGATGCCTGGCGACGGCGCGTCCGACCGCTGCATCGTGCCCCGAAACCCGAACCGACGGCACCGGGGCCGGCGCGGGGGGCAACTCGGCGCACCCGGCCAGCAGCGCGAGGCCGGCCCCGAGCAGCGCGAGCCGATCGCCGAAGCGGCGATTCATCGCGCCGTCGTCCGCGCGAACGTCGCGAGCTTCGCCTTGAAGACCTCGAGGTCCTCGGTGCCGAAGATCATCGTGCGCCGCAGCATGTACGGATAGGCGAAGAATCCGTTGCCTCCGGCGGTGACGGTGACGCCGAGGTGGACGCCCTGGCGGGCCAGCACGTCGGCCACCAGTTCGTTCACGTCGCCGTAGGGGTACGCATAGCTGAAGCTCGCCAGCGACAGGCGCTCGTTGATCACGCCCACCGGCGCCTCGACCTCGCGGCGCACCCGCTCGGCGTACCTGGCGTCGCTTTCGCCCGGCAGCTTGACCGTCAGATTGGCGTGCGTCTTCGAGTGCGGCTGGATCTCGATCAGGCCGGAGCGGACCATTTCCTGCATCTGCGGCCAGGTCATCGCGTCGGCGGCGCCGACGAAGTCGCTGTACAGGTACACGGTGGCGGGGAAGCCGTACTTCCTGAGTATCGGGTACGCGACCTGGTACGTCGCGCGATAGCCGTCGTCGATGGTGATCACGACGGTCTTCTTCGGCATCGGCTCCTTGCCCTCGATGAAGCGGGCGAACTGCGCCAGCGAGATCACGCGGTAGCCGTTGCGCGCGAGATATTCCATCTGCGACTCGAACGCGGCGGCGGTCACCGTCATCGAGCTCCTGTTCGGCCCGAAGCGGTGGTAGCAGAGGATAGGGATGGTCTGGAAGCCGTTGGCGTAGACGCCGATCGCGTTGCGCGGACGCAGCGGCACGACGAGGTCCTGGCCGGGCTGCACGCGCTCGACGTTGTTGAACTCGGCGACCCACCAGCCCTTCTTCGCGTCGCCCAGGTAGCGCGCGGCGAGCGAGGCGAAGTCGTCGCCGTCCTGCGCCACGACGACCGCGAAATCCAGGTCGCGGCCGAGCAGCCCAGCGTCGCCCGCCCGCGCCGGCTCGGGTTCGGGAGCCCGCGGCGGCGGCGCCGCGCACGCGGCAACGATCAGCGTGACGGTCAGCAGCGCGAGTGCCCGCCGCCAGCCGGGACGCTCAGGTCGCGGCAGGCGGAGGGGCGGTCTCATGGCGCGCTTCCATGGCGGCGGCGGCGGTGTCGAAGGCGACGTAGAGCTCGCCGAATTCGTCCTTGCGGACCTCGACGATGCGGTAGTCGTAGCGGCCTTTGGCCAGCTCGGCGAGCGAATTGCGCAGGACGCGAACGGGCGCCTGGATCCGCCGCGCGAGCAGGTAGCTGCCGACCGCACCCGCCGCGGTGGTGACCAGCGTCAGGACGCCGAGCAGCGCCAGGACCAGATTGGCCACTGCGGTCAGCGGAGCCTGGTAGATGCCGAGGTGGACCTGCCCGATCTCCTTGCCCTGGAACAGGATCGGCGCGCCGAAATCGAGCACGTCGCGGCCATCCTTCAGCTTGTGGCTCTGCACGGCGACGCCCGCTTCGTGCGACGACAGCGGCACCGCCCCGGGCAGCGCGAACTTCTCGTTGATCTGCGCGATGTCGTTGGCGCCGCGGATGATGCCCTTGTCGTCGACGACGGTGATGTAGTTGAAGTCCTGCCGCCCCAGCGTCTCCTGGATGAAGACGTCGATCGCGGCCCAGTCCTCGGACAGCAGCGGCACGGCGTTCTGCGTCGCCATGAACTTGGCCAGCGAGCCGCCGTAGCCTTTCACCTGGTCCATCATCGCCGCGTACTGCTGCTGGTAGAGAAACGTCGCGGTGATGGTCATCGTCGTGGCCACCAGCGCCGCCATCATCACCGCCCAGCGCACGCCCAGCGGGATGCGGTTGATCCGCCCCTTTTTCTCGCCTTCCTCGGCCAGTTCCTTGGCGACGCCGATCAGCGCCGCGGCGAACTCCTGCCCGGTCTGGAACCTCTTCTCCGGCTGCTTCTTCAGCGCGCGATCGACGATGCGGCGCAGGCTGAGCGGCACGTCCGGCCGCAGCTTGTCGAGCGACGGCGGCTCGGTCTTGGTGATCTTGTAGGCGACGCTGATCAGCGTCTCGCCGTCGAACGGCAGGTGCCCCGTCAGCAGCTGGTACAGCACGACGCCGGCGGAGAAGAGATCGGAGCGCGAATCGACCTTCTCGCCCAGAACCTGCTCCGGCGACATGTAGTTCGGCGTTCCCAGCACGTTGCCGACCTGCGTGGCCTGCGTGGCTTCGCTGTTGTCGATGCGGCAGATGCCGAAGTCCGCGACCTTGATCGTGGTCGTATCGCGGATCATCATGATGTTGCCGGGCTTCACATCGCGGTGGACGATGCCTTTCTTGTGCGCATAGTCCAGCGCCTTCACCAGCTGGATCCCGATGTCGACGACGGTCCTGACCGGCAGCAGCTTCTGGCCCTGGGCGAAATCGCCGAGCGTCGGCCCCTCGACCAGCTCCATCGCGATGTACGGGTGGCCGTTCTCGTCGCCGACGTCGAACACCGTGACGATGTTCGGGTGCGACAGCACGCCGGCGCCCTTGGCCTCGCGCAGGAAACGCGTGTGGTATTCCGAGTCGCCGCGCAGCTGCGACTTCAGGAACTTGATCGCGAGTTCGCGATCGATGTCGGGGTCGTAGGCCTTGAACACCTTGGCCATCGCCCCTTCGCCGATCAGTTCGCGGATCTGATAGCGGCCTACCTTTTCCATCAAGCGAGCCCCCTTGCGTTCGACGGAGAACAGGGCCTGCCGCACCCCGCCCGGCGGAGTATGCCAGAAAGGGCTGGCGCACCAAAAAAAACCCCGGCCGGCGGCCGGGGTCGTGCGGCGACACGGTATCCGTCAGCGGATTTCGAGCTTCTTGCCCGGCGTCGGCGCCTTGGTCACCAGCTTGAGTTCGAGAACACCCTTTTCGTAGGTGGCCTCGCACTTCGGCTCGTCCAGATCCGCCGGCAGCGTGAAGCTGCGATAGACGTTGCCGAAATAGCGCTCGCTGCGCAACAGCCGGTCGCCTTCCTTCTTCTCGGTTTCCCGCTTCACTTCGGCGGCGACGGTGACCTGGTTGCCTTCGATGGCAACGTTGATGTCTTCCTTCCTGACGCCCGGGATTTCGGCGTGTACCAGATACCCGTTCTCGGTTTCCGTGACGTCCATCTTGATCGTCACCGGCGCCGGCGCGCCTTCCCAACGCACGGGTTTGAAGAACCCGCGGAACAATTCGTCCGCACCCGCGTCGATCACCGGATCGTAGGAGATGAGGCTTCTCATGATGTGCTCCTTTCGACTGCCACTCGCGGCCCGGCTCCGGCAATCACCCACAATCCGGAGCCTCCCGCACTTCCATTTTGACCCTCCTGGCGACCAGATCAAGGGCCGGCGCCCCCAGGCCCGCGGCCGGATTTGACCCCGATCAAATCGCCGCGGGAATTCGCTTTCGCGTGCTGGCGCGCGCCGGCCCCGACGGGCGCTTCCGGCGCGGCCGCGATCGTCCTGTTGCGTCCCGTCCGCGGGTGGCCGACAATCCCCGGCCGGGCAACGGCATCGTCGTCGCCGAAACCCTCCCGCGGAGCCCGAACCGATGCCGCCATTCCGTCGCCTCCTGCTGCCGGGTTCGCCGCTGGCGGCGTCGCGCATCTCGCCGGAGGCGCCAGGCGCGTGGACCTTTCGCTGATCGCGGGTTTCGTCGTGCTCGGCGCGGTGGTCGGCTTTCTCGCCGGCCTGCTCGGCATCGGCGGCGGCATGACGATGGTGCCGCTGCTCACCATCGTGTTCGGCCGCGAGGGCTTCGCGCCGGAGCACGTCGTGCACATGGCCCTGGCGACCGCGACCGCGACGATCCTGTTCACGTCGATCTCGTCGGCGCGCGAGCACCACCGCCACGGCGCGGTGCTGTGGCGCGTCGTCGCCGCATTGGCGCCCGGGATCGTCGTCGGGTCGCTGGCCGGACCGCAGTTCGTCGGCGGCATGTCGACGTCGGCGCTGGCGGCATTCTTCGGGATCTTCGTCGTCGTCGCGGCCACGCAGATCCTGCTCGACCGCAAGCCGAAGCCCTCGCGCGAGCTGCCCGGCCGCGGCGGGCTGTTCGCCGTCGGCGGCGGCATCGGGCTCGTCTCGAGCATGCTCGGCGCGGGCGGCGCGTTCCTGTCGGTGCCGTTCATGATCGCGTGCAACGTGGCGATGCGGAACTGCATCGCCACGTCGGCCGCGCTGGGGCTGCCGATCGCCGCGGCGGGCACCATCGGCTTCGTCGTCGCCGGCCTGCGCGCGACCGGCCTGCCGCCGCACGCGATCGGCTACGTCTACGTGCCGGCGCTGCTGGCGATCGTCGCCGGCAGCGTGATCTGCGCGCCGATCGGCGCGCGCGCCGCACACCGCTGGCCGGTCGCGACGCTGCGCCGCGCCTTCGCCGGCCTGCTCTACGCGCTGGCCGCGTACATGCTGTGGAAGTCGTTTCAGGCGTGGCCGGCGTGGCAGGCGTAATATTCCTTGCGTTCGGCGAAGGCCGAGAGGAGGCATCATGTCCTGGCTATCGAGTGCGACCACCAGGACGAAGATCGCGCTGATCCTCGTCGTTCCGGTGATCACCCTGGGCTATTTCTCGATCGACGGCATCGGGCGGGAGTACGCCGATCTCCGGGCCACCGAGTCCGCCCGTTCGTCGATCGAACTGGCGGGTGTCATCGGAAACCTGCTCCACGAGTCGCAGAAGGAACGCGGCCTGTCGGCGCTGTTTCTCGGCGCGAAGGGCGCGCGGCACGGCCCGGAACTGGACGCTCAGCGCAAGCAGAGCGACCGGGCGATCGAGGCGTTTCGCGCCCGGGTCTCCCGGCAGGACACGTCGCGGCTCGACGCCGAAAGCAGGAAGTCGCTGGTCGAGGCGACCGGCTTCCTCGACCGCATCGCGTCGACCCGGACGGGCGTCAGCTCGCAGGCGCTGGCGGCGCAGGACGCGACCGCGTTCTACACCTCGATGCATTCGGCCTTGCTCGCGACGGCCCGCCAGGCCGCGTCCCCGACATCCTCCGCCGCGCTGACCCGGTCGCTCGCCGCGTACGCCGACCTCATGGAGGCGAAGGAGAATTCGGGCATCGAGAGGGCGGTCTTGAACAGCGTGTTCTCCGCCGACGCCTTCCCCCCCGGCGCGTTCGAGCGCTTCGTTTCGGCCGTGGCGACGCAGCAGGCGATGGGCCGGCGTTTCCGGGCCGGCGCCGCCGACGACGTGCGCGCCGCCTACGACAACGCGATGGCGTCGCCCGCCTCGCTGGAGGTCGACCGCTTCCGCGAGACGGCTCGCGCCAAGGCGGCGACCGGCGGGTTTGCGGTCGATCCGGCGATCTGGTTTGCCGCCATCACCGCCAGGATCAACGGGCTGAAGGCGGTCGAGGACGGCCTCTCGGCGAGCCTGTTCGCAACCATCGACGCGACGGTCTCGCGCGACCGCAGGGATCTCGCCGTCACGCTGGCGGTGTCGCTGATCTCGATCGTCCTGTCGCTGCTGTTCGGACGGCAGGTCGCACTGATGCTCACCGGCCAGCTCGGAGGCGAGCCCACCTACGTCGCCGAGATCGCGAAGAACGTCGCGGCCGGCGACCTCACCGAAGCGGTCGAGGTCCGGCCGGGAGATGCGTCGAGCATGCTCTTCCACATCAAGGCGATGGTCGACGCGCTGCGCGGAATCGCGAGCCACACGACCGACGCGTCGAACCGGGTCTCGATGGGATCCGCGCAGATCGCCGCAGCCAGCCGCTCCCTCAGCCAGAAGGTGACGCAGCAGGCCGCATCGATCGAGGAGACGTCGGCGACGATGGAGGAGATGGGCAGTTCCATCAGGCAGACCGCCGAGAACGGCAGCGCGGCCTCCGCGCTCGCCCGCGACTCGAAGGCGCTGGCCGAGGAAGGCTCGGCCGTGATGAAGGACACGATCGCCGCGATGGGCGACATCGGCAAGTCGTCGAACCGGATAGCGGACATCTCGAACGTCATCGAGGAGATCGCGTTCCAGACCAACCTGCTCGCGCTCAACGCGGCCGTCGAAGCGGCCCGGGCGGGCGAGCACGGCCGGGGCTTCGCCGTCGTCGCCTCCGAAATCCGCTCGCTCGCCGGAAGGACCACGCAGCGCGCCAAGGAGATCACCGCGCTGATCGAGGAGAGCGGCGCGACGACGCAGCGCGGCGCGCGACTGGCTCAGGAACTGTCCCGAAAGCTCGACGAAATCGGGCTGGCGATCCGCAAGGTCAGCGATCTCATGAATGCGGTGGCCACGGCGACCGGCGAGCAGTCGGTCGGCATAGGACAGCTGACGGCGGCCATCGGCCAGGTCGACAGCGACACGCAGCAGAATGCGCTGCTCGTCGCCAGGACTTCCGCCGCGGCTGAGGAGCTCTCGGCACAAGCCAGGGGGCTGCTCGACATCGTCACCTTCTTCAAGCTCGAACAGACGCGCGCCGGAAAGGAGGACGGGCCGATGATCGCCGCGGCGCAGCATGCCGCCGGCGAGATCGCGGCCCGCTTCGAGCAGGCGCTGGCCGCGGGACGCATTTCGATGGCGCAGCTGTTCGACGAGGCTTACGTGCCGATCCCGGGAACGAACCCGCAGCAGCACATGACCCGCTTCGTCGCGCTCACCGACGAACTGCTGCCGGCGGTCCAGGAACCGGTGCTGGAACTCTCGCCGCTGGTGGCGTTCTGCGCCGCGGTGGATCGCAACGGCTATCTGCCGACGCACAACCGGAAGTTCTCGCTGCCGCAGGGCGCGGATCCGGTGAAGAACGCGGCGTTCAGCCGGAACCGCCGCATTTTCAACGATCGGACCGGCCTGCGCGCCGGCCGCAGCACCGCGCCGTTCCTGCTGGAGACCTACCGTCGCGACATGGGCGGCGGCCAGTACGTGCGGATGAAGGACATCTCGGCGCCGATCGCCGTCCGCGGCCGCCACTGGGGCGCCCTGCGCATCGGCTACAAGTTCGCCGACGGCTGACGCTTACCCGCTCTCCTCCGAGTCGCCGGCCAGGCCGGCGACGGCATTCACGGCCGGCCCGGGCACAGCGGCTCGGCGGCTCAGCGGACCGTGACCGTGAACGTGACGACCTCGGCAGGCGGGGTGCCCTGTTCCCAGGGCCGGCTGTATTCGAAGCGCAGGACCTGCTCTCCGGCGCGCATCGGCGTGAATCTCCAGACCTCCGTCCCCCCCGCACCGGGGCGTTGCGCGGCAGCCTGCACCGGCTCGAACGACGGCGCGCCGTCGGACGCGAGAACGCCGCCCGCCGACTCGACCAGCGACCAGCGGTATCCCGTCGACGGGTTTCCCGGCAAACGGACAACCACCCGCTGACTCGTCGCGATCGCGATCGTCGCTCCCGATTCGGCGGCGCCCAGCGTCACGATCTGCGGCGTCGCCGCCGCCGCAGGGACGGTTGTCGACGCGCAGCCCGCTGCGCCGACTGCCGCCACGACTGCAACCACGATCGCCACGCGCCGCATCATTGCGCTCCCCCGCGTTTCCGGTCGTGCCCGATCGCCACCGTCGCCGGCTGGGGCACCACCGCCAGCGCCCCGCCACCGTCGGCGACCTTGAACGTCGACACCGCCTGCTGCAGTTCCCGCGCCTGGTCCTCCATCGACTCCGCCGCCGCCGCGCTCTCCTCGACCAGCGCCGCGTTCTGCTGCGTCACCGCGTCCATCTGCACGAT
>CAIWHR010000200.1 GCA_903912485.1 uncultured beta proteobacterium | reverse complement strand
CGAGGTGCGCGGCGACGGCGCGGCGGTGCGCGGCGTCGCCGCGCCGGCGGACGATTGACCTCGTGACCCGACGCGAAATCCCGTACGCTCCCGCGCCGCCGACGATCCCGGTCGGCGCGCTGTTCAGCCTGGTGACGCTGCCCAACGTCGACGCGATCCTGGCCTGGGTCGTGTCGCTGCTGCTGCTGGGCTTCATCGTCGCGCTGGCGATCGCGTTCTGGCGCGAGGTGCGCAACGACACCGTGTTCCTCGAGCCGATCGACGTCCCCGACGAAATCGACGGCCAGGGTTTCCATCCGGCCGTCGTCGCGTCGCACCTGCTCGACGCCGCGGTCGCGATGCAGCAGCGCGGCAGCGGCTGGCGGCGCCGGCGCCCGCTCGAAAACGTTGCCGCGGCCGCCGACATGCAGGCGCCGGGCGGCCATTTCTCGATCCGCGCCATCGTCAAGTCGGCGCGTGCGATGCTCGGGCGTCCGGCCACGCGCATCAGCGGCGACATCACGCGCCAGACCGGCGGCTACCTGCTGCGGCTGCGCGTCGGCGGCCGCCTGATCGAGGCGGTCGGCGGGCCGCACGCGCCGGCGCCCGACATCGACCAGCTCATCCACGACGGCGCGCAGGACCTGCTGCAGACCGTCGACCCGTTCGCGCTCGCCAGCTACTTCTTCAACGGGCCCGAGGCCGGGACCGCGGCGCCGAACACCATGCGGCTGGTGCAGGCGGTGCTGCGAACCGATCACGCCGAGGACCGCGCCTGGGCGCTGTCGCTGTGGGGATCGGTGCTGCTGGGCCAGGGCCGCGAGGACGAGGCGATGGACAAGTATCGCGCCGCGCTCGACGCCGACAGGCGCGTCGGCAGCCAGCACGCGCTCGAGAACCTGGCCAGGATGATGGTGCGGCACGGACGCGAGGACGAAGCGCTGGCGCTCGTCGACGGCATCGCGGCGCGCAGCCCGCCCTGCCTCGAGAACCTGGTCGCGGCGACGGTCGCGTACGGGCGCCTCGGCCGCTGGAGCCGCGCGCTCGACACCGCGGAGGCCGCGCTGCGGCACCACCATCACAGCGTGCTCGCGCACCAGGTTCACGGCTTCGCGCTGGGCGGCCTGCACCGGTACGAACCAGCGATCGAGGCGCTGAAGCATTCGCGCGACCTCGACCGCGCCAACAGCAGCACCGAATTCCTGCTGACGTGGCTGCTGGCGGCCGCGGGGCGCGCCGACGAAGCGATGCGCATCGCGGGCGACGCGGTCGCCCGCATCCCCGGGGGGCACCACCAGCAGATGGCGCTCGGGTTCGCGCAGCTGGCGCGGGGCCTGCCGGCCGAAGCCTGCGCGAGCTTCGAGCGCGCCGACAGGAGCTGGCCGCAGTTCGAGATCTGCAAGCTGGGCTGGGGCGAAGCGCTGCTCGCCAACGGGCAGGCCGGCGCCGCGCTCGCCAGGTTCGAGGAGGCGGTCGCGCTCAATCCGCGCCTCGGGCAGGCGTGGCGCGGCTGCGGTTGCGCGCTGGCGGCGCTCGGCCGCCCCGGCGACGCGCTGCCGAAGCTGGAGCGCGCCGTGGCCGAGGACGGCAACGACCCGGCGTCGCTTCGCGCATGGGCCGCCACGCTCGACGCGCTAGGCCGCGGCGACGAGGCGCAGCGCAAGGCCGCGGAGGCGGAGGCGGTCGCGCGCCGAAACGCCGCTCCCGCGCATCGCGCGCGCACGCGGTAGCGGCAAGGGGACGGCTTCCTGCGCTTGACGGCGGGAGGGCGGGAGGGCGAAATGCCGATCGTCCCGACGCGAGTCCGACCGTCGGGCAGTCCGACCGGCGGGCACTGCGCGCCCCGCAGATTGAGCCTATACCGTGAGCGAGGTGCCCGGCAGCCGTGGGGCCGCGCCCTTTCGCCCTGCCACATCGGCGCGTTGCGCCACGGCAGAGAAGTGGCACTGGGTCTGGTTGTCTGTCTCAGCGGCGTCTTCACGATGGGCGCGGAAGAAGGTCGAGGCTTGGCCGCGCGCTGGATCGGGATCGGATTCGGGGCGATGCTGAAGCAGGTGCACGAATTGGGCGCCTGAGCATCCGCCACGGCCTTTCCTTTGCGCTGTGTCCGCCACTAAAGCCCTAACGAAGCGGAGGCGGGCCCAGCGAGACCCTGATCGTGCACGCAAAACCTCGACTGTATCTGCCAACGGGTACCGATGACCGCTGCGACACCGGCACGTTGCCGCGTTCTGCATGGGCAGTACGGGGACTATGACGACTGCTTCGGAGACCCCCCCGCCCACCTGGACACGAGCGTAGGCGCGCTCGACCGTCACTACTGCCGAACCCCCAGGGCGTACCGGAGCCAGTCTTGGGTGCCCGGCCACGGTGCGCGGGCGATCGCCATCGGCAAGTCGCCCTCGTCTGCCTTCCGCGGGGCGTTCTCGGCCGAATCAGACCAGGCCCAGTGCAACCATAGGCTTTGCCACCATGATGAATCCGGCGATGTTCGCCCCGACGACGTAGTTGCCCGGTGCGCCGAACTCCGCCGCCGTCTCGTAGGTCAGTGCGTGGATGCGCGTCATGATCTCGTCGAGCTTGTGCTCGGTGTACTCGTGTGTCCATGAGTCACGGCTCGCGTTCTGCTGCATTTCCAGCGCCGACGTGGCGACCCCGCCGGCATTGGCCGCCTTGCCCGGACCGTAGGCGATGCCCGCGTCCAGGAACACGCGCACCCCCTCGGGCACGGTCGGCATGTTGGCGCCTTCGCCGACGGCGATGCAGCCGTTCTTGACGAGTGTCGCGGCGTCCTTGCCGTTGATCTCGTTCTGCGTCGCCGACGGCATCGCCACCTGGCAGGGAATGTCCCAGATGTTCCCCCCGGCAACGTAGTGCGCGTCCTTGTGGTGCTTGACGTAGTCGGCGATCCGGCGCCGTTCGACTTCCTTCAACTGCTTCACAAGGTCCAGATCGATCCCCTCGTCGTGGCGTACGACGCCGTGCGAGTCCGAGCAGGCGATCACTCTGGCGCCTTGCTTCATCAACTGCTCAATCGTGTAGATCGCGACATTGCCGGAGCCGGAAACGACGCAGGTCTTACCTTCCAGCGTGTCCTTACGGGCCTTGAGCATCTCGCGGACGAAGTAGGTGGTGCCGTAGCCGGTGGCTTCCTTGCGCACCAGCGAGCCGCCCCAGCCGATGCCTTTGCCGGTGAGGACGCCGGACTCGTATTTGTTGGTGATGCGCTTGTATTGGCCAAACAGATAGCCGATCTCGCGGCCCCCGACGCCGATGTCGCCGGCCGGCACATCGACGTACTCGCCCAGATGGCGGTAGAGCTCGGTCATGAAGCTCTGGCAGAAGCGCATGACCTCGTTATCGGACTTGCCCTTGGGATCGAAGTCGGAGCCGCCTTTGCCGCCACCGATCGGCATCCCGGTCAGCGCGTTCTTGAACAGTTGCTCGAAACCGAGGAACTTGATGATGCCGAGGTAGACCGACGGGTGAAAGCGGAGCCCTCCCTTGTAGGGCCCGATCGCACTGTTGAATTGAACACGAAAGCCGCGATTGATCTGGACCTCGCCGTGGTCGTCCTGCCAGGGCACGCGGAAGATGATCTGGCGCTCAGGCTCACAGATCCGCTCGATGATCTTCTGCTCGGCAAACTCCGGATACTTGACCAGGACGGGGCTCAGCGACTCGAGCACCTCTTTCACGGCCTGGTGGAACTCGGTTTCCCCGGGATTGCGAGCGATGACTTGTTGATAGATGGCTTCGGTCTTTTCCGAGAGTGCGGCGATCATGGTTTCCTTTTGCGGTGAAAATCACCGCCAATATCCGCTCCAATGTGGTGCATTCGTTTGCGCTGAATCAAAGGGGCCGCATGTCGACACCAGAAAAAGCCCGACAATAGTGCGCATTTTGCAAGTTTGGTGCGATTTTCAGCAAGGATTGTCTGGATGAGTCGCTTCGACTCGGACCAGGTGCCATGGCAGTTGGGTCGGTCGCCCTTGCCATGTTGCAGCCGTTGGCGGCGTCAACCCGAACGGGGGCTGAGCGCCGTTCGGTGCCAATTCATCACGGTTGCGCAGTAGCAGCTGCCAGCGCGGCCGGCAGCGACGCCAAGTCCATCATTCACGCCGATCGCACGGCGACGGTGTGTTCGATTCTGCGGGGTGCAGGCGCAGCAGGTCGGCAGGGTGAGGCCCATACGCTTGGCCGCGGCCTGTTGCGTCAGGCCAAGCCGGCGCATGGCCTCCCGGATCTCGATCACCAGGCCGGTCTTGATCTTGAGCCTGTCGGCATCGGGCAGCCCCAGATCGGCATGGAAGTTGCCGGAGCTGGGCTGTACTTCGATGCCGTCAGTGTGCCGCTTTGCCCACCATCCTCGCGGTGGTGTCGGGGCTGACGCTCGCCGGCGCTTCGGCGTTGTCGCACGACATCTACGCCAACGTGATCATGAAGGGCAGGGCCGAGGCTCCCAGCAAGGGCTTCGAGCAACTGCATCGGCTCGGCGCCTACGGCCCCTGGCTGCCCCTCGTCTTCACCCCCGCGCCAACCGTGACGCTGCTGTGGTGGACGCGCCGATTTGCGTCCGGTGCGCAAGGGTCGGGAATCGCTCAGGTCGTGGCCGCGCCCGGAGAGCAGTCGTCCGACGACGCGCGATCGGCGCCGGTCTCGCTGCGGCTGTCGGTGCACAAGGTGGCGCTCGTCTCCGGCGGACTCCTGGCCGGCCTTTCGATCGGCCGCGAAGTGCCAACGGTCCAAGTCGGCGCGGGTGTCATGCAGCACGCACGCCGCTGGCTGTCGCCGCGGTCGGGCGTCGATTCGCACGACCTGATCGTCGCGGGTGCCGCCGCGGGAATCGCGGCCGCATTCAACACGCCGCTGGGAGGCGTGATCTTTGCGTTGGAGCCGCTCTCGCGGCGGCGCGGCCTTTCTCAAAGCGGGCTGGTGATCATCAGCATCGTGCTCGCCGGGCTGGTCGCGGTGATCGGCATCGTCAGCGGGGGAGCAACCGTGGGAGCCGGCTACGCGCCCACTCGCGCGCTGCTCGAGGGCCACAGCGACGTGCCGGCGGTCTACACGCTGCTCAAGTTCTGCGCCACGTGGCTGTCGGCGTGGTCGGGCGTGCCGGCCGGCGTGTTCGCGCCATCACTGGCCATCGGTGCCGGCATCGGCAACGACGTGGCAGTGCTCACCGGCGTCGTGGTGCACAGGGTCTGGGGCTCGTGGGCTCTGGGCGATCTTCCGGTGCCCGGAGACTTCGACGGCGACGGCAAGACCGACGTCGCCATCTACCGGCCGAGCACGGGCAACTGGTTCTGGGTCGGGTCGACGAATGCGGTTGTCGGCCACCTGACGTGGGGCCTGCCCGATGCGAATGCCTGGTCGCTGCCGGGGGATGTTCCGATCCCGGCGGATTACAACGGCGACCGGCGTGCCGACGCCGCCGTCTATCGGGCGATACCGGTGCCGCAATAACCGGGTGCAGGCTCGGCCTCGCGGCGGCGATCGGGCTGCGCGATGGCGGCGCGGACTCCACGGCGCCCGGCGCGTCCCGGACCGTTTCAGGTCGACGACCTTGGACCTCTGCTTCGACTTTCCTGGCCTCCGGATGATCGCCCCGCGGCGCCGGTGCAATAATGTTCGTTGCGGGTTCCAGACCGGACCTCGCCGGCGTCGGCCGAAGGTGCAGACCGGACGTCGACGGAGACCTTCGACACAGGAGAGCGAAGCCATGAACAGGAACCAGTGGATCGGCGGCAGCGCCGTTGCTGCGGTCGCGGCGCTCGGCGCCGGTCTTGCCGCGGCGCAGGGCGGAATCGTCAGGTGCGAGTCGATCAACTATCGAAACACCGAGTGCCGGATCGACGGCAGGCCGGTGGCGCTGGTGCGCCAGCTCAGCACGCCGCCCGGCGACTGCATCGAAGGCCGGACCTGGGGCTACAACGATGCGAACAGCACCGTCTGGGTCAGCAACGGCTGCCGGGCCGAGTTCCAGGTCGGCCGCGGCTCGGGGGCCGCGCGCATCGTCCTCTTCGAGAACGACGGCTTCAACGGGCGCACGTTCCGGGCATCGAATAGCGTGTCGAACCTCGGCCAGACGGACTTCAACGATCGCGCATCGTCGGTCGTCGTCGACGGGGGACGCTGGCAGATCTGCAGCGACGCCTTCTTCGGCGGCCAATGCGTGACGCTGGGCCCGGGCCGCTATCCGTCGCTGCGCGACATCGGCCTCAACGACAAGGTGTCGTCGGTCCGCGCGCTCGGCTGGACGCCGGACGGCGGCGGCGGCTGGGGCGGCGGCAACGGAGGGCAAAGCGGCGGCAGCAACGGCGGCAACCACTGGGGCGGCGGCGGCAACTGGGGTTCCGGCGCACGGGCGGTGCTCTACCGGGGCCGCGACCTGACCGGTGAAATCTTCGTCGTCGGCGCCGGCGGCGTGTCCAGCCTCGGCGGCACCGGATTCAACGACCGGGCGTCGTCGCTGCGCATCGAGTCCGGCTACTGGCTGTTCTGCAGCGATGCCAACTTCCAGGGCGAGTGCCGCACCTTCGGCCCGGGCGACTACCCGGCGCTGCCGCCGGGGCTGGAAAACCGGATCTCGTCGGGGCGACAGATCTCGCGCGACTACCCGTACCGGCAGAACCCGAACTGGGGGAACTGACTTCCGGGCAAATCCCGGCCCGTGCGAAAAACCCCGAATCGGCGGATAATTGATGCCCCATTCCAGGAGATTTTCTATGAGCGAGCAACGAGAAGTCGTCATTCTGAGCGGCGTGCGCACGGCCATCGGCGATTACGGCGGCAGCCTGAAGGACATCGCGCCCTCCGACCTGGCGGCCCGCGTTGTCAAGGAAGCGGTCAGCCGGTCGAAGGCCGACCCCAAGGAAATCGGCCAGTGCATCATCGGCCACGTCATCCACACCGAACCCCGCGACATGTACATCTCGCGTCTGGCGTGCGTGAACGGCGGCCTGCCGCACGACGCCGGCGCGCTGACGGTGAACCGGCTGTGCGGCTCCGGCTTCCAGTCGATCGTCTCGGCTGCGCAGTACATCCTGCTCGGTGAAACCGACGCTGCCGTCGCCGGCGGGGTCGAGAGCATGAGCCGCGCCGCCTACGCATCGCTGACGCAGCGCTGGGGCGCGCGGATGGGCGACACCAAGATGATGGACATGATGGTCGGTGCGCTGACCGACCCGTTCGACACCGTGCACATGGGCGTCACCGCCGAGGCCGTCGCGGCCAAGTGCGGCCTCACGCGCGAAACGCAGGACGCGTTCGCGGTGGAAAGCCACAAGCGCGCCGCCGCGGCGATCGCCGCCGGCCACTTCAAGAGCCAGATCCTGCCGATCGAACTGAAGAGCAAGAAGGGCGTCGTCGTGTTCGACACCGACGAACACGTCCGCGGCGAGTCGACGATCGAAGGCATGGCCAAGCTGCGTGCCGCGTTCGTCAAGGAAAACGGCACCGTCACCGCCGGCAACGCCTCGGGCATCAACGACGCCGCCGCCGCGCTCGTGCTGATGGAGAAGTCGGCCGCCGCCAAGCGCGGCCTCACGCCGATGGCGCGGCTGGTCTCCTACGGCCATTCCGGCATCGACCCCAAGATCATGGGGCTGGGACCGGTCCTGGCCGTGCAGCGCGCGCTGGCCAAGGCGGGGCTCAAGCTCGACCAGATGGACGTCATCGAGGCGAACGAGGCGTTCGCCGCGCAGGCTCTGGGCGTGGCGAAGGAACTCGGGATGGATCCGGCCAAGGTCAACCCGAACGGCGGCGCCGTTGCGCTCGGGCACCCGCTCGGCGCAACCGGTTCCATCGTGACGGTGAAGGCGATGTACGAACTGCAGCGCACCGGCGGCCGCTACGCGCTGATCACCATGTGCATCGGCGGTGGGCAGGGCATCGCCGGCATCATCGAACGCATGTGACGAAAGCCACCGCGGCGCGTCCAGCGCAGCGGTGCCGTGCCCCACGGGCGACCGTGGGGCTTTTTTTTCGCTCGTCGGGGGCGCCGCGCCCGAACGTGCCTACGACAGCCTGACCGCGAAGCCGCGCTGCACGCCGGGGCGCGCCATCATCGCGTCGTACCAGCGCCTGACGCTCGGAAACTCGGCGAGATCGACCTTGTGCCGCTCGTGCCGCCACGCCCAGCCGAGGATGGCGAAGTCGGCGATGGAGACCTCGCCGGCGAAGAATTCGTGCGCGGCGAGGCGGCGATCCATCACGCCATACAGCCGCCGCGTCTCCTTCGAATAGCGCGCGAGCGCGTAGCTCCGGTCCCGTTCGTCGGGCACGGTCAGGAAGTGATGGACCTGGCCGGGAATCGGCCCGAAGCCGCCGTGCTGGAACATCAGCCACTCCAGCACCGGGATGCGCGCGGCGAGCTGCGCCGGGTAGAACCTGCCGGTCTTCTCGCCGAGATAGATCAGGATCGCGCCCGACTCGAACACGCTGACGGCACTGCCCTCGGGGCCGTCGGGGTCGACGATCGCCGGGATCTTGCCGTTGGGACTGATCGCCAGGAATTCGGGATCGAACTGCCGGCCCCCGGCGAGATCGACGCTCCTGACGACGTAGGGCAGCGCCATCTCCTCCAGCGCAACGCTGATCTTGCGCCCGTTGGGCGTGTCAGCGGCGTGCAGCTCGATCGGCAACGGCGCTAGTCCTCCAGCGTGAAACCGATCTTGATCGTCACCTGCCACTGGCCGATCTTGTCGCCGGCGACCGTGCCGCGGGTCTCGACGATCTGGAACCAGCCGACGTTGCGCATCGTCCTGGCCGCCTTGGCGACGGCGCTCTGCACGGCGTCTTCGATCGACGTGTTCGAAGTCCCGACCAGTTCGATCATCTTGTAGATGTGGTTGCTCATCAGAATCTCCTCGCGCCAGCGGCGCATTGAATTTGACCATCGGTGCGACCGGCGGCCACGTTCGGCGCGCCGGGTCGACATGGGGGTGCGGTATGGCGCGCCGCGCCGGCAGGCGCGGGCGTGCGCAATCGTAGCACCTCGCCCCGGCGCTTGCGACCGCAACCGCGGGCGCCGGGGCCCGGCGTCATCGCCGCGGCGGCAGCGGCGGCGGCGCGAGACGCGGCCGCGGGCCGAATTCCGGCCTGCGCTCGCCGGTGTGCGCGACCCGGTCGAGCGCGGTCGCGAGCGCCGTCTCGAGCTGCCGGTCGCGCTGCGCCATCGCGTCCTGCGGCGCGTTGTCGACCTCGATCTGCGGATCGGTGCCGTAGTTCTCGACCCCCCAGCCGACGTCGTTGAACCAGAACGAGAACTCGGGCTGCGTCGTCTCGGTGCCGTCGACCAGGCGGTGCCGCGGCCAGATGCCGATGACGCCGCCCCAGGTCCGGGTGCCGACCAAGGGACCGATCCCCATCAGCTTGAAGCAGTGCGAGAAGATGTCGCCGTCGGAACCCGCGTGCTCGTTGGTGAGCGCCACCACCGAGCCCGCCACCGCCTCGGTCGGATACGGCGTCGGCTGGCCCCAGCGCGACAGGTCGTAGCCGACGCGCTTGCGCGCGACCTTCTCCAGCAGCAGCTGCGACACGTGTCCGCCGCGGTTGTAGCGGACGTCGACGATCAGCGCGCTGCGGTCGCACTCGCCGCCGAAGTAGCGGTGGAATTCGGCGAAACCGGCCGACATCATGTCGGGCAGGTGGAGATACCCGACCCGGCCGCCCGAGCGCTCGTGCACCCACGCCCGGTTGCGCTCGACCCACTCGCGGTAGCGCGCCGGGACTTCGTCGGCCAGCGTCGTGACGAGCACGGTGCGCGTCGTCGTCGGCTCCTCGCCTTCCCTGCCGCCGCGCGCGAGCGTGAGTTCGACCTTGGTCCCCGCCTGGTGCACCAGCAGCGCCTGCGGCGGCCGCTCGCGCGTGACGCGCTGGCCGTTGACGGCGACGATGCGCTCGCCCGGGACCGCCTCGACGCCCACCGCCGACAGCGGCGAAGCCGCGGCCGCGTCCCACGGGTCGCCGCGGACGATGCGCGTGATCTCGTAGCTCCCGTCGGCGGCGGCGAACGCCAGCTCGGCGGCCAGCTGTCCCAGAGGAACCGGCGGCGGCCGCCGGTGGTCGCCGCCCATTTCGTACGCGTGCGAGGTCCCGAGCTCGCCCTGCATTTCCCAGATCAGGTCCGACAGTTCGCCGCGCGTCGCCACCCGTTCGAGCAGCGGCTGATAGCGGCGATAGACCGCGTCCCAGTCGATGCCGGACATGTCGGCGACCCAGAACTGGTCGCGCTGCAGACGCCACACTTCGCGCAGCATCTGCCGCCATTCCTGCCGCGGGTCGACCGACACGCGCAGGCGGTCGAGATCGATCCACCCGTTGCTGCGCGACGGCGCGGCGGACGCCCGCGCCGGATCGCGGTCCGCATCCGGCTTGCGATCGACGGCGATCGCGCGCAGCCGCCTGCCCTCGCTGACGACCAGCGTCGCATGGTCGGCGGCCAGCTCGAAGCGGTCGGCCTTGTCCATCAGCGTTTCCGCGCGCAGCGTGGCGAAGTCGAACACCTCCAGCCGCCCCGGCGACTCCTTGTGGCCGCCGCGGCCGTGCGCGCCGGCGATCGGCAGCAGCGTCCAGACGACCTTGCCGCCCGCGGCGCCGGCGATCTGGCCGAAGCGGCCTTCGGCCACCGGAAATGCGGCGACGCGAAGGGCGATGCCGTCGACGTCGACGCGCAGCGCCGGAGTCTCGGCGCCGGCCTTCGCCTTGGCCGCGCCGCCGTCGTCCGCGAACCCTCTGGGCGACGGGTCGAACGGAGGCGCACCGCCGGCCGCGAGCGCGACCAGGTACGGCCGCGCGGCGCGCGGAAAGCTCAGTTCGAACTGCACGGCGTCGTAGACCGGGTCGAAAGTGCGCAGCGACAGGAAGTAGAGGTAGCGGCCTTCGGGATCGAACGCCGGGCAGTAGTCGCGGAACTCGGGCTGCGTCGCCAGAACGCTCGCACCGTTCGCAACGTCGTGGAGCTTGATCGCGCAGTGCCGCATGTCGGTCCAGAACGCGTACGCGAGCCACGCGCCGTCCGGCGACCACGCGAGATCCTCGGTGCGCGCCGCGTCGCTGCGGTCGATCACCGTCAGCGTGCCGGCGTCGACGTCGCCGACCAGCACTTCGTTGCGGTGGTTGGCGAGCGCGATCCGCGTTCCGCGCGGCGACGCGCGCATCGCGACGACGCGGCCGACGTCCCACGGCAGCGTGCGCTCGCCGTCCGGGCCGAACAGCACCACGCGCTCCTCGCCGGTCGCGTCGCCGACGGCGACCCTTGTCGCCCCGTCGGCGAGCCACTGCGTGTGCCGGTAGCGGGCGCCGTCGGCGTCGCCGTGCTGGAGCACCGCACCCTCCCACAGCGCGAACGTGAACGGCTTGCCGCGCACGTCGACGGCGAGGCTGTGCCCGGCCGGGTGCACGTGGACCGCGCCCAGGTTGTCCGCCGCGGGCACGAACCGGCGCGCAGCCTGCGTGCGGTGCGCCGGCGTGTCGATGGGAACGCGCTGCGTGCGCTCGGTCGCCGGATCGAACAGCCAGACGTCGGCGCCGCACTGGTAGACGATGCGCCTGCCGTCGCTCTGCGCGTGGCGCGCGTAGAAATCGTCGTGGTCGCTGTGCCGCCGCAGGTCGGTCCCGTCGGGCCGGCACGAATGGAGATTGCCGATCCCGTCGGCATCCGACAGGTAGTAGACGCGGCTGCCGATCCACATCGGGCTGGTGAGGTTGCCCGCAAGTTCGGTCATCCGGCGAAACGTCCCGCTCCCGGCGGCGTCGATCCACAGGTGGCCGGCGGTGCCGCCGCGATAGCGCTTCCAGCGCGCCGGGTCGGCGGTATTGCGGCCGATGACCCGCGCGGCGCCCGGGCCGAACGCGAGGTGGTTGACCTGGCCCCAGGGCAGGAGCTGCGGCATCCCGCCCGCGGGATCGAGCGTGTACGCGCGGTAGTTGCGGAAGAACGGCTGGCCGTAGGTGGTGACGAACAGGATCTGCCCCTCCGGCGTGAAGCCGCGCACCATCACGTCGGGACCCAGCCACGTCAGGCGCCGCGCCGGGCCGCCTTCGACCGGCATCAGGTAGACCTCCGGATGCTGCTCGTCGCGGCCGACGAAAGCGATCGACCGGCCGTCGGGCGAGAACGCGGGCGTCGACGGCTCGGACAGCCCCGCGGTCAACCGCCGCGCGACGCCTCCGGCGGCGCCGACCTGCCACAGGTCGTCGTCGCAGACGAAGACGATGGCGTCGCCGCGCAGCGCCGGGTGCCGCAAGTAGCCTGAATCGGTCATGACTTCCTCCCAAGGACGCGCTCGCGCAAGTGGGCAATTGTAATGACAAGCGTGCGACTGCGCCCGCCCGCAGCCGCGCGAAAGCGTGTCGCCGCGGTGTAAACTTTGAACTCGCCCGGACGCGGTCCGGTGCGGCGAAATCGCGAGGAATCCGTATGCCCCAGACCAGTCAGCGCGCGCTGCTCGAAGCGCTTCGCACGCTCGAGCGCGGCAAGGTCGTCACCGCGCGCGAAGCGGTGGCGCTGATCCGCAGCGGCGACACGCTCGCCACCGGCGGCTTCGTCGGCATCGGCTTCGCCGAGAACATCGCCGTCGCGCTCGAGGAGCTCTTCCTCGAGACCGGAGGCGACGACGCCGCGGCGACCGGCGTGCCGCGCGACCTCACGCTGGTCTACGCGGCGGGCCAGGGCGACGGCAAGCAGCGCGGCCTGAATCACCTCGGGCACGAGGGGCTCGTCAGGCGCGTGATCGGCGGCCACTGGGGGCTCGTCCCGACGCTTCAGGCGCTCGCCGTCGGCAACCTGATCGAGGCGTACAACCTGCCTCAGGGCGTGATCACGCACCTGTTCCGCGACATCGCCGCCGGCAAGCCCGGGCAGATCACGCGCGTGGGCCTCGGCACCTTCGTCGACCCGCGCTTCGGCGGCGGCAGGATCAACGCGCGCACGACCGACGAGCTCGTCTCGCTGATGCACATCGACGGCGAGGAGTACCTGTTCTACAAGGCGTTCCCGATCGACGTCGGCATCGTCCGCGGCACGACCGCCGACCCCGACGGCAACGTCACCATGGAGCGCGAGGCGCTGACGCTCGAAGCGATGGCGATCGCGATGGCCGCGCACAATTCCGGCGGCATCGTCATCGTCCAGGTCGAGCGCATCGCCGAGCGGGGAACGCTCAACCCGCGGCAGGTGAAGATTCCCGGCGTGCTGGTCGACTGCGTGGTCGTCGCCGAAAAGCCCGAATACCACATGCAGACCTTCGCCGAGCCGTACAGCGCGGCGTTCGCCGGCGAGATCCGGGTGCCCGCCTCGTCGGTCGAGCCGATGGCCATGTCCGAGCGCAAGATCATCGCCCGCCGCGCGGCGCTGGAACTCAAGCCCAACAGCGTGGTGAACCTCGGCATCGGCATGCCCGAGGGCGTCGCCGGCGTCGCCGCCGAGGAAAACGTCATCGACCTGCTGACGCTGACCGCCGAACCCGGCGTCATCGGCGGCATTCCCGCCGGCGGCCTCAACTTCGGCGCCGCGATCAACACCAGTGCGATCATCGACCAGCCGAGCCAGTTCGACTTCTACGACGGCGGCGGTCTCGACATCACCTTCCTCGGGCTCGCGCAGGCGGACCGCCACGGCAACCTCAACGTCAGCAAATTCGGGCCGCGGCTCGCCGGCGCGGGCGGCTTCATCAACATCAGCCAGACCGCCAAGGCGGTCGTCTTCGTCGGCACCTTCACCGCCGGCCGGCTGAAGATCGGCATCAAGAACGGCGCGCTGGAGATCCTGGAGGACGGCAAGGCGCGCAAGTTCGTCGCCGAGGTCGAGCACCGGACGTTCTCCGGCGAGTACGCGGCGAAGCGGGGGCAGCCGGTGCTCTACGTGACCGAGCGCTGCGTGTTCCGCCTGTGCCCCGAGGGGCTGGAACTGACCGAGATCGCGCCCGGCGTCGACCTCGAGCGCGACATCCTTGCGCGGATGGACTTCACGCCGGTGATGCACGCGCCGCCGGTGCTGATGGACGCCGCGATCTTCCGGCCGGAACCGATGGGCCTGCGCGAGCGGCTGCTCGCGATCCCGCTGCCGCGCCGCTTCACCTACGCCGCCGAGCAGAACGTGTTCTTCATCAATTTCGAGCGGCTCGAGATCCGCACGATGGACGACGTCGAAGCGATCCGCGCCGAGGTCGAAGCGCAACTCTCTTCGGTCGGCAGGAAGGTCTACGCGGTCGTCAACTACGACAATTTCTCGATCGCGCCCGAACTCGTCGACGCGTACAGCACGATGGTCGCGCGCCTGGTCGAGCGTTACTACTGCAGCGTCACGCGCTACACGAGGTCGGGCTTCCTGCGCGCCAAGCTGGGCGAAGCGCTGTCGCGGCGCGGCGTCGCACCGCACATCTACGTGTCGGCGAAGGAAGCGCAGGCGCACCTGCACGATTCCGACTGAGGCGGCGGACGCTGCCGCGCAGCCCCTTGCTACAATGCGTTCCCGAAACGAGGAGACCGCAATGACCATCTCGATGTATCAGGCCTCGGTGCCTGTCTTCATCCGCACGCTGGGCAATCTCAAGGCGATCGTCGACAAGTCCGCCGCGCACGCGCAGGAGAAGAAGATCGACGAATCGGTGTTCCTGACCGCGCGCCTGTTCCCCGACATGCTCGCGTTCACCCGCCAGGTGCAGATCGCGAGCGACTTCGCCCGCGGCACCGGCGCCCGTCTCGCGGGCAGCGAGCCGCCGTCGTACGAGGACAAGGAACAGACGTTCGCCGAACTCGCCGACCGCATCGACCGGACCATCGCTTTCCTGCGCACGCTCACCCCGGCGCAGATCGACGGCTCCGAAGGGCGCGAAATCGTGCGGCCGATCCGCGGCGAGCCGAAGAAGTTCACCGGGATCGATTACCTGCTGCTGTACGCGCTGCCCAACTTCTATTTCCACACGACGACGGCGTACGCGATCCTGCGCCACAACGGCAT
>CAIWHR010000199.1 GCA_903912485.1 uncultured beta proteobacterium | reverse complement strand
GCGCAACAGACCGCGCGCGCTCTCAAGCGCAAGTTCAGGACCGTGGAGGATCTGGCGCCGGGCGCCTCGGTGGCCGCAGTCCTGGTGGCCGCGAAATGGCCGGATTCGCGCGATCCCGTCGTCGTGATTGGCCACCAGCCGACGCTGGGTGCCGTGGCGTCGTTCCTCCTCTCGGGCGAAGAGGCTTACTGGGCCGTCAAGAAGGGCGCCGCATGGTGGCTTTCGAACCGCGACCGGTCAGGCCATGCCGCCGTGGGCCTGCGCGTCGCCATCGGGCCGGATTTCGTCTAGCTTTCGCCCGCGCCGTCGGATACGAGCAACGCCCGGACAATGCAACTTGTCTCGAGTTCTACTGGGGCAAGCGGCTGCGCGCGAACACGTCGATGGATCTCGCCAGCTACAACCTCAATGACCTGGGTTCGTATCTTGCTCTCGTCGAGGCGATCTCGAAGGCGCAGGCGGCGCTTGCGGATTCTGCCGTCGTGAGCGAGGGAAAGACAGCTCAGCAACTGGGAAAGCTGGCCACCTGGAACTCGAAGGGCGAGTTCGCCAAGCTGAGCCAGCCCTATTCGGCATCCAAGCCGGGCAAGATCGCCTACGCCCTCGAGTACAGGAAGACGCTGCCCTGACGCTTCCTCGATGAGCCCTTGACCGGGTATCGCTTCAGGCCGTGGACGATCCCGGCGGGGGGCCACCGTGGGCGCGTTCGCCGCTCATCGCAGCGGTCGAGGCCCAAATGAGGACCCCCGGGCCGGGGGGGCACTTGCCCCGGCCCGCTGCCTGGCCTTGGCGATCGGTCGACGCCGGGCACCGGACCGCTCGCCGTTCAGGGGCGGCGGACGGCCAGCAACGTGATGTCGTCGGATTGAGGCTCCGCTGCAGCAAACGCATCCACGGCGGCGATCACCCGCTCGATGCAGGCGTCCACGCTCGAAGCGGCGCCGCCGCCTTCCATCAGCGCGAGCAGCGCGTCGTCGCCGAAGAGGTTCCCGCCGCCCGCATCCGCCTCGGTGATGCCGTCGGTGTACATCAGCAGCAAGCTGCCTGGGGGAAATTCATCGCGGCCGGCGGAGTACTTGAGGCCGGGCACCATTCCCGCAATCGGATTGCGCGGGCCGGCGAGGAACATCGGCGGCGTGTCGGGCAGCAGGAGCAGGGGCCGGTTGTGTCCGGCGTTGACGTGGTGGATGCATCCCGCACGCACGTCGATGATGGCGCAGAACAGCGTTACGAACTGCTGCGCTTCGTTGGTCTGGCTCAGGAGGTCGTTGCAGCGAGCGGCCAGGCGGGCGAGCTGCAGTTCCGCGTCCGTTTCGGGACGCAGCGCTTCGCTGCGCAAGAGCGTCAGCGTCCGCACCATGAACAGTGCGGCCGGGGTTCCCTTGCTGCAGACGTCGCCGACGGCGACGAAGAACCGCTGGTCTCCGACGGGAAACGCATCGTAGAAGTCTCCGCCGACCTGACGTGCGGCGCGCATGAACCCCCGGCACTCGATCCCGGCGCCGTGCGGAAAGATGGGTGCCGCGGGGAGCATGCTGGACTGAATCTGGCGCGCCAGGTCGAGCTCGCGTTGCAGGGATTCCAGTTCAAGCGCAGCGCGCACGCGCGCGACGATCTGGTCGTTGCCGCGCCGCATGCGCTCGGACAGCATGGCGAGCAGATTGCGTGCGATGGCTGGCACTGCCAGCAGGGGGCCGAGAAACACCGCCTCCGGTATCACCAGCAGCCGGCCGGCTTCGCCTGCCACTACCCACGCCGAAATCGCGCTTCCGTCGATGACCGACAACTCTCCGACGCACTCTCCCGCGGCAACGTCGATGTGGAACGAGGATTGCGGATCGTCGAGATGCACCTCGAGTCTCCCGACGAGGGGAAGGAGCACGCACCGACGGCGTTCCCCGGCGCGCAACAGCACTTCGCCGGCGGAGCAGTCCCGCAACTCGCAATGCGCGACGATGGCGTCCACATCGCCGCGGGACGCGCCGCGGAAGAGGCCCGCACCGCAGATGGAGTCCAGTGCCAGCCGGTCGCGCTCACCCAGTTTGTCCCAATGGGTCGGCGGATCGTGCGCCGCAGCGGGCGATCCGCCGGGTCGATCCGGGCGCGGCTGCTCGTCGCCGATGCGCACGGTGACGCGATTGCGGCCGTCGCCGCGTTCGTAATGCACAACGGAGGCCAGTTGCCGCACGAGATGCAGGCCGAGGCCGCCGTCGGGTGCCTCCTGCAGCGAGCCCGGCTGCGGCGGCGCGGGCTGCGACAGGGGATCGAAGGGCGGACCCGCGTCGATCACCGTGAGCGTGGCAGTCGCCTGATCCAGCAGCAGCTCGAGCCGAATCTCGCCGGCCTTGCCGCCGTACGCGTAGTCGACGACGTTGGTCACCAGCTCGCTGGCGCAAAGATCGAGGTGGAAGAGGTCCTCATCGGAAAGCCCGTGGCGGCTTCCCAGGCTCCGCAGCCAGGCGCTGGCGGCCCCGATGGCAGCGGGGGTGCCATCGAGCTTCAGGCAGTGGAAACGGAAGCGGTCGGTCATCCGGCGAGACTGGCGCGGGCCGTCTCGACATCGGCGACGACCGGGATCAGCTGATCAATGCCCGCCGTCTCCAGCACCTGCCGCACCAGCGGCTGGGGCGCTGCCAGGACCAGCCTGCCGCCGCGGTTGGCCTGGCCCCGGGCCGAGGTCATCAGAAGGCGGATGCCGATGGAAGCGAGGAAAGTGACGCCCGAGAGATCGACGACGATCTTCGCGACGCGCACGGTGGTCGCGAACGAAAAAGGCTGCTCGATCGCCTGTGTGCCCGCGATATCGAGGCGGCCCGTGAGCGTGATTTGCGTGACGTCGCCGTCAAGCGCCGTGGACTCGAATCGCATCGGAAAATCTCCCTTTCGGCGCGGACCAGGACCTGGCGACTGGATCGCGAAACGGGTGGCGGTGGCAGGAGGGGCACCGCGGCAGTCTCAGGATCGACGGCGCTCCATGTTGCAATGGTACGAAGCTTCGGTTTCACTTTCGTGACACGCCGCGGTGGTCATCCGGGGTCCTTCCGCTCGCCGGCGTCAGCCGCGGGGCGCCGAGCCGAGCGGCGCGTCCGTGTCCGGAGTCCGCCCTGCTGCCGCGGCGGCGAGCCCCTGGAGGCGCCGCTCGGCCAAAGCGTCGACGACTGCACCCGCGATGACACGCGGCCGCGCGGCGATTCCGTAACACAGCGCGGGCTCGCCGCGCGGGTCCACTTCGACCACTTTCGCTCCCTGTGCCACGCGCGCGCCGCGCGCACTGAGGCCACGAAGCACGCCGTCGAGCGGTGCGGAGACCAACCGCGCGCCCACGGCGCCGAGAATCTCCCCCTTCAGAACGCGGCCCGCGATGCGGCGGTCGGTGCTGAACCGGCCGGCGGCAGGCGCGCGGACGAAGCGTTCATCCCCGGCGCCACCGATCGCGGGCGATTCGGCTGCGAACGGCAATGTCGGTCCGGCGCCGATGATGGTCCCGAGCGCTTCGCCCCAACGGGTCTCGACGGCCACGTCGACGTTGCTGCCGGCGATGAACCCCGGGCCCAGGCCGACCGTCGTAAGCGCCGCCGTACGCAGGTCGCCGCTCGGCTGGCGCTTGCGCATACGGGCGTCCACCAGAGCTGTCGCCGCCAGCGCCTGCACCACGCCGCGCCACGACCACGTCGTCGCCGCGATGAGTCGATGACGGTCGAGCACGGCCGGAATGCTCCTCACGCTGGCGCAAAACATCGTCGCCTCACCGTCGAGTTCGGCGCCGCCCAGGTACCAGGCATTGGTGAAGGACATGCCTCGCCGGTGCCACGCGGGATCCACCTCTTCGCACAGCACCACGCCGAAGCCGGCGCGATGCAGTGCGACCGCAACGGCTGAGCCGACATCCCCGGCGCCAAGCACGACCGCGACGGTTCGCGCAACGGACAGATTCATGGCGTAGCTCCGCATTCCATGGGAACCAAAAAAAAGCGGGCTGCCCAAGGGGATCGGCGCAGCCCGCAATGACGGCAGACAACAGGAGGTAGTGCGGAGCAGATCATGGCTCGCCGATGTTGCGGCCTGAAGACATCGCGAGAAACCGTTCGACGCGGTGCCTGCCGGTCCGTCGCCGGCGCGCTGTCATCAAATCGCCATGCACCGTTCACCATCCCGTCGCAATCGACGCCTATCGTTCCCGGAGGGCCAAACCTTACAAGGAGACGCGCATGTTGCAGACATCGGTGCACGAAACGAGCAGACGCGAGCAGCGTGGTCTAACCATTGAACTGGCGACCAACGCCGCCGACATCGAGGCCGCGCAGCGCCTGCGCTACCGCGTGTTCAACGGTGAAATGGGCGCGCGGGTCACCGGCCGCACAGCAGGTCGCGACGAGGACATTTTCGATCCCTGGTGCGAACACCTGGTCGTCCGCGACCAGGCCAGCGAAGAGGTCGTGGGCACCTACCGGATTCTCACGCCCGATCGCGCCAAGCGTGTCGGCGCCTTCTATTCCGAAGGTCATTTCGACCTGACGCGGCTCGCGCACCTGAAGCCCGGGATGGTCGAGATCGGCCGCGCGTGCATCCACCCCGATTATCGAACCGGCGCCACGATCATGCTTCTGTGGCAGGGAATCGCGCGGTTCATGAGCGAGCACGGCTCCCAATACCTGATCGGCTGCGCTTCGATCGCGATGGACGACGGCGGCGCCAACGCCGTCAGCGTCTACGAGCACGCCGCGGCGCGTCATCTGGCGCCCATCGAGTATCGCGTGCGGCCGCGCAACCCGCTGATGGAGCGCCCTGCCGCCGCCGCGCTGCTCACGGCCGGCGCCGCTCCGGTGATGCCGCCGCTGCTCAAGGGGTATCTTCGGGTCGGCGCCTGGATCGGCGGCGAGCCGGGATGGGACCCCGATTTCAACACCGCCGACCTGTTCCTGTTCATGCCCATTGCACGGGTCGAAGCCCGGTACGCGCGGCACTATCTCAAGGCCGCGGCCTGACTGTCGGGCTGAACTCTCGGGCGCAGGCAAAGATGCCGCCGCGCGACGCCGAAGCGCCGTCCCCGGCGTGGCGCGGCGAACCGGACCGAATCCCGCCGCGCGGTGTTCACGGGGGAGAGCACGGCCGCCTCAAGTTCCGGACGATCTGGATCTCGGACACTCACCTCGGGACGCCGGGCTGTCAGGCGCGCCCGCTGCTCGAATTCCTGCGCCGGACCGAGTCCGACTACCTCTACCTCGTCGGCGACATCATCGACGGCTGGCAGATGAAGCGCCGGTGGTATTGGCACCAGGCGCACAACGACGTCGTGCAGAAACTCTTGCGCAAGGCGCGCAAGGGCACGCAGGTCGTCTACATTCCCGGCAATCACGACGAAGCGGCGCGACACTACCTCGGGATCGCCTTCGGTGACATCGCGATTCGCGACGAAGCGGTGCACACCACCGCGCAGGGCAAGCGGCTGCTCGTCATCCACGGCGACCTCTTCGACGGTGTCGTGCAGTGCACGCGCTGGATCGCGCTGCTCGGCGATGTTCTCTATACGTTCGCGCTCAGGCTCAACCGCCAT
>CAIWHR010000198.1 GCA_903912485.1 uncultured beta proteobacterium | reverse complement strand
GCTCCTCCTCGAACAATTCGTCGACGACCCGCTGATCCTTCTCGTCAGTCGCCCCAAGCTCGGCCTTCAGCTTGTCGCCGTGGCGAGCTGCGATAGCGTGCAACGCGGACAACGTCTTCGTCAGCAGGGCATTCGTGGCGTCAAGATCGATCGCGCTGTCGGCAGCCGACTCGTCGATGGGCTCGGCGGCATCTTCATCTTCGTCGTCTTCCGCTACCGCCGCTTGGGGTCCGCTTCCGAGGATGTAGTTGAAGCGAAACCGCTGGTTCACATGCATCAGCAACTTGCGAAGCACTTCGCCATCACGATCGCCCCGATAGGCCGACAACACCGCCTCGGAGATGCACTCGTTGACGTGCTCGCGGACTTCGTCGATAGGGAAGAAGGTCGCGACGGCCTTGTACGGGCCGGGCGCAAGGACAACCTCGGTCTCGTGCACCGTTGTCTTCGCCGTCGACGTCGACGGGAAGCGCTCGGTCTCGGGGTCCGTACCGATAATCTGCCGCAACAGCGTTGTCTTGCCTGCGCCGGTCGTCCCCAGGAGCAGTGCGCTGCGATAGTCGGAGTCCTTCGAGGTGGGCAGGGGAATGATCGCCTCGCGGATCGCGCCGAAGTCGCTCTCCTCTGGCTCCATGCCGTGATAGAAGATTTCCACGGCGCGGCGACGGAACCGCTTCTCGGCCTCGGCCTTTGCCGGCAGGCTCCAGAAGGCATCGTCCGCCAGTAGCTGGTTTAGCTGATCCTTCAGTTCGTTGGCCTCGGCCTCATCCGGTGTTCCCAACCCCTGCCGTACCCGCAAGCCGCCCTTCCCGGTATTGGGGTCAATCCGTACCGGATGACGGAAGATTACCGCCCAGGCACTGCGCCCCTGGGACCGACTAAGTGACGCCGTAAATCGCTTTTCCATGGCCACCTCCGTTGTTCTGTCGTTGTTCCAGAGCGCATGTTAGGCCCGCATTCGAGCCCTGTCAAGCGAAAATGAACAACGCAGGAACAACGGCGTCAAGACCGTTGCTACTCACTTGATGGTGGGCTTGGTTTGCCCCGGGTCGCCGACTGGAACGGGGGTGCGGATCGCACTGCGGTGGGCTGCCGTCGCTTTATGGCGCACGCGAATGTCGGGGCCAAGTGCCTGACCGAGGCCGGTCAGATCGCAGACCACGGCGGGATGCTCCTCCCGCACTCCTGAGCCAACGCGACTTGCCGCCCTGCCCGTCTTGTCTTAGGGGCCGCGGGGCCGACGGGAATCCACCGACGCCGAGGCGGTTCAGACCGTGCCACTACATACCAGTCCGGACGATGGGTGGGACGATGGGTCGGAACCCGGAACTGCCTGAACTCCCTTGAGAAACAAGGGAAGGTGGCGGAGAGACAGGGATTCGAACCCTGGGTACGCGTAAACGTACACTTGATTTCGAGTCAAGCGCCTTCGACCACTCGGCCATCTCTCCGCGAACCGCAGATTATACCGGGTTCGCGCCGGACGCGGCGCAATCCGGGAGGCACCGCTGCTATTTCTTCGCGGGCGCGGCCGCCGCGGGGGCGGCCGCCTTCGCGGCCGGGGCGGCGGGCTTCGCAGCGGGGGCTGCCGGCTTGGCGGTCGCGGCGACTGCCGTCGGCGCCATCTGCGGCGTGACGACCTTGCCCTTCGCCTTCTGCTCGGCGGTGTAACGGGCGACCACGCGATCCTCGGCCTTCGCCTGCAGCGCTTTCGCCGCGTCGGCCGCAACGGCGTCCTTCGCCTTCTTCTCCTCCGCAGCGGCCTTCTGTTCGTCGGTCATCGGCGGCGCCGGCGGCAACTTGGCAACCGCGACGCCGAAGCTGAACACCACCAGTGCCGCGGCGAGGATTGCGCGCAACGTCGTCATGTGTGTCTCCATCGGGATTGTGCTGCAGTCTCGGTCAGGCCGGCCGGCGCGCCGCGTCGGCGGGGGGCGCCGCCGAGGCGGGTTCCACGAACTTCTCGCGCGCGGTGCCGGCGACGACCTCCTGGTACCACACGGCGTGATGATGCTCGGCCCAGGTCGCGTCGACGTAGCCATCGCGCATGGCGCGGTAGGCGCCCGACATGCCGATGGTGCCGAGATAGATGTGGACGCAGGCCAGAGCGAGCGCGAGGTACGCGGCGACCATGTGAATGATGTTGGACAGCTGCATCGTCTGCCGCGTCTGGTCGAAGTTCGGAAAGACCAGGATGAGGCCGGTCACGACCAGCGTCGTCGAAAAGACGACCAGCACCAGCCAGAAGACGAGCTTCTCGCCGCCGTTGAACTTGCCGCTCGGATACTCGTGGCCCTTGAAGAAGTCGAAGATGCGCAGGAACCACTTGATGTCCTCGGCTCCGATCGCGTTGTAGCGGACGAAACGGATGAACATCCACGGCACCGCGACGATCAGGATCGGCCCGATGAAGTTGTGCAGGTTCTTGGCGAACGCCGCGAGCCACGAGAACAGCGTGTAGCCGATCAGCGGCAGCAGAACGGCTTTCCCCAGCGACAGGATGATGCCGGTGACGGCCAGCGTGACCCAGACGATCGCCATCAACCAGTGTGCGGCGCGATCGGCGGTCGTGAAGCGCTGAATCAGTCGCGCGCCCGGTGCGGGCTCCACGGTCATCGTGCCGCGGATCGCGTAGAAGCCGCCGAGGGCGGCGAGCGCAAGCGCGAGCAGAAGACCCCCGGTGGTTGCGACCGGCACTCGGGCCGCACGCCACGTCTGCCCCATCGGTTCGATCAGGATGTTGGTCTCGCGTCCCAGGACGCTGGTGACCTGCGGCAATCCCGAACGGACTTCCTTCCAGACAGGCTGGTTGTTGAGCGGCTGCGCGAGCTGCTGTTTCTGCTGCTGCGTCGCGTAATCCGCTGCCTGAGCGTTGACTGCCGGCGACTGCGCCGCAACGCCCGACGCGAAAAACGCCGCCGCAAGCAGCGTACCCAACGACCGCGTGATGGATCTCTTGCGCATGCGTCCTCCGCTCCGGTCAGTTGGCGCGCTTGTACTCGTTCTGGTTCTGGTTCCGGGTCCGGATCGCGACATCCCATTCGGTCTTGTTGCCGTTCCACGGCGCGCCCGCGTACGGGGGCTGGTCGGCCTTGCCCTGATACGTGCCCTGCTTGTATTCGATCACCTGCGGACGCTCGCCGCACGCGGCCAACGCGAACGCAACGGCCACTCCCGCGGCCAGCAGCACGATGTGGCGGTTCATGACTTGGCTCCTGCGGTGGGTGCGGCCGGCGCCTTGGGCGCTTCCGGGCGGCCGTACGCGGTCTCCCAGCCCATCGGTGGCGTGCCGGGCGTCCCGCGTGCTGCACGATGCGTGACGCGTTCGCGGTAGATGTCGGCCACGACGTCGCCGTCGCCGCCGAGCAGCGCCTTGGTCGCGCACATCTCGGCGCAGACCGGCAGCTTGCCTTCGGCGAGGCGGTTGCGGCCGTAGAGCTTGAACTCGGCTTCGGAATTGTTCGCTTCCGGCCCGCCGGCGCAGAACGTGCACTTGTCCATCTTGCCGCGCACGCCGAACGCGCCGGCCTGCGGGAACTGCGGCGCGCCGAACGGGCAGGCATAGAAGCAGTACCCGCAGCCGATGCAGAGGTCCTTGTCGTGCAGGACGACGCCTTCCTCGGTGCGGTAGAAGCAGTCCACCGGGCACACCGCCATGCAGGGCGCGTCCGAGCAGTGCATGCAGGCCACCGAGATCGACTTCTCGGCCCCGACCACGCCGTCGTTGATGGTGACCACGCGGCGGCGGTTCACGCCCCAGGGC
>CAIWHR010000197.1 GCA_903912485.1 uncultured beta proteobacterium | reverse complement strand
TCGCAGGCCCCAGACGGGCTTGATTCCTCACTCACCGGGAGTTGCTCCATGAAATTCGGATTGCGCAGTTTTGCGATCGCGTGCCTTGCCGCGGCTGCCGCCGGCATCGCGCCGGCGCACGCCCAGAAGGTCCTGAGGTTCGTCCCCGAGGCGGACCTGCGCAGTCTGGACCCGATCTGGACCACCGCGTACATCACCCGCAACCACGGCTACATGGTCTACGACGTGCTGTTCGCCGTCGACGAAAAGTTCCAGGTCCAGCCGCAGATGGTCGACAAGTACGAACTGTCCGCCGACAAGCTGACCTACACGTTCACGCTGCGCGACGGCCTCAAGTTCCACGACGGGCAGCCGGTGAAGTCGGCCGACTGCATCGCGTCGATCCAGCGCTGGGCCAAGCGCGACGTCTTCGGCCAGAAGCTCGCCGACATGACCGAAGGTTGGACCGCGGTCAACGACAAGACCTTCCGCCTGAAGCTGAAGAAGCCGTTCCCCTACACGCTGGACTCGCTGGCCAAGCCGTCGTCGAATGTCCCGTTCATCATGCCCGAGCGCCTGGCCAAGACCGACGCGTCGACCGCGATCACCGAGGCGGTGGGCTCGGGGCCGTTCCGCTTCGTCAAGGAAGAGTGGGTGCCCGGCAACAAGGTCGTCTACGTCAAGAACGCCGACTACGTGCCGCGCAAGGAAGCGCCCTCGTGGGGCGCCGGCGGCAAGGTGGTGAAGGTCGATCGCGTCGAGTGGATCTACATTCCCGACGCGGCCACCGCCGCCGCCGCGCTCAACACCGGCGAAGTCGACTGGTGGCAGCAGCTGCCGCCCGACCTCATCCCGCTCCTGGCGAAGAACAAGGACGTGAAGATCGAGAACACCGACCCGCTGGGTTCGATCGGCCTCCTGCGCTTCAACCACCTGCAGCCGCCGTTCAACAACCAGAAGCTGCGGCAGGCCGTCCTGGTCGCGCTCGACCAGAACGACTACGCGATCGCCATCGCCGGCGACCCCAAGAACGGCAAGCCCTGCGCGTCGTACTTCACCTGCGGCACGCCGCTGGCGAACACGGCCGGCTCCGAAGTGCTCACGTCCAAGCGCGACATCGAGAAGGCGAAGGCGCTGGTCAAGGAGTCGGGCTACAAGGGCGAGAAGGCGATCGTGCTCGACGCGACCGACCAGCCGATCGTCCACGCGCAGGCGCTGGTCACCGCCGACCTGCTGCGCAAGATCGGCGTCAACGCCGAACTGGCCGCCAGCGACTGGGGCACGGTGATCACGCGGCGCGCGTCGAAGGAACCCGTCGACAAGGGCGGCTGGAGCATCCTGCACACGTGGTTCGTCGGTCCCGACATCGTCAGCCCCGCGCTCAACTCGCCGCTGCGCGGCAACGGCGAGAAGGCGTGGTTCGGCTGGCCGACCGACGCCCGGCTGGAAGAGCTGCGCGACGTCTGGTTCGCCGCGCCGACCGCCGCCGACCAGAAGAAGGTCGCCGAGGACATGCAGAAGCGGGCCTGGGAAACGGTGCCGTACATCCCCACCGCGCAGTTCATCATCCCCACCGCGTACCGCACCAGCATCTCCGGCATCATCAAGTCGCCGGTGACCTTCCTGTGGAACGTCGAGAAGAAGTGACGCGCCGTTGCTGAGCGGACTGCCGACCGCCATCGCGATCACGTGCTGAGCTACGCGCTGCGCCGCCTGGCCGCGACCATCCCCGTCATGGGGGTGGTCGCGCTGTTCGTCTTTTCGCTGCTCTACCTCTCCCCCGGCGACCCGGCGGCCGTCATTGCCGGCGACATCGCCACCGAGGACGACATCGCGCGCATCCGCGCGCGGCTCGGCCTCGACCAATCGTATTTCGTGCGCTTCGGCACCTGGCTGTGGGCGCTGGCGCACGGCGACCTCGGCACGTCGATCTTCACCGGCCTGCCGGTGACCACGCTCATCGGCCAGCGCGTCGAGCCCACGCTGGCGCTGACGCTGTGCACGCTGATCGTCGCCGTCGCGCTGGCGGTGCCGCTGGGCGTCGTCGCCGCGGCGCGGGCGGGCAGCTGGATCGACCGCGTCGTCATGGCGATCTCGGTGCTGGGATTCTCGGTGCCGGTGTTCGTGCTCGCCTACGGGCTGGTGCTGGTGTTCGCCGTCGGCCTCGAATGGCTGCCGGTGCAGGGCTACAGCAGCATCACCAAGGGCCTGTGGCCTTTCGTCCAGCACATGATCCTGCCGTCGGCGGCGCTGGGCATCACCTACATGGCGCTGATCGCGCGCATCACCCGCGCGAGCATGCTCGACGTGCTGGCGCAGGACTACGTCCGCACCGCGCACGCCAAGGGCCTCGCGCCCAGCGCGGTGCTCACGCGGCACGCGCTGAAGAACGCCGCGGTGCCGATCGTCACCATCATCGGCATCGGCATCGCGCTCTTGATCGGCGGCGTCGTCGTGACCGAGACCGTGTTCGCGATCCCCGGCATCGGGCGGCTCACCGTCGACGCGATCCTGCGCCGCGACTACCCGATCATCCAGGGCGTCACGCTGCTGTTCTCGGCGGTCTACGTGCTGGTCAACCTGCTGGTCGACCTCTCCTACACGCTGTTCGACCCGCGCATCCGCTACTGATGAGCCTGCTGTCATGACCTCGGTCGCGATTGCCGCGCCGCCTGCCGGCGCCTCCGCCGCGCCGACGATGCTGGGCTGGATCGCCGGCACGCTGCGGCGGCACCCGACGGCGATCGCCGGCGGCGTCGTGCTGCTGCTGATGGTCGCGATCGCCATCCTCGCGCCGTGGCTGGGCACCAGCGATCCGCTGGCGATCGCGCCGACGCGCCGGCTGAAGCCGCCGTCGGCGCAGTTCTGGTTCGGCACCGACATGCTCGGCCGCGACGTCTACAGCCGCGTGATCTACGGCTCGCGCGTCTCGCTGACCGTCGGCATCGCCGTCGCGGTGATCGCCACCACCGTGGGGCTGGCGATCGGCCTCGTCACCGGCTTCGTGCGCTGGGTCGACGCCGTCGTGATGCGGGTGATGGACGGCCTGATGTCGATCCCGCCGGTGCTGCTCGCCATCGCGCTGATCGCGCTGACCCGTGCGAGCCTCGGCAACGTGGTGTTCGCGATCGCGCTGTCGGAAGTCCCGCGCGTGGTGCGGCTGGTGCGCAGCCTGGTGCTGACGCTGCGCGAGCAGCCGTACGTCGAGGCGGCGATCGCGTCCGGCACGCGGCTGCCGATGATCCTCGTGCGCCACATCCTGCCCAACACCACGGCGCCGCTGCTGGTGCAGGCGACGTACATCTGCGCGTCGGCGATGATCACCGAGGCGATCCTGTCGTTCATCGGCGCCGGCACGCCGCCCAACATCCCGAGCTGGGGCAACATCATGGCCGAGGCGCGCAGCCTGATCCAGATCGCCGGCACGCTGCTGCTGTTCCCGGGACTGTTCCTGTCGCTGACCGTGCTGTCGGTCAACCTGCTGGGCGACGGCATGCGCGACGCGCTCGACCCGCGGCTCGCGCGGCGGATGTGACGGAAGACCGTCCGATGCCGCCCGCCGCCACCGCCGCCGTGCCGCCGCTGCTGTCGATCGACGGCCTGAAGACGCACTTCCAGAACCGCGACGGCACCATCCGCGCGGTCGACGGCGTGTCGTTCGACGTGTTCCCCGGCGAGACGCTGGCGGTGGTCGGCGAGTCGGGCTGCGGCAAGAGCGTGACGCTGCTGTCGGTGCTGCGCCTGCTGCCGATGCCGCCGGCGCGGATCGTCGCCGGGCGCGTGCTGTTCGACGGCCGCGACCTCTTGACGGTGTCCGACCGCGAGATGCGCGACCTGCGCGGCAACGCGATCTCGATGATCTTCCAGGAGCCGATGACCTCGCTCAACCCGGTGCTCACCATCGGCCGGCAGATCGCCGAGACGCTGGTGCTGCACCGCGGGCTGTCGCAGGCCGACGCCATGGCGCGCGCGGTCGATGCGCTGGCCAAGGTCCGCATTTCGGAGCCCGAGCGCCGCGTCAGGCAGTACCCGCACGAACTCTCCGGCGGCATGCGCCAGCGGGTGATGATCGCGATGGCGCTCGCCTGCGGCCCGCGGCTCCTGATCGCCGACGAGCCGACGACCGCGCTCGACGTCACCATCCAGGCGCAGATCCTGGAACTGATGCGCGCGCTCTCCGCCGAGACCGGCGCGTCGATCGTGCTGATCACGCACGACCTGGGCGTCGTCGCCGAGATGGCGCAGCGCGTCGTCGTCATGTACGCGGGGCGCAAGGTCGAGGAGGCTTCGGTCGGCGAACTCTTCGCGCGTCCGCTGCACCCGTACACGCGCGGCCTGCTGGGCTCGATGCCGCACCTCGGCAAGGCGGCCGCCGGCGACGGCCGGACGCGGCTCACCGAAATCCCGGGCGTCGTGCCCTCGCTGAAGGAGGACATGCCCGGCTGCCTGTTCGCGCCGCGCTGCGCGTTCGCCGTCGACCGCTGCCGCCGCGACGTCCCGCCGCTCGAGGCGCACGGACCCGGCCATCTCGCCGCCTGCTGGGAGTCGACGCGGCTTCCCGCGCACGCCGCGCACGCCGCACCGCCGGGCGGCGACCGGGGCACGCCGCGATGAGCGCCGCCGCCCAGGCCATCGCGGCGGCGCTGCCCGCGCCCGGCGACGTGCTGCTCGAGGTCAGGGACCTGCGCAAGCACTTCCCGACCCGACACGGCCTGTTCGCCGCCGGCGCGCCC
>CAIWHR010000196.1 GCA_903912485.1 uncultured beta proteobacterium | reverse complement strand
CTCCGCGGCGGCGCGGCCCGGGCGCGGCGCTCAGCCGGTGGCGAGTTCCTTGAACTTGCCATACGAGAGGATCTTGTCCTCGCGCGCGTCGAGCATCGACTGGATCTCCTGCTCCTGGAGCTGGCGCAGCGTTTCGGTCAGCAGCTTCTTCAGCGCGACCATCGTCGCCGCGTGGTCGCGGTGCGCCCCGCCCGCGGGTTCGTTGACGATCCGGTCGACGAGCCCCAGCTGCTTCAGCCGTGCTGCGGTGATGCCCAGCGTCTCGGCGGCTTCCGCGGCGTGGTCCGCCGACTTCCAGAGGATCGATGCGCAGCCCTCGGGCGAGATCACCGAATACGTCGAATACTGCAGCATCAGCGTGACGTCGCCGATGGCGATGGCGAGCGCGCCGCCGGAGCCGCCTTCGCCGATCACCGTGACGATGATCGGAACGCGCAGGCCGGCCATTTCGTAGAGATTGCGGCCGATGGCTTCGGACTGTCCGCGCTCTTCGGCGTCGATGCCGGGGTACGCGCCGGGCGTGTCGACGAAGGTGAACAGCGGCAGCCCGAACTTCTCGGCGAGCTTCATCAGACGCAGCGCCTTGCGGTAGCCGTCCGGCCGCGGCATGCCGAAGTTGCGGTGGATCTTTTCCTTGGTGTCGCGGCCCTTCTGGTGGCCGATCACCATGCACGGCTGGCCGTTGAAGCGCGCGAGCCCGCCGACGATCGCCGGGTCGTCGGCGTACGCGCGGTCGCCGTGCAGTTCGCGGAAGTCGCCGAACATGCCGCCGATGTAGTCGAGCGTGTAGGGGCGCTGCGGATGGCGCGCGACCTGCGCGATCTGCCACGACGACAGCTTGCCGTAGATGTCCCGGGTGAGCTGCAGGCTCTTCTTCTGCAGGCGGGCGATCTCGTCGGAGATGTCGACCGCCGAGTCCTCGTGGACGTAGCGCAGCTCGTCGATCTTCGACTGCAGTTCGGCGATCGGCTGCTCGAAATCGAGAAAGGTCTGCTTCATGGCGGCAATGATAGCGCACCGGGCGCCTGCCTCAGTGCGCCAGCGCGTCCCAGATTAGCTTGGCGCCGGTCAGGAACAGCAGCGTGTAGCTGACGCGATAGAACGCGCGCTCGGAGATGCGCGCGTGCAGCCACACGCCCAGCCAGACGCCGGCGGGGACGAGCGGGGCGAAGACCAGCGACGCGGCGAGGTTGCCGAGGTTGAGTTGCCCGAGGAACGCGTAGGGCACCAGCTTCACGTAGTTGACGACGAGGAAGAACACCGCGGAGGTGCCGACCAGCAGCGTCTTGTCGAGCCTTTGCGGCAGCATGTAGACGGCGAACGGCGGACCGCCGGCGTGCGCGAGCGTGCTGGTGAAACCCGACAGCGCGCCCCAGAAGCCGGCCGCCGCCGGCCCCGGCTTGCCGCGGCCGGCGTCGAGGCGCGCCGCCAGGCGGGCGGTCAGCCCGAACACCTGGTTCGACGCGAAGGTGACGCTGATCAGCCCCAGCAGCAGGCGGATCGCGTCGACGGGCAGCGCGCCGAACGCCAGCGCGCCCAGACCGATGCCGATCACCGCGCCCGGCAGCAGCGCCCGCAGGTGCTCGCGCGACCAGCGGCCGCGATAGGCGTGGACGCCGAAGAGGTCCATCGCGCACAGGATCGGCAGCATGATGCCGGCGGCTTCGGGCGGCGCGATGAACATCGCCATCAGCGGGACGGCGACGCCGCCCGAGCCCATGCCGAAGCCGCCCTTGGAAATGCCGGTCAGCAGGATGGCGAAGGCAGCGACCGGGTAGAACGCCAGCGGAAAGGCGGGCCAGTGCATCACCGGCACGGCGCAGCTTCGGGCGCCGCGCGCCCCGGGTGCAGCATCTCGACGTGGGGGATGCCGTCCTCGGGGAACGGCGCGCCGACCGTGACAAAGCCCAGGCTCTCGTAGAACGCCTCGAGCCGCTGCTGCGCGGCGATGCGGACCGCGCGCCCCGGGAACAGCCGGGCGGCGCCGGCGAGGCCTTCGGTCATCAGCACGCGGCCGAGGCCGGTGCCGCGGTACGCCGCGGTGGTCAGCACCCGGCCGATCGACGGTTCGGCGAACCGGTGCCCGGGGTCGACGATGCGCAGGTAGCCGGCGAGGACGCGGCCGCCGTCGCGCCGATCCCAGCCCAGGAGGTGCCAGGCGTGCGCGTCGAGCCCGTCGGCGTCGAGAAACGCGCACTGCTGTTCGACGGCGAAGACCTCCTGGCGCGCGACCATCGCCGCGTAGAGGTCGGTGACGGCCAGGTCCGAGAGGCGGCCCCACTGCCACGGCGTCGGGGAAAAGGCGCCGGCGGGCGCGGCGGCGAGGTTCGGCATGGCGGGCACCTTAACGCAGCCGGCGCCCGGCGTCGAGCCGCCTCGATCGGGTGTGTCGATCGGGCCGGGCGTCGCGCCCGCGCGTCCCCGTCCGGCCGCCGCGCAGTAAACTAGGGCGGCGCAAATCGAGGAGCGAACATGGAAACGAGCAGGAAGGTGCACCGGATCGCGGTCATTCCCGGCGACGGCATCGGCAAGGAAGTGATTCCCGAGGGCGTGCGCGTGCTGGAGGCGGTCGGCCGGCGGTTCGGCGTCGGCCTCGAGTGGAGCGAGTTTGACTGGAGCTGCGACTATTACCTGAAGCACGGGCGGATGATGCCCGAGGACTGGTTCGAGCAGCTGCGCGGCTTCGACGCCATCTACTTCGGCGCCGTCGGCTGGCCCGCCACGGTGCCGGACCACGTCTCGCTGTGGGGATCGCTGATCCCGTTTCGCCGCTGCTTCGACCAGTACGTGAACCTGCGGCCCTGCCGGCTGATGCCGGGCATCCCGTCGCCTCTGGCCAACCGCGCGCCGGGAGACATCGACTTCGTCGTCGTCCGCGAGAACACCGAAGGCGAATACTCGGCGGTGGGCGGGAAGATGTTCGAGGGCACCGAGCGCGAGATCGTGGTGCAGGAGTCGGTGTTCAGCCGCAAGGGCGTCGACCGGATCCTCAGGTTCGCGTTCGAGCTCGCGGCGACGAGGCCCGACCGGCACCTCACGTCGGCGACCAAGTCGAACGGCATCGCGATCACGATGCCCTACTGGGACGAGCGCTTCCGCGCGATGGCCGCGCATTATCCGTCGGTGCGCACCGACCAGTTCCACATCGACATCCTGACCGCGCACTTCGTGCTGCGGCCCGACCGCTTCGACGTCGTCGTCGGCTCCAACCTCTTCGGCGACATCCTGTCCGACCTGGGTCCTGCGGTCTGCGGCACCATCGGCATCGCGCCGTCGGCCAACATCAATCCGGAGCGCCTGTTCCCGTCGCTGTTCGAGCCGGTGCACGGCTCGGCGCCGGACATCGCAGGCAAGGGCATCGCCAACCCCATCGGCCAGATCTGGTCCGGCGCGCTGATGCTCGAGCACCTCGGGCATCCCGAGGCGGCGGCGGCCGTGGTCGCGGCGATCGAGCGGGTGCTGG
>CAIWHR010000195.1 GCA_903912485.1 uncultured beta proteobacterium | reverse complement strand
CGGCCCGCGGCGGTCGTTCGGGGGCGCGCAGCCCGGGCTACGGGCGCGCGAGCTTCTTGAGTTCGTACAGCGCGGCGAGCGCGTCGCGCGGCGTCATCGCGTCGGGGTCGAGCGCGGCGAGCCTCTCGGTCACGGCGCCGGTTTCCACCGCCGTCGCGCGCATTTCGAAGGCGTCGTCGGCGGCGGCGCGGGACGGCGCAAACAGGTCGGCCTGCGCGCCGCCGCCGGCGTTGAACCGGTCGAGCCGCGCGAGATAGCTCCGTGCGCGGCGGAGGGTGTCGGCCGGCACGCCGGCGAGCTTCGCCACCTGCAGCCCGTAGCTTTCGTTGGCCGGGCCGTCTGCGACCGAGTGCAGGAAGACGATGCCGTCGCCGCCGCCGGCGTGCAGCACCGCGTCGAAGTGGATGTTGGCGCAGCCGTCGATCTCGGAGGGCAGCGCCGTCAGCTCGAAGTAGTGCGTCGCGAACAGCGCGAGGCTGCGGTTTTTCTCCGCCAGCTGATGCGCGATCGCCCACGCCAGCGCGAGGCCGTCGAAGGTCGACGTGCCGCGGCCGATCTCGTCGATCAGCACGAGGCTCTGCGCCGTCGCACGGTGCAGTATCGCCGCGGCCTCGGTCATCTCGACCATGAACGTCGAGCGGCCGCCGGCGAGGTCGTCGGCGGCGCCGATCCGCGTGTGGATGGCGTCGATCGGTCCGATGTCGGCCGCGGTGGCCGGCACGTAACAGCCGCAGAACGCGAGCAGCACGATCACCGCCGCCTGCCGCATGTACGTCGACTTGCCGCCCATGTTGGGGCCGGTGACGATCAGCAGCCTGCGCTCCGGCGCGAGTTCGAGGTCGTTGGCGATGAACGCGTCGACCTGGCGCTCGACCACCGGATGGCGGCCGCCGCGGATCGCGAGGCCCGTCGCGGCCACGAACCCGGGCCGCACCAGGCCGAGCGTTTCGGCACGCTCGGCGAAGGTCGTCAGCACGTCGAGCGCCGCCAGCGCCGCTGCCGCCTTCGCCAGCGCCGGAATCGCGGGCGCGAGTTCGGCGAGCAGGCGCTCGAACAGCAGCTTCTCGCGGGCGAGCGCGCGCTCCTGCGCCGACAGCGCCTTGTCCTCGAACGCCTTCAGCTCCGGGGTGATGTAGCGCTCGGCGTTCTTCAGCGTCTGCCGGCGGCGGTAGTCGTCGGGCACGCGCGCCGTCTGCGCGTGGGTGACCTCGATGTAGAAGCCGTGGACGCGGTTGTATTCGACCTTGAGATTCGCGATGCCGGTGCGGCTGCGCTCGCGCGCCTCCAGCGCGACGAGGAACTCGCCGCAGTGGTCGTCGATCGCGCGCAGTTCGTCGAGGTCGGCGTCGAAGCCGGCGGCGATGACGCCGCCGTCGCGGACCTGCGCCGCCGGCTCCGGCGCGACGGCGCGCGCGAGCAGCTGCGCCCACTGCGGGTCGACGTCGAGATCGGCGGCGAGCGCGGCGAGCAGCGGTGCGGCCTCCGACGCGGCGGCCGTCGCGGTGCCGCCCATCAGCACCGGCAGCCGCGCCAGCGTGTCGCGCAGGCCGGCGAGGTCG
>CAIWHR010000194.1 GCA_903912485.1 uncultured beta proteobacterium | reverse complement strand
CCAAACTGCCCGCGAACACCAGGCCGAAGGCCGCAGGACAGCCGAAGGCTGGTCCCGCGAAGCGGGATGCGGCGCAGCCGCACAGAGTGAGCGTTCGGGTGAACCGCGGCGGTAGCCGCCCAGCCAAACTGCCCGCGAACACCAGGCCGAAGGCCGCAGGACAGCCGAAGGCTGGTCCCGCGAAGCGGGATGCGGCGCAGCCGCACAGAGTGAGCGTTCGGGCGAACCGCGGCGTAGCCGCTCATCCACCCTGCCCGCGAACGGAGTGAGCGTTCGGGCAAATCAATGTGCCTGCTCCCAGTTGGGCCCCGCGCCGACGTCGACGACGAGCGGCACCGACAGCTGCGCCACGCCGGTCATGCACTGCGGCAACTCCGCCTGGACCCGCGCCAGCTCGTCCTGCGGCACTTCCAGCACCAGCTCGTCGTGGACCTGCAGGATCAGCCGGGTCGCGAGGCTCCCGCGCAGCAGCCAGTCCTGCACCTTGATCATCGCCAGCTTGATCAGGTCGGCGGCAGTGCCCTGCATCGGCGCGTTGATCGCCGCGCGCTCGGCCGCCGCGCGCCGCGGTCCGCCGCCGGCGTTGATGTCGGGCAGCCACAGCCGCCGCCCGAACACCGTCTCGACGTAACCCTGCGCGCGCGCCGCCTCGCGTGTGCGCTGCATGTACTCGGCGACGCCCGGATAGCGCGCGAAGTAGCGGTCGATGAACTGCTGCGCGGCCGCGCGGTCGACGTTGAGCTGCGCGGCCAGACCGAACGCGCCCATGCCGTAGATCAGGCCGAAGTTGACCGCCTTGATGTAGCGCCTCTGGTCGACGGTGACGTCGGCCGGCGGCACGCCGAAGATCTCGGCGGCGGTCGCGCGGTGGATGTCCTCGCCCGCGTGAAACGCCTTCACCAGCGCCGGGTCCCCCGACAGGTGCGCCATGATCCGCAACTCGATCTGCGAGTAGTCGGCCGAGACCAGGACGTGACCGGGCGCGGCGATGAACGCCTCGCGGATCCGGCGCCCCTCGGCCGAGCGCACCGGGATGTTCTGCAGGTTGGGGTCGGTCGACGCGAGCCTCCCGGTGACCGCAGTCGCCTGCGAGTAGTTGGTGTGCACGCGCCCGGTGCGGGCGTTGACCATCTGCGGCAGCTTGTCGGTGTACGTCGACTTGAGCTTCGACAGCGTCCGGTGCAGCAACAGGTGCTTCGCCAGCGGGTAGTCGGCGGCGAGTTCCTGCAGCACCGCCTCGTCGGTCGAAGGCTGGCCGGTGGCGGTCTTCCTGACCACCGGCAGCTTCATCCTGTCGAACAGGATTTCGCCCAGCTGCTTCGGCGACGACAGGTTGAACGGCTGCCCGACCAGCGCGTAAGCCTGCTGCTCCAGCGCGAGCACGCTCTCGCCCAGCTCGCGGCTCTGCGCGGCAAGCAGCGCGGTGTCGAGCAGCACGCCCGCGCGCTCCATCGTGAACAGCACGTCGCGCACCGGCAGCTCGATCGCCGTGTAGACGTAGTCGAGCTTCGCGTCGCGCGCCAGGCGCGGATAGAGCACGCGGTGGAGCTGCAGCGTGATGTCGGCGTCCTCGGCCGAGTACGCGGTGGCGTCGTCGACGCTGACCTGGTCGAAGCCGATCCGCGACGCGCCCTTGCCGGTGACCTCGGCGTAGGCGATCGCCTTCACGTTGAGGTGGCGCCACGCCAGGTTGTCCATGTCGTGCGGCTTGTGCGACTCGAGCACGTACGACTGCAGCAGCGTGTCGTGCGCGACGCCCGACAGCGCGAGGCCGTGATTGGCGAGCACGTGCTGGTCGTACTTGACGTTCTGCCCCAGCTTCCTCTTCGCCGGGTCTGCGAACCACGGCGCGAGCTGCCGCAGCACGTCGTCCAGCCCGAGCTGGTCCGGCGCACCCGGGTAGCGGTGGCCCAGCGGGATGTAGCAGGCGCGGCCCGGCTCGACCGCGAACGACAGGCCGACGATGCGCGCCTGCATCGGATCGAGGCTGGTGGTCTCGGTGTCGAAGGCGACCAGGTCCGCGCTCGCGATGGCGTCGCGCCCGCGCGCAAATGACGCCGCGTCCTGCACCGTCTCGTAGTGCCGCGGGACCGCGGCCGGGGCGTCGTCGGCCGGCGCGTCGCGCCCGTCGAAGGTCCGCGTGTCGGCGCGCGCGGCCATGCCGGCGAGCGCCGAACCGGCGTCGTCTCCGGGCGCCGAACTGCCGGCGGCGGTGCCGTTCGCTGCGGCGCCCGGGAGGTCGCGCAGCCACGACTTGAACTCGAAGCGCCGGTACAGCGCGGTCAGCGCGGCGACGTCCGGCGGCGCGGGGGCGAGGTCGGCGGGCTTCACCGGCAGCGCGCAGTCGGTCTTGACGGTGAGCAGCCGCCGGCCGAGTGGCAGCCAGTCGAGCGTGTCGCGCAGATTCTGGCCGACGACGCCGGGGACGTCCTGCGCGTGCGCGACGATCGCGTCGAGCGAACCATATTGCGCGAGCCACTTGGCGGCGGTCTTCGGGCCGACCTTGGGCACGCCGGGAACATTGTCGACGGCGTCGCCGGTGAGCGTCAGCAGGTCGAGCAATTGGTTCGCGCGGACGCCGAACTTGGCCAGCACGCCGGGTTCGTCCAGCGTCTCGTTGCTCATGGTGTTGACCAGCGTGATGCCGGGGCGGACGAGCTGCGCGAGATCCTTGTCGGAAGTCGAGACCACGCAGTCGAGCCCCTGCGCCGCGGCTTCGACCGCCAGCGTGGCGATCACGTCGTCGGCCTCGACGCCGTCGATCATCACCAGCGGCCAGCCGTTGGCGCGCACGAGCTCGTGCAGCGGCTCGATCTGCAGCACGAGATCGTCGGGCATCGGCGGCCGATGCGCCTTGTAATCGGGGTACCAGTCGCTGCGAAAGGTCTTGCCGGGCGCGTCGAAGACGACGGCGAAATAGTCCGGCTTGCCGTCGATGACCAATCGGCGCAGCATCGAAACGACCCCGCGCAGCGCCCCCGTCGGCTCGCCTTGCGACGTGCGCAGGTCGGGCAGCGCATGGACCGCGCGATAGAGGTACGACGACCCGTCGACGAGCACGAGAGTAGGCATGTTCCAGACCGGCAAGATCCCCGACCCCGTCGATCCGCAGGCGATGCCGACGACCAGCGGCCACGAGGCCTGGCGGGTGCCGGGGATTATGGCAGAGTTCACTGCTGCGGCCGAGCGGCTGCGCGGCTTCCGGCCGACGCGCACCGAGCGCGCGAGGATGCCCCGCCCGCAGCCTGCGGCGCCGGCACCCGCCGCGGCGGCGCTTTGGCCGGCGCGTCTGCTAAAATCGTCGCCTTCGATGGACTCCCCGTGAACCGCGTGCGCTGCCCGCCCTCCCTCGCTTGCTTCGGACTCGCCGTGCTGCTTGCCGCCGCAGGTGCGGCCGCCGCGCAGCCGGCTGCGACCGCGCGCGACGCGACGCCCCCCGGCCTCGAGCCGCTGCCCGAAATCACCGGCGACGCCGACCTCGAACCTCAGGTCACGATCACGCGCCGCAAGACCGAGACGGTCGAGGAGGCGCGCGTCAACGGCAGGCTGGTGTGGATCAAGGTGACGCCGGTCCACGGCCGTCCGTACTTCCTGGTCCCCGACGGCGGCGAGTACACGTTCATCCGCCGGGACAGCCTCGATTCGGGGCTCAAGGTTCCGCTGTGGGTGCTGTTCGAATTCTGACCGCCTGAGCGCCCTCCCGCAAAATCCCCTACGGCGGCGCGATCCTCGCGCGCCGCGACGCCGATGTCCGTCTACACACCCGTCACCGCCGAGGAACTCAACGCCTGGCTCACCCGCTACAACGTGGGTGCGCTGGCCGACCTGCAGCCGATCGCGGCGGGCATCGAGAACACCAACTACTTCGTGACGACCGCGCGCGGCAGCTACGTGCTGACGCTCTACGAGCGGCTGCCGGCGGAGGAGCTTCCGTTCTACCTCAACCTGATGGCGCACCTGGCGCGGACCGGCGTCGAGTGCCCCGCGCCCGAACCCGACCGCAGCGGCGCGCTGTTCAGCCTGTTGAACGGCAAGCCGGCAAGCCTCGTGACCCGGCTCTTCGGCACGCCGGTGGCGGCTCCGGCCGCGCAGCACTGCGCCGCCGTGGGCGCGGCGCTCGGCCGGCTGCACGTCGCGTCGGCGACGTACCGCGCGCGGCTGACCAACCGGCGCGGCCCGGCCTGGTGGCGGCGGGCAGCGGGCGCGGTGCGGCCGCACCTCGACGCAAGCCAGAACGAACTGCTCGACGGCGAACTCAGGTTCCTCACCGGCTTCGGCCAGGGCGCGCTGCCCAAGGGCGCGATCCACGGCGACCTCTTCTGCGACAACGTGCTGTTTTCCGATGCACGGGTGACGGGAATCGTCGATTTCGGCTTCGCGGCGACCGACTTCCTCGCCTACGATCTGGCGATCGCCGTCAACGACTGGTGCATCGTCAGGGAGGGCGAGCACGAAGGCGCGCTGCTGCCCGACCTGGTCGCGGCGACGGTGCTCGCCTACGACGCCGTGCGTCCGTTGACCGGCGATGAGCGGGCACAGTGGGCGTCGCTGCTGCGCGCCGCGGCGCTGCGCTTCTGGCTTTCCCGGCTCTACGACCTGCACCTGCCGCGGCCGGGAGAACTGACGCACGCGCACGACCCCGTCCGGTTCGAACGCATCCTGCGCGACCGCGCCCGCAGCGCGCCGCAGTTTCCCGACGCGGGCGCGGCCGGCGGAGCGCCGCGGTGAGCTCCGACCGGAAGGAAGTCGCGTACGAGCGCCTCCCGGCGCTGCGCGGCGCGCAGTGGCTGCGCGACGCGTACCGCATGCTGTCGCTCGCCCGCCTGCCCTGGCTGCTGCTGCTGCTGCTCTATTACCTGATCCTCGGCGTCATCGACTTCATCCCCTTCCTGGGACAGATCGCGGCGCCGATACTCAAGCCCGTGTTCGCGGTCGGGTTCCTCGCGGCCGCGTGGTCGCAGGAACGCGGCGGAACGCCGGAGCCGAAGCAGCTGTTCGTCGGCTTCCGCTCGAACCTCTGGGCGCTGCTGCCGCTGGGCGTCGTGCTGGTCGCCGGCATCACCGTCGCGGTGCTGGGAACGGCGCTGGTCGACGACGGCAAGCTGCTCGACGCGCTGTCGGGCAAGAGCAAGTTCGACGACGCGCTGGTCGCCGACGGCGACGTGCAGCTCGCGATGCTGTTCGCCGCAGCCTGCTCGCTGCCGGTGATGCTGGCGCTGTGGTTCGCGCCGGCGCTGGTCGTATTCCAGGACTGCAGCGCGGCGCAGGCGCTGCGCACCAGCCTCCTTGCAGCGTTGGCCAACTGGAAGCCGATCGCGGTCTACGGATTGCTCGTCTTCTTCTACGGCGGCGTGGTCCCGGGCATCGTCACCACGCTGATCACGCTGGCGGCGCCCGCGTCGCTGGCGTTCACCGTCGCGCTGGTCGTGCTGATGCCCTACCTGTTCCTGTTCATCGCGACGCTCCACATCTCCGATTACGTGAGCTACCGCGACATCTTCCACCGCGACGACGCGCCGGCGCCGCCCAAGTCCGACCCGACGGACAGCCCGAACGCGTAGCCCCGGGTTTCGCTGCGCTCAAAGCCGGGCTACGCCGCCTCGAGCTTCGCGTATTCGAGCGCCAGCCACTTCACGCCGACCTCGCGGAAGTTGACCTGCACGCGCTGGTCGCTGCCGCGGCCCTCGGCGTCGACGATGATGCCAACGCCGAATTTGGCGTGGCGCACGCTCTGGCCGATGCGCCAGACCGGCCCGGCGACGCCGGCAGCCGCCCTGGGCGCCGCGCGCGGCGCCTCCGCCGCCGCGGCCGCTCCCCACTCGGCGGCGTCGATGTCGACCGCGCGCCGGTGCGGCGAGCACCACTGCACGAGTTCGGCAGGCACCTCGTCGAGAAAACGCGACGCGACGTGATAGCGCACCTGGCCGTGCAGCATGCGGCTCTGCGCCAGCGTCAGGTACAGGCGGCGCTTCGCGCGCGTCATCGCCACGTACATCAGCCGCCGCTCCTCGTCGACGCCGCCGGATTCCGACAGGCTGTTCTCGTGCGGGAACAGCCCTTCCTCGAGCCCGGTGACGAACACCGTGTGGAACTCGAGCCCCTTGGCCGCGTGGACGGTCATCAGCTGCAGCGCGGGGCGGCCCTCCTCGGCCTGCGTGTCGCCGGCCTCCAGCGCCGCGTGCGACAGGAACGCCGTCAGCGGATCGGTCGCGCCTTCAACCGCGGCCCCCGCGTCGCCATCGCCCGTCGGATCCGGGGTCGCGACCGGCGCGTCGACGGCGAGATCGGCTTCGCGCAGGAACGAGTCGGCGGCGTTCACCAGCTCCTCGAGGTTCTCGAGCCGGTCCTGCCCGTCCTTCTCGGCCTTGTAGTGCGCGATGAGGCCCGACGCGTGGATCACGTGCGCGACCGCCTCGGGCAGAGGCAGCGCCGCGGTCGCGGCGCGCATGGCTTCGATCAGTTGCACGAACGCGGCCAGGCTCGCGCCGGCCTTGCCGGTCGCCTTGCCGCTGCACGCGGCCTGCCACAGGCTGGTCCCGGCGCCGCGCGCCGCATCCTGCAGCGTCTCGAGCGTGCGCGCGCCCAGCCCCCGCGCCGGGAAATTGACGATGCGCAGGAAAGCGCCGTCGTCGTCGGGCGCCGCCAGCAGGCGCAGGTACGCCAGCGCGTGCTTGACCTCGGCGCGCTCGAAAAAGCGCATGCCGCCGTAGACGCGGTAGGGCACCGCGGCGTTGAACAGCGCGTGCTCCAGCACCCGCGACTGCGCGTTGGAGCGGTAGAGCACCGCGGCGTCCGACAGCGCGATGCCGTCGCTGCCGGCGCCCTTGACGATGTCGACGATGAACGCCGCCTCGTCGAAGTCGGAAGGGGCGGCGAACGCGCGGATCGGCTCGCCCTTGCCCTCGGCGGTCCACAGGTTCTTGCCCAGCCGCGTCCGGTTCTGCCGGATCAGCGCGTTGGCCGCGTCGAGGATGTTGCCGTGCGACCGGTAATTCTGCTCGAGCTTGACGATCCGGACCGGCGCGCCGTCGCGGCCGAAGTCGCGCTCGAAGTGCTGCATGTTGGCGACGTTCGCGCCGCGGAACGCGTAGATCGACTGGTCGTCGTCGCCGACGGCGAACACCGCCGCGTCGGGCCGGGCGAGCTGCTGCAGCCACCGGTACTGCAGCACGTTGGTGTCCTGGAACTCGTCGACCAGCAGGTGAGAAAAGCGGTTGCGGTAGTGCTCGCGCAGCCCCTCGTTCCCGGCCAGGAGCTCGAAGCTGCGCAGCAGCAGTTCGGCGAAGTCGACGGCGCCCTCGCGCCGGCACATCGCCTCGTACAGCGCGTAGTGCTCGACCTGCCGGCGGACGAAATCGTCGCCGGCCTCGACCTGGTTCGGGCGCCTGCCCTCTTCCTTGGCGCCCGAGATGAACTGCTGCAGCTGCCGCGGCGGAAAGCGCTCGGCGTCGATGCCCTGCGCGCGATACAGCCGCTTGATCAGCGCCAGCTGGTCCTGCGTGTCGAGGATCTGGAACAGCTGCGGCAGCTCGGCGTCGCGGTAGTGGATGCGCAGCATCCTGTTGCACAGGCCGTGAAACGTGCCCAGCCACATCCCGCGCGTGTACACCGGCGTCATCGCCGACAGCCGGACGAGCATCTCCCTGGCCGCCTTGTTGGTGAAGGTGACGGCGAGGATCGACAGCGGCGACGCCTGCCCCGTCGCCAGCAGCCAGGCGATCCGGGTCGTGAGCACCCGGGTCTTGCCGCTGCCCGCGCCGGCCAGGATCAGCGCCGACTGCTGCGGCAGCGTCACCGCGGCGAGCTGCTCGGGATTGAGGTTGTCGAGGAGGGGTGAGGCCATCGGGAGCCCGGAACGGGCGTACTCCAGTGGGAGGCGGCGCGGCGCCGGATCGGCGCGATGCGGCGGTCCGGAATTATACGTGGCGCGTCCCGGGCCGCGCGGCGGCCCGGCGGTATAATCGGCGCGCTCCGGGGCCTCCCGGCCCGTGGATTCCACGCTCCCGCCCGACCGATGCCATCGACCCGCACCGCCGCGCCCACCGCCCAGTCCGCGACCACGCGCGCGTTCGTCCAGTGGATCCGCTCGGCGGCGCCGTACATCCACGCCTTTCGCGGCAGGACCTTCGTCATCGCCTTCGGCGGCGAGGTCGTCGCCGACGACACCTTCCTCGGCATCATCCACGACCTCAACCTGCTGCACAGCCTCGGCGTCCACATCGTCGTCGTCCACGGCTCGCGGCCGCAGATCGAGGCGATCCTCGGCCAGCAGAACATCGAGAGCCGCTACGCGTTCGGCCTGCGCGTCACCGACGCCGAGACGATGGACTGCGTGCTGGAAGCCTCGGGGCAGGTGAAGAGCCGCATCGAGGCGCTGCTCTCGCTGGGCATCGCCAACTCGCCGATGGCCGGCGCGCGCATCCGCGTCTCGAGCGGCAACTTCATCACCGCCAAGCCGCTGGGCGTGCGCGACGGCGTCGACATGCAGCTGACCGGCGAGGTGCGGCGCGTCGACGTCGACGCCATCCGGCAGCGCCTCGACGACGGCGACATCGTGCTGATCTCGCCGCTCGGCTACTCGCCCACCGGCGAGATCTTCAACCTCGCGCTGGAGGAAGTCGCCACGCAGGTCGCGGTGCGCGTCGACGCGCACAAGCTCGTGTTCCTGATGGAGACCGAGGGCGTGCGCGGCAGCCGCAGGCAGCTGCTCACCGAGCTGTCGACCAAGGACGCCGAGGCGATCCTCAAGGCCGGCGGCGCCAGGCTGCCGCCCGACGTGCAGCACTACCTGCCCTGCGCGGTGCGCGCCTGCGACAACGGCGTCAAGCGCGCGCACCTCATCAGCCGCCACCTCGACGGCGCGCTGCTGCTCGAACTCTTCACCCGCGACGGCGTGGGGACGATGGTCGCCGCGGCGCCGCTCGCGCACCTGCGCAACGCGACCATCGACGACGTCGGCGGCATCATCGCGATCATCGAGCCGCTCGAGGAGCAGGGCATCCTCGTGCGCCGCTCGCGCGAGCGGCTGGAGACCGAGATCGAGCGCTTCGTCGTCGCCGAGCACGACGGCGTGATCATCGGCTGCGCGGCGCTGTTCGCCTTCCCCGAGGAAAAGGTCGGCGAGCTCGCGGCGCTGGCGGTGCACCCGGACTTCCGGCGCGAAGGCTACGGCGAGGCGCTGATGCTCGAAATCGAAGCGCGGGCGCGCAAGCTCAAGCTCCCGAAGCTGTTCGTGCTGACCACGCGGACGTCGCAGTGGTTTCTCGAGCGCGGGTTCCGCAACGCGGCGGTCGGCGACCTGCCGAAGCAGAAGCAGGCGCTCTACAATTACCAGCGCAAGTCGCAGGTTTACGCGAAAGGCCTCTAGGAGACGGGAACATGGCGCGGATGATCCAATGCATCAAGCTCGGCCGGGAAGCCGAAGGGCTCGACTTCCCGCCGTACCCCGGCGAAATGGGCAAGCGGCTCTACGAGAGCGTCTCCAGGGAGGCGTGGCAGGCGTGGCTGCGCCACCAGACGATGCTGGTCAACGAGAACCGGCTGTCGCTGGCCGACGCGGGCGCGCGGAAGTGGCTGGCCGAGCAGATGGAGGCGCACTTCTTCGGCAGCGGCTCCGAAGCGCCGGCGGGGTACGTTCCGCCCCGGTCCTGAGCGCGAAGGGCGGGCGGCGAACCGGCCTCAGGCCTCGTAGACGACCTGCCCGCCGACCAGCGTGCAGCGCACGCGTCCGGGGACTTCCAGTCCCAGGAACGGCGTGTTCTTGCCCTGGCTCTTGAGCGCCCTGGGCTCGACCAGCCAGTGCGCATTCGGGTCGAAGATGCAGACGTCGGCGCTCTGGCCGACGGCGAGGTGCCCCGCGTCGAGCCCCAGCATCGCCGCCGGCGCCGAAGTGATGCGCGCCAGCGCCGCGGGCAGCGCGACGGCGTCTTCCGCCGCCCACTTGAGCGTCAGCGGCAGCAGCAGTTCCAGCCCCGTCGCGCCCGGTTCGGATTCGCCGAACGGCACCTGCTTGCCGTCGTCGTCGACCGGCGTGTGATCGGAGCAGACGAGGTCGACGGTGCCGTCGGCGAGGCCCGCGCGCAGCGCCGCGCGGTCGCGCGTCGACCGCAGCGGCGGCACCAGGTGGCACTGCGTGTCGAACCAGCCGATGTCGACGTCGCACAGGTGCAGATGGTGGACGGCCACGTCGCAGGTGACCGGCAGCCCGTCCTTCCTGGCCGCGCGGATCATCGCGACGCCCTCCGCGGTCGACAGCCGGCACAGGTGGACGGGCACGCCCGTCTCGCGCACCAGCGTGAAGATCATCGCCAGCGCGATCGTCTCGGCCGACGGCGGGATCGCGGTGAGGCCCAGCCGGGTGGCGACCTCGCCGTCGTGCGCGACGCCGCCCCGGCCGATGTACGGGTCCTGCGGCCGCAGCCACACGCGGTAGCCGAAAGTCGCCGCGTACTGCAGCGCGCGGTAGAGCACCTGCGTGTCGACCAGCGGCGCTTCCGCCTGCGAGAACGCGACGCAGCCGGCGTCGGTGAGTTCGCCCATCTCGGTCAGCGCCTCGCCCTTCAGTCCGACGGTCAGCGCGCCGATCGGGTAGACGTGCGCCTGGTTGAGCGAACGCGCGCGGTGCTTGAGCATCTGCACCAGCCCCGGCTCGTCGAGCGGCGGATCGGTGTCGGGCGGACAGGCGAGACTGGTGACGCCGCCGGCGACCGCCGCCGCCATCTCCGACTCGAGCGTGGCCTTGTATTCGAAACCCGGCTCGCGCAGGCGCGCCGAGATGTCGATGAGCCCCGGGCAGACGACGAGCCCCGAGGCGTCGATCGTCCGGTTGGCGTTCCAGAGCGCCGGCGCCGCGCCGATCGCGGCGACCTTGCCGGCGGCGATGTAGAGCGTCGTCACGCGGTCGATCCCGTGCTTGGGATCGATGAAGCGGCCGTTCCTGATCTCGATTTTCACGCGTCAATTCCCCGCCAGCATGCTCAACACCGCCATCCGCACGGCAATCCCGAAAGTCACCTGCGGCAGGATCACCGCACGATCGCTGTCGGCGACCGCCGAATCGATCTCGACGCCGCGGTTCATCGGGCCCGGGTGCATCACGATCGCGTCGGGCTTCGCGTACGCGAGCTTCTCCGGCGTCAGCCCGTAGTGCTTGAAGAACTCGCCGGCCGAAGGCAGCAGCGCGCCGTGCATCCGCTCGTTCTGCAGGCGCAGCATCACCACGACGTCGCAGTCCTTGATCCCTTCGCGCATGTCGTTGCAGACCCGCACGCCCAGCGCCGACAGCGCGGTCGGCAGCAGCGTCTGCGGACCGACCGCGCGCACTTCCGGCGTCCCGAGCGTCGTGAGGCCGTGGATCAGCGAGCGCGCGACGCGCGAGTGGAGCACGTCGCCGACGATCGCCACCGTCAGGTTGCGGAAGTCGCGCTTGTAGTGGCGGATGGTGAACAGGTCGAGCAGCCCCTGCGTCGGGTGCGCGTGGCGCCCGTCGCCGGCGTTGACGACGTGGACGTGCGTGCGTCCCGTGCGGTTGAGGTGCGCGGCGATGAGGTGCGGCGCTCCGGACTGCGCGTGGCGGACGACGAACATGTCGGCGTTCATCGCGCACAGGTTGTCGACGGTGTCGAGCAGCGTCTCGCCCTTGGTCGTCGACGACGCGCCGATGTTGAGGTTGATCACGTCCGCGGACAGCCGCTTCGCCGCGATCTCGAACGTCGTGCGCGTCCGCGTCGAGTTCTCGAAAAAGAGGTTGAACACCGCCTTGCCGCGCAGCAGCGGGACCTTCTTCACGTCGCGCTCGGCGATCGACGTGAAAGGGACCGCGGTGTCGAGGATCCTGACGATCACGTCGGCCGGAAGGCCTTCGAGCGTCAGGAGGTGCGTGAGCTCGCCGTGGGCGTCGAGTTGCGGATTACGCATCGCTGCCTCCGGCCATGTCGTCGCGGGCGGGGCCCTCGGTCGCCAGCACGAGGGTTCCGTCGGCGCCGCGCGACAGCACCAGCGAGAGATCGCGCGCGACGGCGAGCCGGGCGCCCGAGTACGTGGCCTCGATCGGCAGCTCGCGGCCGCCGCGGTCGACGAGCACGGCGAGCTCGATGCGCCCGGGCCGGCCGTAGTCGAAGAGTTCGTTGATCGCCGCGCGCGCGCTGCGCCCGGTGTTGAGGACGTCGTCGACGAGGACGATGGTCGCCCCCTCGACTTCGAACGGCAGCTCGGTGCGCTTGACCTCGGGCTTGAGTCCCGTCCGGCGGAAGTCGTCGCGGTAGAACGAGACGTCGATGTAGCCGACCGGGTGGTCGCCGGGGATGAGCTTCGCCAGGCGGTCGGCGAGCCATGCACCGCCGGAATGGATGCCCACGAAGAGGGCGTCGAAGGCGACCGCGCCGCGCATGCGGTCGGCGAGGAGGTTGAGCGTCTGTTCAGCGTCGGGGAGCATCACGAGGGCGTCGTCGTTCCGGGTTTGGGTTCATCGAACCATGATTGCAGGATGAGCTGCGCCGCGACTTCGTCGAGCGCCGCGTCGCGCGCTCGGCCTCGAACGCCGGCCTCGCTCAGTCGGGTTGCCGCGGCGCGCGTGGTGAAGCGCTCGTCGACCCGCGCGACCGGAAGGCCGAACCGGGCCTCGAGCCGGCGCGCGAAACGCTCGGCGTGCTCGGTCATCGCGTGTTCGCTGCCGTCGCCGTCGAGAGGCCGGCCGACGACCAGCGCACCCGGCGCCCACTCCGCGACCAGCGCGTCGATCGCGGCGAAGCGCGCCGCGTTGGCCTCGGCGTCGATCGTCGTCAGCGGATGTGCGACGCGCACGAGCGTGTTCCCGACGGCGACGCCGATCTTGCGCGTTCCGAAATCGAAGGCGAGCACCGTGCTGTGGGCTGCGGTCGCTGCGCTCGGGCTCTTGGCATTCGCGTCCAAGCGTCAGGCGTGACCGACGTCGTCGGACAGCCGCGAGAAGTCGATGCCGAGCAGCTTCATCGCCGCCGGCAGCCGCGCCGCGATCGGCGTGTCGAACAGGACGTCGGGATCGGCGGCCACGGTGAGCCACGCATTCTGCGCGATCTCCTGCTCGAGCTGACCGGCGGACCACCCGGCGTAGCCGAGCGAGACGAACACGTCGCGCGGCCCCTCGCCGCGCCCCAGCGCCTCGAGCACGTCCTTCGACGTGGTGAGTCCGACGTCGTCGCTGACGGCGAGCGTCGACTGCCAGTTGCCGAGCGGCCGGTGGAGGACGAAGCCGCGGTCGACCTGCACCGGCCCGCCGAAATGCACCGGCGAATCGCGCAGCCCGGCGTCGGCGAGCGTGATGTCGATCTGGTCGAACAGCGCCGACAGCGTCATGTCGATCGGCTTGTTGACGACGATGCCGAGCGCGCCTTCGTCGCTGTGCTCGCAGACGTAGGTCAGCGTGTGCGCGAAATTCGGGTCGACCATGCCGGGCATGGCAATCAGGAAGTGGTCGCTGAAGTTCGCGGATGCGCTGGCCATGGCTGCAATTGTAAACGCCGCGCTCCCCCGGCACAATTCGACATGGCCACGCCGGGATCGGGAACCCGCTTCGTCGCCGCCGTCCTCGCGGCGGTTGCGCTGTCGCTGCTGCCTGTGGGCGCGGCGCAGGCGCGCATCACCGTGATGCACGGCTTTGCCGACTACACCAGCGTCACGCTGTGGATCCAGACCGGGCAGCCGGGCGCCGTCGAGATCGAGGTGACGCCCGAGGCCGGGGGCGAAACGCGCCGGCTCTCGCTGGTCGCCGACGCCGCGCACGACCACGCGCTCGCCGCGCGCATTCCGGGGCTCGCTCCGGGTGAAGCGTACCGCTACCGGGTCGCGGCGCAAGGCGAGGCGCGCGAGGGCGTCGTGCGCACGCAGCGCTACTGGTCGAGCGCGAGCGACGCCGCCGACATCACCATCGCGATCGGCTCCTGCCACTACCTGGCCAATCCCAATCCTGTCTTTCGCGGCAACGGCGGCGGCTACCGGATCTTCGACGCCATCGCCGCCAAGCGGCCCGACGTCATGCTCTGGCTCGGCGACAACCTCTACCTGCAGGCGCCCGATTTCCTCGACCCGTCGTCGATGGCCGCGCGCTACCGGCAGGCGAGGAGCTTCGAGCCGCTGCAGAACCTGCTCACCGCCACGACGCACCTCGCCATCCTCGACGATCACGATTTCGGCCCCAACGATGCCGACGGATCGTACGTGCTGAAAGCCGAGACGCTGAAGCTGTTCGAGCGCTACTGGCCGAATCCCAGCTACGGCCTGCCCGGCGTTCCCGGCGCGTTCGGCTGGGCGCGCACCGGCGACGTCGAGTTCTTCCTGCTCGACGACCGCAGCTACCGCTTCCCCAACGGCTACCCCGACGTGCCGGAGAAGACGATGTTCGGCGCCGCGCAGTTCGAGTGGCTGAAGCAGGCGCTCTTGTCGTCGCACGCGCGGATCAAGCTGGTCGCGGCGGGCGGTCAGTTCTGGAACCGCGCCAGCCGCTTCGAGGGCCTGCACCAGTTCCCGCAGGAGCAGAAGCGGCTGCGCGAGTGGCTCGCCGAGCAGAGGATCGACGGCGTGATCTTCGTGTCCGGCGATCGCCACTTCGGCGAACTGCTGAAGATCGAGCGCGCCGGCGCGTATCCGCTGTACGAGTTCACGTCGTCGCCGCTGACGTCGACGCCCGCGACGCGGCTGGACGCCGCCGAGCGCGACAATCCGGACCTCGTCCCCGGCACGCTGCAGACGAAGCGCCAGTTCGGCCTGATCCGCGTCAGCGGCCCGGGCAGCGATCGCCGGATCGCGCTCGAAGCCTACGACAGCGACGGCGGCTCGCTGTGGCGCCACGAGATCCGCGCCAGCGACCTGCGTTTTCCGCGCGCCCGGCCGTGACCGCCGCCGCGGCGCGCGCGCTCGTCTGGTTCCGCCGCGACCTGCGCGACTTCGACCACGCGGCGCTGCACGCGGCGCAGGCCGCCGCCCGCAGCGTCCACTGCGCTTTCGTCTTCGACCGCGAGATCCTGGACCGGCTGCCCGACCCCGCCGATCGCCGCGTCGAGTTCATCCGCGGCAGCGTGGCCGAGCTCGACGCCGCGCTGCGGCGGCGCGGCGGCGGCCTTATCGTCCTGCACGCGCCGGCGCGCGACGCGATACCCGGACTGGCCGCGGCGCTCGGCGTCGACGCCGTCTACGCGGGCCGCGACTACGAGCCCGCGGCGCAGGCCCGCGACGACGCCGTCGCCGCGGCGCTCGCCGGCGTCGGCATCGCCTTCCACGCGGTGAAGGACCAGCTGATCTTCGACCGCGACGAAATCCTGTCGCAGGCCGGCAAGGCCTACGCGGTGTTCACGCCCTACCGCAACGCGTGGATGAAGGCGCTGACGCCCGCGCACCTGGCGCCGCGTTCGGCCGGCGCCGACGGCGGCGCGCTGGCGCCGCCTCCGGACGGCGACGCGCCCGGCGTTCCGTCGCTCGCCGCGTTGGGCTTTGACGCGACCAACCTCGCCGCGCTCGGCGTCGTTCCCGGCATGACCGGGGGCGCGGCGCTGTTCCGCGATTTTCGCGAGCGCATCGACCGCTACCGCGACGCGCGCGACTATCCCGCCGTCAGGGGGCCGTCGTACCTGTCGGTGCACCTGCGCTTCGGCACCGTGTCGATCCGGGAACTCGTCGCGTACGCGCACGCGCGCTCGCTCGAAGCCGACGGCGCGGGCGCGGCGACGTGGCTGTCCGAACTCGTCTGGCGCGAGTTCTACGCGCAGATCCTCTGGCGTCACCCGCACGTGGTCGATCGCGCGTTCAAGCCGGCGTACGAGGCGCTGGCGTTCCCGAACGATCCCGCCAGGATCGACGCGTGGCGCGAAGGACGCACCGGATACCCGATCGTCGACGCGGCGATGCGCCAGCTCAACGCGACCGGCTGGATGCACAACCGGCTGCGGATGGTCGCCGCGTCGTTCCTGGTCAAGGACCTGCTCGTCGACTGGCGCATCGGCGAGCGGACTTTCGCCGACCGGCTGATCGATTTCGATCTGGCGTCGAACAACGGCGGCTGGCAGTGGGCGGCGTCGACCGGATGCGATGCGCAGCCGTTTTTCCGAATCTTCAACCCGGTGATGCAGTCCGAACGCTTCGACGCCGAGGGCCGGTTCATCCGCCGCTACGTGCCCGAGATCGCGGCGCTCGGGAACAGGGAGATCCACGCGCCGTGGCGGGTGCCGCCGGTGGTGCAGCAGGCCAGGGGCGTCGTGATCGGCCGCGACTATCCGCCGCCGATCGTCGATCACGCCGCCGCCCGCGCGCAGGCGCTGGCGCTGTACCGGGACGCGCGCCCGGGAGCCTGACGCCGGGCGGCGCGGCCGTTCGCCGTCGAACGGCCGCGCGAACCCGAGCCCCGGCGCCTCCGGACCATCATGCCCATCACCCCGTTCCACTTCGGACCCGGTCTGCTCCTCAAGTCGTTCGGCGGACGCCATGTGAGCTGGGTGACGTTCGCGCTCGCCAACCTGCTGATCGACGTCGAACCCGTCGCCTGCTATCTGGTCACCGGCCAGCCGATTCACCCCTACGTCCACACCTGGCTGGGCGCGCTGCTGGTCGGCGTGCTGGCGGCGGTGGCCGGGCGGCCGCTGGGCGAGGTCTGGCTGCGCCTGTGGAACCGGCAGCTGAGTCCTGCGCAGCGACGCTGGCTCGGCGTCGGCGAAACCATCGCCGCGTCCGGCGCCTGGTCGGGGGCGCTGCTCGGCAGCTTCAGCCACGTCGCGCTCGACAGCATCATGCACGCGGACATCGCGCCGTGGCGGCCGTTCGCGCCCGGCAACGGCCTGTGGCAGCTGATCTCCGTCGACGCCTTGCACTGGCTGTGCGTCGCGTTGGGCGTCTGGGGCGCCCTGCGCCTGGCGGCGCAACGGGCACCGGCGCACGCGGGCGCCGTCATACGGCGCGCCGCGGCGTTCTTCGACCTGCTGCTGGTCACCACGGCGCTGGCCGCGGCCTGCGGGGCCGGTGTCGCGGCCTGGGTGCAGCAGCCGGCGGCCGCCGAACCGCTGGATGCCGCCGCCTGGCGTGCCGTGGCGCCGGCGACCCATTACGGCAACCCGCGCTGGCGGATGGCGCAGGACGCGCTGGCCAGATTGCAGCTAGAGCGGCCGGGCCGCAGCGCCACGCTGCAACTGCTCGGTGCGGCCGACGGCGCCGGCAGCCCGTCGCGGCTGAGCTACCAGCTCGGCTTCCCGGGACGCCTGTCGATGGACCCCTATACGCTGGACGTCGAATTCGCCGCGGACAACCGCTTCCTGCGCGCCGCCATCGTCCAGCACTGACGACGGCGCACGCCCGCTGCGTTCAGGCAGCGCTTCGCGTCAGTCCTCTTCCTGCTTCCTCGACTTCCTGTACTCGGCGGTGAGCGCAACCTGCAGCGGCGGCGGCGCGGGCTCGTAGTGCGACAACTGCATCGACCACGAACCGTGACCGCCGGTCACCGACTTCAGCCGCGCCGAGTAGCCGTCGAGCTCGACCAGCGGCGCCAGCCCGCTGATCGCGATGACCCCCGCCTGCAGGCCCTGCGTGCCGGTCACCTGACCGCGCCGCGACGACAAGTCGCCGGCGATGTCGCCGGTGTTCGCCTCGGGGCAGATGATCTCGACGCTGACGATCGGTTCCAGCACGATCGGCTTCGCCTTCGCCACCGCGTCGAGGAACGCCTTCTTGCCGGCGGCGACGAACGCGACTTCCTTCGAATCGACCGGGTGGTGCTTGCCGTCGTAGACGATGACGCGCACGTCGTGCAGCGGGAAGCCGGCGATGGCGCCGGTCACCAGCACCTGCTCGACGCCCTTCTGCACCGCGGGCATGAAGTTGTGCGGGATGACGCCGCCCTTGGTCGCGTCGACGAACTCGAAGCCGGCGCCGCGCTCGCGCGGCTCGACGCGCAGCGACACCTCGCCGAACTGGCCCGCGCCGCCGGTCTGCTTCTTGTGGCGGTGGAAACCCTCGGCCTTGGCGGTGATCGTCTCGCGGTACGGAATGCGCGGCGGCCGCGTGTCGACTTCGACCTTGAACTGCGCCGCCATGCGCTCCAGCACCGAGCGCAGGTGGAGTTCGCCCAGCGCGCGCAGCACCGACTCGTTGAGCACGGGGTCGTGCTCGAGCGAGATCGTGGGGTCCTCGGCGATCATCCGGTGCAGCACGTCGGAGATACGCTGCTCGTCGCCGCGCTTCTTCGGCGTGATCGCCACGCCCTGCATCGGCACCGGGAACTCCAGCGGCCGCATGTGGATGTGGTCCTCGTCGTGCGAATCGTGCAGCACCGAGTCGAACTCGACCTCGTCGACCTTGGCGACCGCGGCGATGTCGCCGGGCACCGCGGTGTCGATCTCGATGTTCTTCGCCCCCTGCAGCCTGAACAGGTGGCCGACCTTGAACGGCTTCCGGCCGTCGCCGACGAACAATTGCGTGTCGCGGGTGACCGTGCCCTGGTGCACGCGGAAGATGCCGAGCTTGCCGACGAAAGGATCGACGATCACCTTGAAGACGTGAGCCAGCACGTGCTTCTTGGGATCGGGGACCGAGTGGAACTCCTCGATCGGCTCGACTTCGCCCTTGTAGAACAGCGGCGGATTGCCCTCGGTCGGGTTAGGCAGCAGCTTGACCATGATCTCGAGCAGCTCGGCGACGCCGGCGCCGTTGCGTGCGCTGACGAAGCACACCGGGACGAGGTGCCCCTCGCGCAGCGCCTTCTCGAACGGCGCGTGCAGCTGCTCCGGCGCGACCTCTCCCTGTTCGAGGTAGAGCGCCATCAGGTCCTCGTCGACCTCGACCACCTGGTCGACCAGCGCCTGGTGCGCGGCGGCCACCGACGAGAAATCGGCATCGCCGGCCGGCGTGAAAAAGCAGTCGACGACGCGCTTGCCGCCGTCGGCAGGCAGGTTGATCGGCAGGCATTCCCTGCCGTACGCGGCCTGGATCTGCGCCAGCGTCGCCGGCAGGTCGACGTTGTCGGCGTCGATCTTGCTGACGACGATGATGCGGCAGAGGCGGCGCTTGCCGGCCCAGTCCATCATCCGCGACGTGATCATCTCGAGGCCGGCCTGCGCGTTCACCACCACCGCGACGGTCTCGACCGCGTCGAGCGCGCCGATCGCCTGGCCGATGAAGTCCGGAAATCCCGGCGTGTCGACGAGGTGGACGCGGGTGTCTGCGGTCTCGAGATGCAGCAGCGACGCCCGCAGCGAGTGCTGGTACGTCTTCTCGAGCGGATCGAAGTCGCTGACCGTCGTGCCGCGCTCGACGCTGCCCGGCACCTGGATCATGCCCGCCTTGTGCAGGAGCGCCTCGGCCAGCGTGGTCTTGCCCGATGCGCCGTGCCCGACCAGCGCGACGGTGCGGATGTTCTCTGTGGCGAATTGCGGCATTACCCTTCCCTCCCATTTGGCCCAGACGCCAATTGTCGCCGAAAATCGACCGCCCGGCGCCCGGTTTCGATCCGCGATCGCCGTTTTGTCCGGGAAAGATTGCGCCTCTGCGCCAGGGACGACCCTTCCTGTCTCATGGCGCCAGCGCCAGCATCTCCCGCAGGTTGCGCAGCAGATCCTCCTCCTGGAACGGCTTCCCGAGGTAGAGGTCGACGCCGAGCTCGCGCGCCAGCGCGCGGTGCTTTTCCGCCGTGCGCGAGGTGATCATGATGATCGGAATGTGCGAGTGCCGGGAATCGCGCTTGACCATCCGCGTGAATTCGAAGCCGTCCATCCGGGGCATCTCGATGTCGAGCAGGATGACGTCCGGAGTCTCCGCCTCCAGCAGCTCCAGCGCCTCCACGCCGTCCTTCGCAGCGATGACGTCGAAACCCTCGCGGGTCAGCAGCCGGCTGGTGATCTTGCGCACCGTCAGCGAGTCGTCGACGATCATCACCAGCGGCGCCGACGCCGCGGCCTTCGCCGTCGCCTGCGCGCGGCCGGCGACCATGCGATCCGGCGCGGTCGGATCGAACGTCGGCGTGCCCGCCCGCTGCGCCAGCTGCACCGGGTTGATCATCAGCACGATCTCGCCGGTGCCGAGCACGGTCGCCCCGGCGATCCCCGCCACGCGCGCCAGCTGCGGTCCGATGTTCTTGACCACGACTTCCTGGTTGCCGATCATCTCGTCGACGTGCACGGCGGCGACGCTCTGCCCGGCGCGCAGCAGCAGGATGGCGTTGTGGCGCGCGCTTTCGGGGTTGTGCAGGACGTCGCCCAGGAGGCGCGGCAGGTAGTGGAACGGGTACTGCCGGCCCCGCCATTCCACGGCGCGGGCGACGTAGAGTTCGAGCAGCTTCTCCGGCTTGACCTGCTGCACCTGCTCGACCATCGGCGCCGGCAGCGCCCACAGCCTTCCGCCCGCGCGCACCAGCACGGCCTGCGCCACCGCCAGCGTGAGCGGCAGATACAGCAGGAACGTGGTGCCGCGTCCATGTTCGGTGGAGACCTCGACGCGCCCGCCGAGCGCGGCGACTTCCGAGCGCACGACGTCCATTCCGATGCCCCGGCCGGAAACCGCGGTGACCCGCGTCGCCGTCGTGAACCCCGGCAGGAAGATGCCCTCGATCAACTGCGCCTCGGTGGCGTCGGCGGCGATCCTGCCTTCCGCCACCGCCTTGGCGCGGATGGTCTGAAGGTCGAGGCCGGCGCCGTCGTCGGAAAGCTCGATCGCGATTTCGTTGCCTACCTGGCGCACGGTGAGCGCGATCTCGCCGATCTCCGACTTGCCGGCGGCCGCACGCACCGCGCGCGGCTCGATGCCGTGGCCGAGCGCGTTGCGCAGCAGGTGCTCGAGCGGACCGCCGAGCTTCTCGAGCACCGACCGGTCGAGTTCGACCTGCGCGCCGCGGATTTCGAGATTGGCGCGCTTGTCGAGCTCCTTCGCCGTCTGCCGCATGATCCGGTACAGCCGCTCCGACAGGCTGCCGAACGGCACCGTCCGGATCGCGAACAGCTGCTGCTGGATGTCGCGCGACAGCCGCGCCTGCGCGAGCAGCGCGGCGTCGGCATCGTCGAGATTCTTGAGCAGCGCCTGCTGGACGGTCGCGACGTCGTTGATGCCCTCGGCCAGCGATCGCGTCAGCTCCTGGAAACGCGTGTAGCGGTCGAATTCGAGCGGATCGAAGCCCTCCGCGTTCTCGTCCACCGGCGAGAGCCCCGACTGGATCTGCGACTCGCCCTGGATTTCGATCTCGCGCACCTGGGCGCGCAGCCGGATCACGCTGCTCGTGAGTTCGAGCAGATTCGCCTTCAGCGCGCGCAACTCGCCGTCGATGCGGGCACGCGTGATCGCCACCTCGCCCGCTTCGTTCACCAGACGGTCGATGACGTCGGCGCGGACCCGCAGCAGCGCATGCTGGCCCGACTCGGCCTCGACCGTCTCGGCGGCCGCGGGGATCGGCGCTCGCGGCGGCAGCGGCACGAAGGTCGCCCGTTCCGTCGCCGCCGCGACGACCGGCGCCGACGCCTGGGGCGACAATGACGGTTCCGTTTGCGGCTCGAGCGCGGGAATGGCGGCCGCGGCAAGCCACGGCAACTCGACGTTGACTTCGCCGCGCCGCAGCGCGTCGAGCACGAAAGCGATGCGGTCGAAATCGGTCTCGAGCAGGTCGAACAGCACGGGCGGCGGTTCCGCGCGCGCCGCGTCGTCGTGCAGCCGGGACTCCATCCGGTGCGTGAGTTCGCCCAGCCGCATCGCTCCCGCCATCCTCGCGCTGCCCTTGAACGTGTGCAGCGTCCGGCGCAGCGTGTTGGCGCTGCCTTCATCCAGCGGCTGGCGGCGCCAGATGCGAAGCTCCTCGCCGATGGCTGGAAAGAGCTCGGTCGCCTCCTCGAGGAAGATCGGCAGGATCTGGGGATCGACGTCGTCGCGCACGTCGATGAGCGCGTCGACCTCGGGCTCCGCCGCGCCGATGCCGGCAGCCACGGCAGCTTCGGCGGCGGCGGCAGCTTCGGCGGCGGCAGCTTCGGCGGCAGCAGCTTCGGCGGCAGCAGCTTCGGCGGCGGCAGCTTCGGCGGCAGCAGCTTCGGCAGCGGCAGCTTCGGCAGCGGCAGCTTCGGCAGCGGCAGCTTCGGCGGCGGCAGCTTCGGCGGCGGCAGCTTCGGCAGCGGCAGCTTCGGTGGCGGCAGCTTCGGCGGCGGCAGCT
>CAIWHR010000193.1 GCA_903912485.1 uncultured beta proteobacterium | reverse complement strand
TGCGCCAGGCCGGCGGCGACCGCCCCCGTCAGCTGCGCTGCGGAGTCGGCGATCACGAAGCGCAGCGGCAGCTTCTGCTCGGCCGCGAACCGGCGCGCGAGGTCGGCGTCGAAGCCCACCGGCGTGCCGTCGGGTCCGGGAAAGTAGAGCAGCGGGCCCGGGCGGACCATGACCACCAGCTCGTTCGCCTCCGCCGGCGGCGGCAGCGGACGCGGTGCGTCGGCGGCCGGGAACAGCGCGGGCACCACGGCCGGCATCAGCGCCGGCACCAGCACCAGCGCGACGGCGATCAGGATGACGGCAAAGGCGACGGGAATCTGGTGCGAAGGGCGCACGGGCGGGCGCTTGGCGGCGGCGAAGGCGTTGACGGACGGCGAAGCGCTCGATTATAGCGACGCCGCTTCCCGGCGCTGTGCCCGGCACCGGGCCGCGCCGAAGCGACCGCGGCGCAGGTGCCGTCGCGGTGCTGTCGCGGTGCTTGCCGTGCCGCGGGCGATGGCCGATAATCGCGGTTCGCGCAGTTGGCGCAAAAGATCAACGGCGGGTCGCCCCGCATTGCAGCGTCGTGAACCTGGTCAGGTCCGGAAGGAAGCAGCCACAGCGACTCACTGCAAGTGCCGGGGGAACGGCTCGCCACCCCATCGCCAGGCCCGGCGTCCGGCACCAGCGCTGCTGGTCGGAGGTCGGGCTTTTCGGGAACGGCGTCCGGCGCCGCACGTCGGCCATGGACGCCGGACATTTTTCGCGAAGTGCCCATGCAGTGCCGCGCTGCGCCAGTCGCGGCACGCCAGACGTCAATCGCCCGAACCCATGACCTATCAAGTCCTTGCCCGCAAGTGGCGGCCGAAGACGTTTGCCGAGCTCGCCGGTCAGGGGCACGTGGTGCAGGCGCTGACCAACGCGCTGTCGCGGGGCCGGCTGCACCACGCCTACCTGCTCACCGGCACCCGCGGCGTCGGCAAGACGACGATCGCGCGCATTCTCGCCAAGAGCCTCAATTGCCTGACCCACGGCGTGACGGCGACGCCCTGCGGGACCTGCGCCGCGTGCCTGGACATCGACGCCGGCCGTTTCGTCGACCTGCTCGAGCTCGACGCGGCGTCGAACACCGGCATCGACAACATGCGCGAGATCCTCGACAACGCGCGCTACGCGCCGACCGTCGGCCGCTACAAGGTCTACCTGATCGACGAAGTGCACATGCTGTCGAAGGCGGCGTTCAACTCGATGCTGAAGACGCTCGAAGAGCCGCCCGAGCACGTCAAGTTCGTGCTGGCGACGACCGATCCGCAGAAGATTCCGGTCACCGTGCTGTCGCGCTGCCTGCAGTTCAATCTCAAGCAGCTGCCGCCGCCGGTCATCGAGGAGCGGCTCGCGTCGATTCTCGCCGCCGAGGAGATCGGCGCCGACCGGACCGCGCTGACGCTGATCGCGCGCGCGGCGCAGGGCTCGATGCGCGACGCGCTGTCCTTGCTCGACCAGGCCATCGCCTACGGCAGCGGCGAAGTCCGCGACGCGTCGGTGCGCGAGATGCTGGGCGCCGTCGACACCGAGCACGTGTACCGGATCGTCGACGCGCTCGCCGTCGGCGACGGCCCGGCGCTGCTGGCCGAGGCCGACGCGATCGCCGCGCGCAGCATCGCCTTCGCGTCGGCACTCGACGAGCTGGCGTCGCTGTTCCACCGGATCGCGACGGTGCAGGCGGTTCCCGGCGCCACGGAGGCGATGGCCGACGGCGCCAGGGTCGCCGCGCACGCCGCCCGGCTCGCG
>CAIWHR010000192.1 GCA_903912485.1 uncultured beta proteobacterium | reverse complement strand
GGAGCGCACCGTCGACGTCCACGTCCGCCGGCTGCGGCTGGCGCTGGAGCCGTTCGGCCAGGATCACCTGATCGAGACCGTCCGCGGCACCGGCTACCGGCTAGCGGCGGCGGATTGACGCCAATTTTGATGTACGGGTATCGGGCATTCGATGCGTCTCGACATGCCCGGGAACTGTTTTGCACCATCACCTGCGCTGGACGTCGCTGCGTCATTCCCCTTGATGTCTGATCCGTCACCCTCCCTGCTCAACCGTGAGCTATCACTGCTCGCGTTCAACCGCCGCGTGCTGGCGCTGGCGGGCGACGCCGGCGTCCCGCTGCTCGAGCGGCTGCGCTTCCTGTGCATCCTCGCGAGCAATCTCGACGAGTTCTTCGAGATCCGCGTCGCGGGGGTGAAGGAGCAGCTGCGCTCGAAGGTCGCTTCGACGAGATCGACGCCGCAGGACGCCCGCGCGCTGTTCGCGCGGATCGGCAGCGAAGCCCGGGCGCTGATCGCCGACCAGTACCGGGTGCTCAACGTCGACCTGCTGCCGGCGCTGGAGAAGGAGGGGGTGCGGCTCGTCCGCCGAACCGAGTTCACCGCCGCCGAGCGAGCGTGGGTCGCGCGCTACTTCGAGCGCGAGGTGCGGCCGCTGCTGACGCCGATCGGGCTCGATCCCGCGCACCCGTTTCCGCAGGTCGTCAACAAGAGCCTCAACTTCGTGGTCGAACTTTCCGGACGCGACGCTTTCGGCCGCGAAGGCGGGATCGCCATCGTCAAGGCGCCGCGCGTCGTGCCGCGCGTCATCAAGCTGCCGCGCGCGGTCGCCGGCGACGACCACGCGTTCGTGATGCTGTCGTCGGTGATCCACGCGCACCTGCACGAGCTGTTCGACGGCCGCGACGTCGTCAACTATTCGCAGTTTCGCGTCACCCGCGACGCCGATCTCTGGATCGACGAGGAGGAGGTGAAGAACCTGCGCCAGGCGCTGCAGGGCGAGCTGCCGCAGCGGCAGTTCGGGTCGGCGGTGCGGCTCGAGGTCGCATGGTCCTGCCCGGATGTGCTGGCGAGCCTGCTGCTGCGGCAATTCGAACTCGGCGACGACGACCTCTATCGCTGCGCCGGCCCGGTCAACGTCGCCCGGCTCGCCGCGCTGATCGACGAGGTCGACATCGACCGGCTGAAGTACGGGCCGTTCGTGCCCGGGCTGCCCGACCGGCTGCGCGACGCGCCGGACATCCTCGCGGCGATCCGCGAGCACGACATCCTGCTCCACCATCCTTACCAGTCGTTCGAGCCGGTGGTCGAGTTCATCCGCCGCGCCGCCGACGATCCCGACGTCGTCGCCGTCAAGCAGACCGTGTATCGCACCGGCGTCAATTCGCTGCTGATGGAGGCGCTGATCGAGGCGGCGAAGCGCGGCAAGGAAGTGACCGTCGTGGTCGAGCTGATGGCGCGCTTCGACGAGGAGGCCAACATCAACTGGGCCGGGCGGCTGGAGCAGGCCGGTGCGCAGGTCGTCTACGGCGTGTTCGGCCTCAAGACGCACGCCAAGCTCGCGCTCGTCATCCGCCGCGAGCGGGCCGGGCGCGGGGAGCCGCGGCTGGTGTCCTACGCCCACCTGGGCACCGGCAACTACCATCCGCGGACGACGCGGCTGTACTCGGACTTCGGGCTGCTGACCGCGGACCCCGTGATCTGCCGCGACGTCAACGAAGTGTTCGCGCACATCACCAGCCTCGCGCGCGCCGGGCGCCTGCATCGCCTGCTGCTGGCGCCGTTCACGATGCACCGCCGCGTCATCGAGATGATCCGGAGAGAAGCGCGCCTGGCCCGCGAGGGCAAGCCGGCGCGGATCATCGCCAAGATGAACGCGCTGCTTGAGGAGGGCGTGATCAACGCGCTCATCGCGGCGTCGCAGGCGGGCGTCGAGATCGACCTCATCGTCCGCGGCGCCTGCGCGCTGCGTCCGGGCGTGGCCGGCTTCACCGGGAACGTCCGCGTGCGCTCGATCCTCGGCCGCTTCCTCGAGCACCACCGCGTCTGGTACTTCGGCAACGCGGGCGATCCGGAGGTGTGGCTGTCGTCGGCCGACTGGATGGGGCGCAACCTGTTCAAGCGGATCGAGGTGGCTTTCCCGGTGCGCGACCCGGTGCTGCGGCAGCGGGTGATCGACGAAGCGCTGCTGCTCTGCCTCGCCGACAACCGC
>CAIWHR010000191.1 GCA_903912485.1 uncultured beta proteobacterium | reverse complement strand
CCGCGGTGCGGCCGCTGCGGCGCCGCTGCCGCCGTCCGCTGCTGCGCCTGCGGACGGCGCGGCCGGGACGGCGGGAACCGCTGCCGGCGGCGCGTCGGTCACTTTGCCGTTGCGCTCGGCGAGGCGGTCGAAGAGATAGAACAGCAGCGGCACGTAGAGCATCGCCAGCGTGGTCTCGCCCAGCATGCCGCCGATGATGCCGGTGCCGATCGAGTGGCGCGCATTGGCGCCGGCGCCCAGCGCCAGCGCCAGCGGCAGGCAGCCGAAAGCGAACGCGAGCGAGGTCATGATGATGGGCCGCAGCCGCTGCTCGCCGGCGAGGATCGTCGCCTCCATGATCGACTTGCCCTGGTGCCGGAACTCGACCGCCGCCGAGACGCGCAGCACGGCGTTCTTCGCGCCCAGCCCGATCAGCACCAGGAGGCCGATCTGGAAGTAGACGTCGTTTTCGAGGCCGCGCAGCCAGTTGGTCGCGAGCGCGCCGAGGATCCCGAACGGCACCGCGCTCATCACGGCGCCGGGCAGCGTCCACGACTCGTACTGCGCCGCGAGCACCAGGAACACGATGACGAGCCCGAAGACGAACGCGATCATCGACGTGCCGCCGGACTTCTTCTCCTCGAAGGCGATGCCGGACCAGGCGAAGCTGTAGCCGGGCGGCAGCACCTCGCCGGCCACCGCCTCCATCGCCGCGATCGCGTCGCCGGAGCTGTAGCCGAGGCCCGCGTTGCCGTTGACCTTCGCCGCGGGAAAGCCGTTGAAGTGCGGGAGCAGGTCGGGGCCGGCGACCCACTCGGTCGTGACCAGGCCCGACAGCGGGACCATGTGGCCGTCGCGCGAGCGGGTGTACAGGCGCGTCAGGTCGGCTGGATTCTGCCGGTACCTGGCGTCGGACTGGACGATCACCCACCAGACGCGGCTGAACTGGTTGTACTGGCTCGCGGTCAGCGAGCCGAACTGCGCCTGGATGGCGCTGTAGACGTCCTCGATCGGCACGCCGAGCAGCGTCGCCTTGTCGCGGTCGACGATGGCGCGCAGCTGCTGCGTGTTGGCGCGGAAGGTCGACGACAGGCTGGTGAGTTCGGCGCGCGTGCGCGCCTTCCTGAGGAAGTCCTGCGTCACGGCGTCGAGCAGCGCCGGGTCGCCGGCGCCGGTGTCCTGGATCCAGAACTCGAAGCCGCCGGTGGTGCCGATGCCCGGAATCGGCGGCGGCGCGACGGGGACGACGATCGCCTCCTCGATGCCCTGCGCTTCGCGGTAGAGGCCGGTGAGCACCGCACGCGCGTTCTGCGTGCGCGCCGACTCGGCCGACGCGTAGCGCTCCTTGAAGTCCTTGAGCGTGACGAAGAACGTGCCGGAGTTGGTCTTGAAGCCGCTGTCGAGCAGGCTGTAGCCGGTGATCATCGTGCGGTTCTCGACGCCGGGCAGTCGGGCGAAGATCGCGTCGACCTTCTCTGCCACCGCCTGCGCGCGGTCGATCGACGCGGCCTCGGGCATGATGATCGCCGCCATGACGTAGCCCTGATCCTCGTTCGGGACGAAGCTCGTCGGCAGCACGTTGAACAGGTGGTAGATGCCCCACAGGAAGACGGCGAGCAGCACCAGCGCCACCGCCGCGCGCGCGATCACCAGCTCGACCGCGCGGCCGAAGCCGCGGGTCACCGCGTCGACCTGGCGGTTGAACCAGGCGAAGAACCCGCGCTGCGGCGGCGGATTGTGCCTGAGCATCAGCGCGCACATGGCCGGCGTCAGCGTCAGCGCGATGAAGCCGGAGACGGCGACCGAGACGACGATGGTGATCGCGAACTGCTTGTAGAGCTGGCCGGTGGTGCCGGGCAGGAACGCCGCCGGGATGAACACCGACGCCATCACCAGCACGACCGCGACCAGCGACGACGCGATCTCGTCCATCGACTTGATCGTCGCCTGCTTCGGCGCGAGGTGGTGCTCGTGCATGTTGCGCTCGACGTTCTCGACGACGACGATCGCGTCGTCGACGACCATCCCGATCGCCAGCACCAGCCCGAACAGCGTCACCAGATTGATCGAGAAGCCGAGCGCCAGCATGCCCGCGAACGTCGCGATCAGCGCGACCATGATCGCGACGGCGCAGATGATCGTCGTGCGGACGCTCTGCAGGAACAGGTAGACGACCAGCACGACCAGCGCGATCGCCTCGAACAGCGTGTGGATGACCTCCTCGATCGACAGCTTGACGAAGTCGTTGGTGTCGAGCGAGACGACGTAGTCCATGCCTTCGGGGAAGCGCGGCTTCATCTCGGCCAGCGTCTTCCTCACGCCGTCGGAGACCTTGAGCCCGTTGGCGCCCGGCTGCAGGTACACGGCGACGAATGTTGCCGGCGTGCCGTTGAGCTTGGAATCGACGATGTACTGGCGCAGCCCGACTTCGGCGCGCGCGACGTCGCCGAGCCGGACGATGGCGCTGCCGTCCTGGCTTGCGCGCAGGATGATCTTCTCGTACTGCTTCGGGTCGGTGAACGGCGCCTGCGTCACCACCGGGAACGTGAGCTCGACCGGACCGGCGCTCGGCTGCTGGCCGATCTGTCCGGCGCCGAACAGCGCGTTCTGCGACTTGATCGCGTTGGCGATGTCGCTGGTGGTGATGCCGAGCGACGCCATCCGGTCCGGATTCATCCAGATCCGCATCGCCTGGTCGGGCACGCCCATGATCGACGCCTGACCGGCGCCGGGCACCCGCTTCAGCGCGTCGAGGACGTAGACGTTGGCGTAGTTGGCGATGTACTCGGCGCTGTAGCGCTCGCCCTTGCCGAACACGCCGATCAGCATCATGATCGACGACGACTTCTTCTGCACCGAGACGCCCTGCTGCGTCACCGCGGTCGGCAGCTGCGGCAGCGCGAGGCCGACGCGGTTCTGCACCTGCACCTGCGCGATGTCGGGATCGGTGTCGAGCGAGAAATAGACGGTCAGCGTCAGCTGGCCGTTGGCCGAGCTGGTCGACGACATGTACAGCATGTTGTCGACGCCGTTGATCTGCGCCTCGATCGGCGCGGCGACCGAGTCGGCCAGCGTCTTCGAGTCGGCGCCCGGGTAGGTCGCCGACACGGTGACCTGGACCGGCGTGATCGTCGGGTACTGCTGGACCGGCAGCACCGCCATCGCGACCAGCCCCGCGAGGCAGATGACGATGGCGACGACCGCGGCGAAGATCGGCCGGTCGATGAAGAAGCGGGAGAACATGAGGGCGCCGCCGCCGTCAGCCGGCGGGCTTGCCGCCGCCCGGGGCGACGGCGGGCATGACGGCGGGCTTTGCCGGGGGCGCGGCGCTGCCGGCGCCCGGCGGTTCCGGCAGCATCGGGCCCGGCGTCCTGGCCGGGGCAGCCGGCGCCGGATCGGCCCTGGGCACGAACGCCGACGCCTTGACCGGCACATCGGGGGCCAGCCGCTGCGCGCCGTCGACGACGACCCGGTCGCCGGCGCCGAGGCCCTGCGAAATGAACCAGCTGTCGCCGTGCCAGT
>CAIWHR010000190.1 GCA_903912485.1 uncultured beta proteobacterium | reverse complement strand
CCATGTCACATTTGAAGTCTTGTCTCTGGACACGGCGCCCCTGTCTGCGCCGCGTAGCCACCGGTTCGAGGAAAGCGGCGGCACCATCGGACGTGATGAAACCAATACTTTTGTGTTGCCGGACAAACATCGGCGGGTTTCCCGGCTGCACGCCGCAGTGACCTTCCCGGACGGTGTTCCGACCCTCACCAACGCAAGCACGTCATTACCGATCGGGGTTCGGGAAGTCCCGCTTGATTGCGGTCAAACCATGCAACTGGCCATGGGGGACGTGCTCGAAATTGGCCCATACATGCTCAGGGTCCAGTCCGTCGAGGGAAGCGATCAGCAGGACGCTCGCACGGTCATACGTGTTCCCGAGCCGGTTTCAGCGCCCGAACCGGCGGTGACGGAAATCATGTTCGATTTTGCGGCAGGCAGGCTGGCGACGCCGCCAGCGCCGCCGGCGCCTGAGGTCGTCCTGCTGGACGTGCCGAAGGTGTCAGTGCTGGCGCCCGAACTTGATCCATTTGCCAGCTTGCTGGCAGGAATTGGCTCCACGCCGCCGCTGCAGGCGAGTCTGCCCGGTGGTGTGCCGCAGCCAGTCGCGGCATCGGGCCTCAGCGTCGATCCGCTGGCTGCGCTGGGTTTCGCAGAGTCACCTGCCGCACAACCCGCAAGTCGCCAGGATCGAGCAGCCGAGCTTTCATCCTCGGCAGTCATTCCAGACGATTTCAATCCGTTTGATCTGCCATCTGGCACGGGGCGCAACAGCGCCGATCCTTTTTCTGCGCTGCTCGGTGTCGGGCACGCCGCGGCCCCGGTGCGTGGCGCCGAAGTATCGATTGATTCATTGTTTACCGATTCAGGGACTTCTTCATTTGACGGATTGATATCGGCTGCCGGACCACAGCGCCAGTCGCATGCAGGGCTTGAGTCTCTGCTTGCAAATACCGCAAGCACAGATCCGCTGGCCCTGTTTGGCAGCGTCGATCCGGCGCGAGACAGCGGTATTCAGGCCGAGCGCGACGATCTGGCTGAAGTCAGTGCGGCCTACCAGCCGCCGCGCGTCGTCCAGTCAACTGCGCCACGCGCACCTGCGGCCAGCCAGGCGCCTGTGCGAGGGGCAAGCGCGACCGCACCCGCTGCCCCCGCTGTGACGTCGGTCGCCGCGGATGCGCTGACACAGGCCTTCCTCAACGGCGCTAAACTTTCGCGCGAGGCGTTGCCTCAGGGGCTGACAGCCGAGGTCATGTTTGTGGTGGGCGCCTTGTTGAGAAGCGCAACCTCTGGCGCGGTGGACATGCTCGCGGCCCGAACCGCCACCAAGCTGGAGGTGCAAGCCAGCGTCACGGTGATTTCGGCGCAAGGCAACAACCCGCTCAAGTTCCTGCCCAACGGCGACCTGGCGCTGCAACAACTGCTGGGCAAGAGGCTTCCGGGCTTCATGCGCGCCGACGAGGCGATGCAGGACGCCTTCGACGACCTTCGGGCACACCAAATTGGCGTTATCGCGGGTACCCGTGCGGCTCTGACGGAGGTCCTTGGAAAATTCGATCCCAAGGTGCTGGGCGACAAGCTTGCAACCGCGTCCCTGTTGGAGAGCCTGCTGCCATCGGTTCGCAAGACCAAACTGTGGGAAATCTATCTTGACCGGTATGCGCAGATCCGGCGCGAAGCGGAAGACGATTTCCAGAGCATCTTCGGGCGCGCCTTTGTGCAGGCTTATGAGCGCGAAACGGCTCGCATGAAGGAACAGAAGTTCGTTTCTGGGGGAACGGCATGACGACGCGTCCGGTGCGGATCGACACGGTCAGCTTTTCGCACGGCGGCGGGCGGGCGTACAACGAGGATGCGGTCGGAGATTTCGAGGCTTTTGGTGCGGTCCGCCTTTTGGTGTTGGCCGATGGCGCTGGTGGCCAGGGTGGCGGTGAGGTGGCCTCGCAAACCGCAGTGGCGGCCGCCAAAGACGAGTTCATCGGCCTTCCTGTCTTTTCACCCGATACTTTGCGACGATGCATCGAAAGGGCCGACGCCGCGATTCGCGTCAAGCAGGTCAGTGAGCCGCGCCTGTCGCGCATGGCGTCCACGTTTGTGGCGCTACTGGTGAACTATCAACGGGGCCAGGTGTTGCTCGGCAATCTGGGTGACTCGCGCTGCTACATTTTTCGCAACGCCGAGGTGATCGCGAGGTCCTACGATCACAGTCTGGTGCAGCGTTTCATCGACGCCGGTCTGTACCCGGTTGAAAAATTGCGACAGCACCCCAAGCGCAACGTCCTTTATGCGTCGCTGGGTGCCAACGAAGAGGGCGTAGCTCCCTACTTGAGCGAAGTTCCGGTCGAACTTGTGCCGGGCGACGGGGTACTGCTTTGCAGTGATGGCGTCTGGGAACTGCTCGATGATG
>CAIWHR010000189.1 GCA_903912485.1 uncultured beta proteobacterium | reverse complement strand
GCCTCAACGTGCTGGTGCCGCACATCGAGGACGAGCCCAACAACACCACGCGCTTCTGGGTGCTCGGACGTCAGGCGGTGCCGCCGTCGGGCAAGGACGAGACGTCGCTGGTGATGTCGGCGCCGAACCGCCCCGGCGCCGTGTTCAGCCTGCTCGAGCCGCTGGCCAGGCACGGCGTGTCGATGTCGCGCTTCGAGTCGCGGCCGGCGCGCACCGGGCTCTGGGAATACCTGTTCTTCATCGACGTCGAAGGGCACGCGACCGAGGCCCCGGTCGCCGCCGCGCTGGCGGAACTGCGCGAGAAGGCACCGTTCCTGAAGCTGCTGGGCTCGTATCCCGCCGCCGTCTACTGACACCACGCCTCCGGACCCCCCATGACCACGCACACCGACAGCCAACACCACGTCCACCACCGCGACCCGTCGGCGGTCGCACCCGAACACGTGCGACGGATCACGCGCTACCTGCCCGGCAAGCCGATCGGCGAACTCGCCCGCGAATTCGGCCTCGACGAGCGCGACATCGTCAAGCTCGCGTCGAACGAAAACCCGCGCGGCCCGAGCGCCGCGGTGCGCGCCGCCGTCGCGGCGGCCACCGAGGAACTGTGCCGCTACCCCGACGGCAACGGCTTCGCGCTCAAGGCGGCGCTGGCGGCGCGCTACGCCGTCGATCCGGACCAGATCGTGCTGGGCAACGGCTCCAACGACATCCTCGAACTGGTCACGCAGGCGTTCCTGCAGCCGGGCGACCACGTCGTCTATTCGCGCCACGCATTCGCCGTCTACCCGCTCGCGACGCAGGCGCGCGGCGGCGTCGGCGTCGAGGTCGCCACGGTCGACCTCGGCCACGACCTGCCGGCGATGCGGCGGGCGATCACGCCGGCGACGCGCATCGTGTTCGTCGCCAACCCGAACAACCCGACCGGGACGTGGCTGCCGCCCGCCACGCTCGAAGCGTTCATCGCCTCGGTGCCCGAGGACACGCTGATCGTGCTCGACGAGGCCTACGACGAGTACCTGGCGCCGGAGCAGCAGTCGCCGAGCGCCGCGTGGGTCGCCAGGTATCCGAACCTCATCGTGTCGCGAACGTTCTCCAAGGCTTACGGCCTGGCCGCGCTGCGCATGGGCTACGGCGTCATGCACGCCAAGGTCGCCGACATGCTGAACCGCGTCCGGCAGCCGTTCAACGTCAACGCGCTGGCGCAGGCCGCCGCGGTGGCGGCGCTTTCCGACATGGCCTACGTCGCCGAGAGCCGCGCGCTGAACGACCGCGGCATGCGGCAGATGGAGGAGGGCCTGCAGGCGCTGGGCGTCGGCTACACGCCGTCGCACGGCAATTTCCTGCTGGTCAAGGTCGGCGACGGCGGCCGCGTCTACCAGCGGCTGCTGGAGCAGGGCGTCATCGTGCGCCCGGTCGCCAACTACGCGCTGCCCGAACACCTGCGCGTGACCGTCGGCCTGGCCGAAGAGAACCGGCGCTTTCTCGCAGCACTCGAGGCGGCGCTTGCCCGCTGATTCGTCCGCGTCCGCCGCCGCAGTGATGCCCGGTTCGCCGTCGGTCGGGAAGCTGGTCGTGCTCGGCGTCGGGCTGATCGGCGGCTCGTTCGCGCTCGCGCTGCGCGCGGCCGGGCGGGTCGGCGCGGTCGTCGGCGTCGGGCGCAGCCGCGCCAACCTCGACACCGCGCGCGAACTCGCGATCATCGACCGCAGCGTCACCCTCGACGGCGACTGGGCCGCCGAGCTGGTCGACGCCGACCTCGTGCTGCTCGCGGCGCCGGTGGCGCAATACCCGGGGCTGCTGGTGGCGATGGCGGGCAGGCTCGGAGCGCATACCGTCGTCACCGACGCCGGCAGCACCAAGCAGGACGTGATCGCCGCAGCGCGCGCGGCACTGGGCGGCGCGGTGGCGCGCTTCGTCCCGGGACATCCGATCGCCGGCACCGAGCACTCGGGTGCCGCGGCCGCGTTCGCCGGGCTCTTCCGCCAGCGCAACGTGGTGCTGACACCGCTGCCCGAGACGGATCCGGCGGCGACCGCATGGGTCGCGGCGCTGTGGGAGGCCTGCGGCGCCCGCGTGCGGCTGCTCGACGCCCCCGCGCACGACCGCGTGTTCGCCGCCGTCTCGCACCTGCCGCACCTGCTCGCTTTCGGGCTGGTCGAAGCGTTCGCCGCGCGGCCCGACGCCGACGACATCTTCGACTTCGCGGCCAGCGGCTTTCGCGATTTCACCCGGATCGCGGCCAGCTCGCCCGAGATGTGGCGCGACATCTCGCTCGCCAACCGCGCGGCGCTGCTGGCGGAGGTCGCCGCGTTCCGCGACCAGCTCGACCGACTCGCGGGCATGATCGAAGGCGGCGACGGCGCCGGTCTCGAAGCGGCGTTCGCGCGCGCCCGCAAGGCGCGGCGCGACTGGGAGGCGCGCTGCGCCGCGGCGCCCGCGATCGTCCCGGCGGACGGCCCGCGTGAAGCCTGACGCAGCAGCGGGTGGCCCGACGGCGCCGGCCGCCGCGCCGGCGCACCTCGACCTCGCCCCGATCGGGCGCGTCGAAGGCAGCGTCGCGCTGCCCGGCTCGAAGAGCATCTCCAACCGCACGCTGCTGCTCGCCGCACTCGCCTCCGGCGACACGCGGGTGCGCGGGCTGCTCGACGCCGACGACGTCGACCGGATGCGCGAGGCGCTGGCGACGCTCGGCGTTCGGGTCGAACCCGCGGGGACCGCCGGCGAGCTGGTCGTCCACGGCGCGGCGGGGGCGTTTCCGGTCAAGGCGGCCCGGCTGTTCCTCGGCAACGCGGGCACCGCTTTTCGGCCGCTCACCGCGGCGCTGGCGCTGGCCGGCGGCGATTACGAGCTTTCCGGCGTTCCCCGGATGCACGAGCGGCCGATCGGCGACCTGGTCGACGCGCTGCGCGCGCTGGGCGCCGACGTCCGCTACCTCGGCCGCGCGGGCTTTCCGCCGCTGGCCATCGCGGCCGGTTGCGCCGCCGCGGACGGCGCGCCCGACCGCGTCGCGGTGCGCGGCGACGTGTCGAGCCAGTTTCTGTCGGCGCTGCTGATGGCGCTGCCGCTGGTCACCGCGCGCACGCGCCGCGCGGTGACCGTCGACGTCGTCGGCGAGCTCGTCTCGCGGCCCTACGTCGCGATCACGACCAGCCTGATGCGGCGCTTCGGCGTGGCCGTGATCGAGGAGGGTGCGAATGCGTTCCGGATTCCCGGCACGGCGGCGTACGCCAGCCCCGGCGCGATCCAGGTCGAGGGCGACGCCTCCAGCGCGTCGTATTTTCTCGCCGCGGGCGCGATTGCCGGGCGCGTGCGCGTGACCGGCGTCGGCCGCAACTCGATCCAGGGCGACGTCGCCTTCGCCGACGTGCTGGCGCGGATGGGCGCGGGAATCGCCTACGGCGACGACTGGATCGAGGCACGGCAGGTCGCAGCGCTGACCGGCGTCACCGTCGACTGCGTCGCCATCCCCGATGCGGCGATGAAGCTGGCGGTGGTCGCGCTGTTCGCGCGCGGCCCGACGACGCTCACCGGCATCGGCAGCTGGCGGGTCAAGGAGACCGACCGCATCGCGGCGATGGCGACCGAGCTCGCGAAGCTCGGCGCGACCGTCGAGGCGGGCGCCGATCACCTGCGCGTCGTTCCGCCGCGCAGCTTGTCGCCGGCGACGATCGACACCTACGACGACCACCGCATCGCCATGTGCTTTTCGCTGGCCGCGCTGGGCGGCGTCACCGTCCGGATCAACGACCCCGGCTGCGTGCGCAAGACCGTTCCCGACTACTTCGCGGCGTTCGGGGGCATATCCCGGCCGGTGCGCGAGCCCGCGCCCGGCGCGCCGCCGCCGGTGATCGCCGTCGACGGACCCGCCGCGTCGGGCAAGGGCACCGTCGCCGCGGGCGTCGCGCGGGCGTTGGGCTTCCACCTGCTGGACAGCGGGGCGCTGTACCGGCTGGTCGCGCTGAAGGCGCAGCGCTCCGGCATTGCGTTGACCGACACCGCGCGTCTCGCGGCGGCGGCGGCGGCGCTGGACGTCGAGTTTGCCGGCGAGGGCATCCTGCTCGACGGCGCCGACGCGACCGACGCCATCCGCGGCGAAGCGGTGGGCACGGCGGCGTCGCAGGTCGCGGTGGCGCCGGAGGTGCGCGCGGCGCTGCTCGCGCGGCAGCGCGCCTTCCGGCGAGCGCCGGGGCTGGTCGCCGACGGGCGCGACATGGGCACCGTCGTGTTCCCCGAGGCAATGGTCAAGGTCTTCGTCACCGCCAGCCCCGAGGAACGCGCGAGGCGGCGCCATAAGCAGTTGATCGAAAAAGGAATCTCGGTTAACATTGAAAGTCTTTTGCGCGATATTCTGGAACGCGACGCGCGCGACGCTGGCCGCGAGGCTGCACCGCTCAAGCCCGCCGCCGACGCCGTGATTCTGGACACCACGCAGATGACGATCGACGCCGCAGTCGCCTTTGTGCTCGGGCGCTTTTCCGCCGCCGCAATCGCGGACGCAGGGACGACGTAGCGAAGATCGGCAGTAGGGTTCGGCTGCCCGCGAATTCGGGCGAGCGCAACCCGTGCACGGCCCCGTCGAAGGATGCTTTAGCCGGCGTCCCCTGCGGACCCCCCCAACCAGCCCGTCGCGCGAGAAATAGGGTTCTCGCTCACCGGCGGCGTCACCGATCGATAAGGATCCAACCCACCATGGCTAACGCCACCCCCAGCATCGCCGCATCCGCTCCGTCGATGGAAAGCTTTGCCGCTCTGTTCGAAGAGAGCCTTTCCCGGCAGGAGATGCGCCAGGGCGAACTCATCACCGCCGAAGTCGTTCGCGTCGACTACAACATCGTCGTCGTCAACGCCGGACTCAAGTCCGAGAGCTTCATCCCGATCGAGGAATTCAAGAACGACAACGGGGAACTCGAGGTCAAGGCGGGCGACTTCGTCACCGTCGCGATCGAGAGCCTCGAAGACGGCTACGGCGAGACCAAGCTGTCGCGCGACAAGGCCAAGCGCCTCAAGGCGTGGCACGACCTCGAAGCGGCGATGGAGCAGGGCGTCATCGTCTCCGGCCTGGTCACCGGCAAGGTCAAGGGCGGGCTGACCGTGATGGTCAACGGCATCCGCGCGTTCCTGCCCGGCTCGCTGGTCGACATCCGTCCGGTCAAGGACACCACACCCTACGAGGGCAAGCCGCTCGAGTTCAAGGTCATCAAGCTCGACCGCAAGCGCAACAACGTGGTCGTGTCGCGCCGCGCCGTGCTCGAGGCGAGCCTGGGCGAGGAACGCGAAAAGCTGCTGTCGACGCTGCAGGAAGGCGCGACGGTCAAGGGCATCGTCAAGAACATCACCGACTACGGCGCGTTCGTCGACCTGGGCGGCATCGACGGCCTGCTGCACATCACCGACCTCGCGTGGCGTCGCGTCAAGCACCCGTCGGAAGTGCTCGCGGTCGGCGACGAAGTCACCGCCAAGATCCTCAAGTTCGACCAGGAGAAGAACCGCGTCTCGCTGGGCATGAAGCAGCTGGGCGAAGATCCGTGGGTCGGCCTGTCGCGCCGCTACCCGACGTCGACGCGCCTGTTCGGCAAGGTCACCAACATCACCGATTACGGCGCGTTCGTCGAGATCGAGGCGGGCATCGAAGGCCTCGTCCACGTTTCCGAAATGGACTGGACCAACAAGAACATCCACCCGACCAAGGTCGTGCAGCTCGGCGACGAAGTCGAAGTGATGATCCTCGAGATCGACGAGGAGCGCCGCCGCATCTCGCTGGGGATGAAGCAGTGCATGTCGAACCCGTGGGACGTTTTCGCGATGAACCACAAGAAGGGCGACAAGGTCGCGGGGCAGATCAAGTCGATCACCGACTTCGGCGTGTTCGTCGGCCTTCCCGGCGGCATCGACGGCCTGGTGCACCTGTCCGACCTGTCGTGGACGCTGCCCGGCGAAGCCGCGGTGCGCGACTACAAGAAGGGCCAGGAAGTCGAGGCCGTGGTGCTGGCGATCGACGTCGAGCGCGAACGCATATCGCTGGGCATCAAGCAGCTCGACGGCGACCCGTTCACCAACTACGTCGCGCTGCACGACAAGGGCCACGTCGTCAACGGCACCGTCAAGTCGCTCGACGCCAAGGGCGCGGTGATTGCGCTGGACGGCGAAGTCGAAGGCTACCTCCGCGCGTCGGAAGTGGCGCGCGACCGCGTCGAGGACATCCGCACGCACCTGAAGGAAGGCGACACGGTCTCGGCGATGATCATCAACGTCGACCGCAAGAACCGCTCGATCAACCTCTCGATCAAGGCCAAGGATCACGCCGAAGAGAGCGAGGCGATGCAGAGCATCAAGGCGGACACCGCGGGCACCAGCACCGGCACCACCAACCTCGGGGCACTGCTGCGCGCCAAGATGGACAACAAGACGACCGAGTAAGCGGATCCCGTGATGACCAAATCGGAGCTGATCGACCGCCTGGCGGCGCAGTTTCCGCAGCTGGTTGCCAAGGACGCCGAACTCGCGGTGAAGATGGTCCTCGACGCCATGGGCGAAAGCCTGGCGAAGGGCGAACGCATCGAGATCCGCGGGTTCGGCAGCTTCGGCCTCAATTACCGGCCGCCGCGAACGGGGCGCAATCCCAAGTCCGGTGAACGGGTGCAGGTGCCGCAGAAACACGTGCCGCATTTCAAGGCGGGCAAGGAACTGCGCGAACGGGTCGATTTCAAGAAACCCGCATGAAAGCGCTGCGCTGGATGGCGGGAGCGGTGCTGTTCACGGCGCTGCTCCTCCTTTCGCTCCAGAATTCGGAGCAGGTGACGCTCAAGTTCTACCACTGGTGGAGCTGGCAGGCGCCGCTGATCTTCATCGTGCTGATCGCTTTCGCCGTGGGCGCGGCGGCGGGGCTGCTCGCCGGCGCCATCCGCACGGCGCGGCTGAAGCGGCAGCTCAACCGCCTGCGCCGCAACCGCGCCAGGCACGACGTCGAGCCCGCGCCGCACGGCGCGATTCCCGGCCGGCGCGCGCAGGACACTGCGAGCGCGGTCAACTTCGCGCAGGGCGGTCCGCTGGACGGCATCTGACGCGGCCTCGCCGACCGGCGACGCACTCAACGACCCCCTTCCGCACGTGGATTTCGATCTCTGGTGGCTGCTCCCGATTCCGGCGGTGTTCTTCGCGCTGGGCTGGATCGCCGCGCGCATCGACATCAAGCACCTGCTGCGCGAATCGCGTGCGCTGCCGCTGTCGTACTTTCGCGGACTCAATTTCCTCCTGAACGAGCAGCCCGACAAGGCGATCGAGTCGTTCATCGAGGTGGTCAAGGTCGACCCGCAGACGATCGACCTGCATTTCGCGCTGGGCAGCCTGTTCCGGCGCCAGGGCGAGATCGACCGGGCGATACGGATGCACCAGAACCTGCTCGACCGCGCCGACCTGCCCGCCGACAAGCGCGAGGCGGCGACCTTCGAGCTCGCCCAGGATTTCCACCGCGCCGGACTGCTCGACCGCGCCGAGGAACTCTTTGCCAAGCTCGAAGGCTCGACCTTCGAGCACCCGTCGCTCGGCTTCCTGCTGTCGATCTACGAGCAGGAAAAAGACTGGCCCAAGGCCATCTCGGTCACCCGCCGCATGGAGGCGATCGCCAAGCAGCCGTATTTCAAGGAGATCGCGCACTACGACTGCGAACTGGCGCAGGCCGCGCTGCTGAAGAACGACTTCGACGCCGCCAACGGCCACATCGACGCGGCGCTGGCCGAGTACAAGGCCTGCGCGCGGGCGACGATGCTGCTGGGCGACCTTCACGCGCAGAAGGGCGCGCACGAGGACGCCATCGTCGCGTGGCAGCGGATCGAGACGCAGAACCCGGCTTTCCTGTCGCTGGTCGCCGAACGGCTCGCCGACGCGTACCGGAAGACCGGCCAGACGGCGCAGGGCCTGCGCGTGCTCAAGTCCTACCAGGAGCATTCGCCCTCGCTCGACATCCTCAATACGGTATTTGCGCTGGCGCTGGCGGAGGAGGGCCCCGCGGCCGCGGGCGCGCTGATCAAGGACGAGCTGGCGCGCAACCCGACGCTGCTCGGGCTCGACCGGCTGCTGGAGGCGCAGCTGCTGGCGGCGCCGGCCGAGCGCCGCCACGACCTCGAGCTCGTCAAGCAGCTCGTGGGCCAGCACATCAAGCGCCTCGGGATGTACAAGTGCGAGCACTGCGGCTTCCGCGCCAAGCAGTACTACTGGCGCTGCCCCGGCTGCGGCAAGTGGGAGACCTACTCGCCGCGCCGCACCGAGATGCCGGACGGGTACGCCTGATGGGCAAGCTCAGGCAGCGGGTGCGCCACCCCGCGCTTCCCGGGACGCCGCGGGCGAAGGCCGGCATCGCCACCGCGTTCGGCGCCAGGGACGCCAAGGCCGGCGGAAAGTCGGTCGCCAGGCGCCTGGCCGGCAGGAAGACCCTTCTTCGCAACCCGCAGGGGAACTCGTGACAGCTGCCGACCCGCGCGTGATCGTCGCGCTCGATTTCGCCAATCCCATCGCCGCGCTGGCTCTGGCCGACCGGCTCGACCCCGCGGCCTGCGCGCTCAAGGTCGGCAAGGAGATGTTCGTCGTCGCCGGCCCCGAGCCGGTGCGCTGGATGATCGAGCGCGGTTTCAGGGTCTTTCTCGACCTCAAGTTCCACGACATCCCCAACACCGTCGGCCAGGCCTGCGCCGCAGCGACGCGGCTGGGCGTCTGGATGCTCAACGTGCACGCCGCCGGCGGGCGGGCGATGCTCGAAGCCGCGCGCGACGCCGTCGCCGCGACCGCCGCCGAGCGCGGAACGCCGCCCCCGCTGCTGATCGCGGTCACCGTGCTCACCAGCCTGTCCGACGCCGACCTCCGCGACACCGGCGTCCACCGCACCGCCGCGCAGCAGGCGCTGGGGCTGGCACAGCTCACGTCGGCGTGCGGCCTCGACGGCGTCGTCTGTTCCGCGGTCGAGGCACCGACGCTGCGCGCGGTGCTCCCCGCCGGATTCCGGCTGGTGACGCCGGGCATCCGGCCGGCCGGCAGCACCCGCGACGACCAGGCGCGCATCATCACGCCGCAGGCGGCGGTCGCCAACGGCGCCGACTATCTCGTCATCGGCCGGCCGATCACGCAGGCGCCCGATCCGCTCGCCGCACTGTCGGCCATCAACGCCTCACTGGGAGAAAAACCTTGAAAATCACCATGATCGGCTCGGGCTACGTCGGCCTGGTCACCGGCGCCTGCTTCGCCGAAGTCGGCAACGACGTGCTCTGCCTCGACGTCGACCGCCGCAAGATCGACATCCTCAACGCCGGCGGCGTGCCCATCCACGAGCCCGGCCTCGAGGCGATGATCGCGCGCAACGCCGCCGCGGGGCGCCTGCGCTTCACCACCGACGTCGACGCCGCCGTCGCCCACGGCACGCTGCAGTTCATCGCCGTCGGCACGCCGCCGGACGAGGACGGATCGGCCGACATGCAGTACGTGCTCGCCGCCGCGCGCAACATCGGCCGCCGGATGACCGAGTACAAGGTCGTCATCGACAAGTCGACGGTGCCGGTCGGGACCGCCGACCGCGTGCGCGAGGCGATCGCCGACGAACTGCGCACTCGCGGCGTCGACCCCGGCTTCGCCGTCGTCTCCAACCCCGAGTTCCTGAAGGAGGGCGCGGCGGTCGACGACTTCATGCGGCCCGACCGCGTGGTCGTCGGCGCCGACGACGAGCGGGCGATCGCCGCGATGCGCGCCGTCTACGCGCCTTTCCAGCGCACGCACGAACGCCTGCTGGTGATGGACGTGCGCTCGGCCGAGCTCACCAAGTACGCCGCCAACGCGATGCTGGCGACGCGGATTTCGTTCATGAACGAGCTGGCGAACCTCGCCGACGAGCTCGGCGCCGACATCGAGCACGTGCGCCAGGGCATCGGCTCCGACCCGCGCATCGGCTACTACTTCCTCTATCCGGGCGCCGGCTACGGCGGATCGTGCTTTCCCAAGGACGTCAAGGCGCTGTGCCACACCGCGGCCGAGTTCGGCCGCCCGCTGCAG